>JAGWBM010000004.1:0-35837 GCA_021295895.1 Pseudomonadales bacterium
CCTCGAGCGCTTCTCGGGAGGTGGTGACCTGCGCCTGCACCTCGGGGCGGTCGTTGCCGATCGCCAATTGGGCGGCGGCCCAGGCGTACTCCCGGATCAGGAAGGCGCGAAACGTGTCCCTAAGCCGCGATTCGGTGGCCGCAATCCCTGGACCCCCTCTCCGGTATGCGTCGTGGCACGCGCGGGCGTTTTCAATACCCCAGCCCAAGCCTACGCAGAGGCCCACCAGATCGAATAGCGGGTCGTTGTCGGCGGCGGACTCCCAGTCCAGGGTGCGGAAACGCCCGACCTCCGGGTCGCCTTCGACTCGAATAATGTTCCAGGGGTTGAGGTCGTTGTGGCAGCCCCGCCATATCGCCGGACGCCAGGCGATTTGGTTGAAACAACGCTCTACCCCCGGATCCACGTGGCGGGCCCGATGGAACAACGCCGCGATCTCGCCGTCGTAGTCGTATCGATCGATCCCGATGGGTATCCGGGCATGCAGGTCCGCGAGATAGGTGCCCGCTTCGTCGGTACTCGGCGGCGAATCCGCAAGTATGCGCCCGTGTACCCATCGCGTCAGGAGATGTCCCCGACGCGCATCATGGGCGACGACATCCGGGGCGATGTCGAGATCGAGATAATCGCGTTCGCACTTCCGCGGTCGGGCGCCCTCGACGACCCGCAAGACGTAGGCGCGGTTGCGTACTTCGAGGCGGTAGTTCCGGTTGGTGTAGCCCCCGGGGAGATATTCGATGCGCTGTACCTCGTGGCTGTCCCACACCGGCATCAGCGTCGCCAAGATGTCTCTGATGGCGCGCTCGTTCACGGCGGGGAACATCCAAGTTCAGCGTAGCGTTTGGTCTTGAGAATAACAGTTCGAATCGGGTTGTTTGCCGCGCTTCGCGGCGCCAATCGCGGTAACATCCGCACTGTGCAGCGGATTTTGGCTTGCCTCCATGAAAATCAACTACGTAGACGACGCTCCCCGGCGGCTTCGATCATTCGACCCGGAGGTCGATCTGACTCCCGAGGACGCCACCCACGTCGCCGAGATATTCCGGACGCCGCTCGACGGTTCCTACAACTGGGACTACCGGGTGGCGGAGAACCGCATCAAGAAACTCTACGAGCTCGGCAAAGAGCTCAACTGGAACGCCTCGACCGATATCAACTGGTCCCAGACGCCCGATCATCACGACGTTCCGCCGCTGTCGATCGAGAAACAGGAAGAGATCGTCGATGGGAATCCCTGGAACGGCTACGCGCCGTTCGACGCGATGCCGCTCGAACGCAAGGTCGAATACCTCCAGCACGAGCACGCCTGGTCGCTGTCCCAGTTCCTGCACGGCGAGCAGGGCGCCTTGCTGGTGGCCTCGCAACTGGCGTCTTGTGCTCCGAGTTTCAACGCCAAGCTGTATGCGGCTTCGCAAACCTTCGACGAGGCCCGCCATGTCGAGGTCTTCAACCGCTACCTGCAGACCAAGATCGGGTTCTCCTATCCCGTCACCGGGGGTCTCAAGGATCTTCTCGACAAGGTGCTCACGGACCAACGTTGGGACCTGAAATTCATCGGCATGCAGATCATCCTGGAGGGTCTTGCGCTCGCGGCGTTCCACACCGCGCGTAACGAAACCTATGACCCGGTGTTAAAGGAACTCCTCTACCTGGTCATTCGGGACGAGGCGCGCCATGTCACCTTCGGCGTCAACTACCTGGAGGAGTTCGTCGCAACGCTCTCGGACGCCGAACGCGAGGACCGCGCCGAGTTCGCGTACCAGGCCTGCATCGTCAGTCGCGACCGGCTGATTCGCAACGACGTGTTCCGCTACTTCGGGTGGGACGTGGAAGAGAGCCGACACGCCCTCGTGGAACGCGGTTTGAACGCGGAATTCCTGAACATGCTCTACGCCCGCATCATCCCGAACCTGAAGCGAATCGGACTGTTGACCGACAAGGTTCGACCCAAGTTCGAGGAGATGGGCGTGTTGGACTTCGAGAATCTCACCACCGACGGCGACATCGACTGGCGGGCATTGGAGCGGCCGCTGGACTTCGACCAAGCCGCCTAACCGCTCCCACGAAGCGCCGTTTCGGTGGAGTTGACCTTCGGTCGCTTCGTGACGGCGTTGCGGAACGCCGAGATTGGTGCCTCTCCGGCTGAGACCCTGACAGCCTTCGAGATCGCCGAGCGCGTTGGCATCGCCGACAAGGCGCTGCTAAGGGACTCGCTTGCCCTGGCACTCGCCAAGTCGAGGGAGGAGAAGGCCCGATTCGACGAGACTTTCGATCGGTTTTTCGCCTTGGCCTTCCGCGACCGCGCGAAGCCAACGTTCGTCGAGAGGGTCGACCGCGATTCGATGATGAGGCAGCTCCGCGCCGGTGCGTCTCCGGGCTTGGTCCAGTCCGTGGCGAACGTGCTCGACGATGAGCGCGACAGCTTGGCGTTCAGGATCCATCGGGCGGCCGCCGAGTCGGAGATCCACCGGATCAAGAGCTTGCGTGAGAAATCTCTCTACGGCCGGCAGATTGGGACGGCACTTGGGCTGGATGAACTCGACGCCTATCTCGATGCCGGCGGGCCAACGAGAGGGGACGCCAACACGCGGGAGTTCCTCCGCTACCTGCGCCAGTACTTTCGACAGCAGATCGGCGACTACGTCGACACGCAGTACCAGCTTCATCTCGACGCCTCCGGCAAGCGAGCGATCCTCGAAGCTGCCCTCAAATCGAACCTCGACCAGTTGCCGGTGGCGTACCACCAGGACGTTCGTCGCGTTGTCGAGAAGATGGCGGAGAAACTGGCCAAGGATCACCGCCGGCGTCGGAAACGCGCCCGGCGCGGGGTACTCGACATCAAGAGGACGCTACGCAGCAACGTTGCCTACGACGGCGCGTTGTTCGATCTCAAGTGGCGTCAGGAGAAGCGCGAACCCGGGGCGGTCTTCGTGCTGTGCGACGTCAGCAGTTCAGTGGCTCGCGTTGCCCGATTCCTGCTCCTGTTCCTCTACGAACTCACCGAGGCGCTTCCCAACATCCGGGCATTCGCCTTCTCGAGCCGGTTGGGCGAAGTCACCGATGTCATGCGTCAACGGGAGACCGAGATCGCCATCGAGGAAGCGTTGTTTACCTGGGGCAAGGGCAACACGGACTATGCCCGGGCATTTGCCGACTTCCGCGAACTATGCGGTTCCGAGATCAATCAGCACTCGACACTGATCGTCTTGGGCGATGCCCGCACCAACTACTACGATCCTCGGGTCGACATCTTCGAGGAGCTCACCCGGCGCGCCAAGCAGACCTTCTGGCTGAACCCGGAAACGCGGGATCGGTGGCAGGAAGGCGACTCCGAAATGCGTCGCTACGCTCCGTACTGTTTCCGGGTGGAAACCTGCAACAAGCTGCGCGACATCGAGCGCTTCGCGGACCGCTTGCTGGTGATGGCCCGGTAACCGGCGGACAGCGGCGCGACGACGCGCCGTGGTCAGTTGATGCCCACGACGTAGCCCATCGTCGGACCGATCTCGCGATGCAGGACGAGATCCGCGATATCGTCCAACGGCGTCGGTTCGCGATTGACGATCACCAGGCGGGCGCCGAGTCGCTTTGCCAACTCCGGGAATCCTGCGGCGGGGTAGACCACGAGCGAGGATCCGATGACGATGAACATGTCGCATTCGATCGTAACCCGCTGCGCCTCGGCCATCTCCGCCTCGGGCATGGACTGACCGAAGGAAATGGTGGCGCTCTTGATGATTCCCCCGCAGCGGCCGCAGGGTTCCACCCGACCAAGCGTCTCGAACTGATGCTTCAAGTCCGCGAGTTCGTAGCGGGTTTCGCAGGCAAGACACTTCGCGAAACTGTTGTTGCCATGCAGTTCGATGACTCGATCCGCCGGCACGCCGGAGTCCTGGTGAAGATTGTCGACGTTTTGGGTGATCACCGCGCACGCACGGCCATCCTCGACAAGCCTGGCGACGGCTAGGTGGCCGCGGTTTGGCTTCGCGTTCGACCAGTTGGAGTCCGCGGATCCGAACCGGCGTCGCCAAGACTCCTGGCGACGCTCTTCGGACGCCAGAAACTCCTGGAACTCGATCGGCTTGATCTTGTTCCACAGCCCAGTACCCGGACTTCGAAAGTCCGGGATACCGGATTCCGTGCTAATGCCGGCGCCCGTGAACACGACGATTCGCTGCGCCGCATCGATCATCCCGCGGAATGCGTCGAGTTCACCCGCATCGTCGGTTTGAAGGGGAAGCTTCGGCGGGGCGTCAGGCACTTTGTTCACCGAGGCGCAAACGCTCGAACGCGGAAGGGGAGCGCCGGTCGCGCGAGGCAGCCAAAACGCGTTCCGCACACTCGCGGGGTGCGATGCGAGCGGTGTCCACCTCGACGTCGTATTCGCATCCCGCGTGCACCTGCTTCATGTGTGCCACGGCCGTTCCCGGGAATCGCCCAGGCCGGGCCTGCTCGCGGGCCTTGAGGGTATCGACGTCGCAGTGAACGCCCACGAAGGTGACGTCAAAGCCCGCGAACACCTCCAGGTAGTCGCGGAGAAAGTCGGGTTCGAGGAGCAGGTCATCGACGATGACATCGATACCCGTCGCCGCAAATGCCGCAGCGGCGCGTCGCATGCCGCGCAGAGTCAGTCGGCCCACGTCCCCAAAACGGAGTTGCGTCATGCCGCCCACCGGCACGACGTTCAGACCGCGTGTACCCGGCTCGTCATCGTGCGAGTTCATGCCCCGATAGCGACCCGCCATGCCATCGCGGAAATGATCCAGGGAGATGTGCTGCAACGGTGTCGGGCTGACATCCTGAATGGCCCGCGCAACCGTGGTCTTTCCGGCGCTCGACGTGCCGTTCAGAAGGATAATACTGCCGTTCGACATGGGCGCATGTTAGCGTTTTTTTGGCCCAGCGCCCGGTTGTTGTCGTCAGACGGACGTTCTTATGGGTGGTTGAGCGACGTCGGAAGCCAGTCCGGCAAATCACCCCAGGACTCACGGTAGCGCTCGCTAAAGGAATCGCAACCATGGGTCTGCGTCCCGGCCGCTTCCAGGACGATGGCAGCCGTCACCGCGCCGGCGCGAACCGCTTCCGACACCGGAGATCCGTGCAACCTCGCGTGGACGAACCCCCCGCGGAATGCATCGCCGCAGCCGGTGGGATCGACAATCCGTGCAGTCACCGCGTCCTCGCGTCCATCGCCCTCGGTCTTCGAGTGCCATCGGGCGCCGCGTTCGCCCTCGGTGACGACCACGAGGTCGAGTGCGTCCAATCGGTCCCCAACCAAGTCGCGCAGGCGCACGTATTCGAACTCGTTGACGATCAAGGTCGTGGACAGGGCAACGAGTTCGTCTGCCTCGTGCGCCCGAAAATCCGTCAGGTTCTGCCCCGGGTCCGTGAGGAACGGCACGCCCACATCGAGCAATGCACGAGCGGCGGTGGTCATATTGGCCGGAAGGTCAGGCGCGAGAATCCCGTAGTCGACGCCGGTTGCGTACCTTCGAAGGTCGATCCCGAAGTCGGCGGTCGGACCCGGACCCCCGAAAAACCCGGTGAACTGGTTCTGATCGGTGTCCGTGAAGATGAAGGCGTGGGCGGAGTGGGGTGCATCCACCACGTGGATTCCCGAAATGTCCAAGCCCGACGCCTTCAGGTGCGCGGCGTATTCGTTGTCGAAGTCGTGGCCTACGTAGACGAAGGGCGCCGGGTCATTGCCAAGCAGCCGGAGGGTATAGGCGATGTTCATCGCGCAGCCCCCGAACCGGCGTTCAATGGACCCGAGTTGGACCGCCAGGTTGATTCCTCGATACTGGGGCAACGCGGAGAATCTGCCGGGGTACGCCGCCACGTAGTCGACTGCCAGGGTCCCCGTGAGGACGACACGGGGTGGATCCGATGCGAAGGTAGAAATGGCGCCCGCTCCGGTCAAGTAAACTTGGGCATCGTTTATCAGCACCCGTTGGCGTGCGCAAGACGGGCGGTGTGCGCCGCGACATGTGATGCGCCCCGCGGTCTTGCCGTTGCGGCTTGAGCGGGTACGGGGGGGTCCATGCAGGCAGTTCTTGGCATCGTGGTATTGCTCGGCATCGCTTGGGCCTTGGGTGAGCGGCGACGCCAAGTACGACCGCTACAGGTGGGCATCGGCGTTGGCGTGCAGATCGTGCTGGCTTGGTTGCTCCTGAATGTGCAGACCATCAGCAACGCGCTGGCCAACCTGAACGTCGTCGTCTACGCCATCGAGGAAGCGACCAAGGCGGGCACCAGCCTGATCTTCGGCTTCCTCGGTGGCGATGACATCCCATTCGTCTTCGCTCCCGAGCAGGGCCCGACACTGGTCATTTTCGCGTTCCGCGTCCTTCCCCAGATCCTCTTGTTCAGCGTGTTGGTGGCGGTGCTTTGGTACTGGCGAATACTGCCTTGGGTCATCAGGGGATTCGCTTGGGCGTTGCGCAAGACACTCGGGCTCGGCGGTGCCGTCGGCGTGGCGGCCGCATCGAGCGTCTTCCTGGGGATGGTGGAGTCTCCGCTGGTGATTCGCGCCTACTTGAAGAGCCTGTCGAGATCGGAGTTCTTCGTGGTCATCACCTGCGGCATGTCGACGGTCGCGGGATCAATCATGGCGCTTTATGCGGCGGTCCTTGCCCCGGTCGTCGAAAACGCCCTGGGCCACGTTCTCATCGCTTCGGTGGTGAACGTCATCGGCGCTATCGTCGTCGCGCGGATCATGGTGCCGGAGGAGGGGGTGACGGCGGGCGGCGATCTTGCCGACGCGCTCAAGTACGAGAGCGTCATGGACGCCGTGTCACGCGGCACGATGGATGGCCTTCGGCTGGTGGCGAACGTCGCCTCGATGGTGATCGTCCTGGTCTCGCTGGTGGCGTTGGCCAACCTGATGCTCGGCGTCATCGACATCCTGGGGGAACCGTTGAGGCTCGAACGCATGCTCGGCTGGGTCTTCGCGCCCATCGCTTGGCTGATGGGTGTGCCCTGGGGGGAGGCGACCGGTGCGGGAACATTGCTCGGCACCAAGGTCGTCCTCAACGAATTGATCGCCTACCTGCAGTTTGCCGAGTCGGGGGACGAATTCTCCGCGCCGACCCGGATAATCCTGACCTACGCGTTGTGCGGGTTCGCGAACTTTGGAAGCCTGGGAATCTTGATCGGCGGCATCAGCGTTCTGGTTCCCGACCGGCGCGGCGATCTTCTGCGGCTCGGACCCCGGGCCATCCTCTCCGGTACGTTGGTGGCTTGTCTGACGGGAACGATCGCCGGGTTAGTAACCGGTTGGTGACCCGTCAACGTCCAGACTCGGCGACGGGTTGGTCTCTACAGGTTGCTCACCCGCGACGGATATGATGCGACAAACGTCTAGCTCGCTCTCGCAGAAACGCAGGGCATGCGACCGGGCCAACTCGGGCGTCACCCGGTGCGCAGCCCAGCCAAACCGTCCGCCCTGTCCCATCGCGAAGGCCTTGTGTCCGCCGAATCCCAGGTAGCGCCGCCAGGCGGGGTGGTCGGCCGGTGCCAGTGCGGGTGGCGGGTCCCAGTTGGGCACCGCCGCGTCGCCAGGATCCCCGTCCCAGTTCGGCGCACCGATCACCTCGAGAAATTCATCAATACGTGGACGCCACAACTCTCGACCACCGAGGTTGACGAGTTCGTGACCATCCTCCGTAAACCACAACGCGCCCACCATCTCCAAACGCACAGGGGCTCCTTCGTCGCCATAGGCGGAGAACATGCGCCAAACGAGGCCGGGCCAAAAGTAGCGGTCCGACGCCGAGTAGAGCCACAACGCCGGCACGCGTGCGGTACCACCGAACCACGCATACGCGGACGTCAGGTGATCTTCCTCGCACACGTCGAAGTCTCCTCTCGAGCCTCTTCCTCCCGCGAAGTTGACGACGCCAACGAGCACCCCATGATCAGCGTCGTCAGCACGACGGCGAAGAATCCCCATCGTATGGGAAGTCGCGTACCCGTCACGACAGGGCCGTCGCCGCATCCACAACGTGGCGGATATCGTCGTCGTCGATTCCCAGGTGTACCACCCATCGACTTCCGGAGACCCGCACACCGGCCCGTCCCATGTGCGCGACCATGGCGGCCGGGTCGACACCGCCAACGAATACCATGTTGGTGTGCTGTTCGGCTTTGAGGCCGTTGTCTCTCAGACTCCGTGCGAGCATCTTGGCTCGCCGGTGGTCATCCCCGAGTCGTTCGACGTGGTGGGTCAGGGCATAGAGACCCGCGGCGGCCAACACACCGGCCTGGCGCATACCCCCTCCCAATACCTTGCGCCAACGCCGGGCGGCTTTCACGAAGTCCGCACTACCACAGAGAACCGAGCCCGCAGGCGCCCCAAGCCCTTTCGACAGACAGACCGACACCGAGTCGCAGGTCTGTCCGAAGTCCCCGGGCGAACAGCCCAGCGCCTCGACCGCGTTGAACAGTCGCGCCCCATCGAGGTGGACCTTCAGGCCATGTTGGTCGGCAAATTCCCTTACGCCCACGAAGTAGGCCGGATCGACGGCTTTCCCTCCTTGGGTGTTCTCGAGGCAAATCAGTTTCGTCTTGGCGAAGTGGTAGTCGTCCGGCTTGATCGCTGCCGCGACATCGTCAAGGTCCAACGTACCGTCGTCCTGGAAGGGTAGGGGTTGCGGCTGGATACCACCGAAAACTGCGGCACCACCGCCTTCGAAGCGGTAGGTGTGCGCATCCTGTCCCGCGATGTACTCGTCGCCCCGACCGCAGTGGGTGAGTAGTGCGGCGAGATTGGACTGGGTGCCGCTGGGCACGAACAGGCCCGCCTCAAGCCCCAACAGCCTCGCGCACGTGGTCTCGAGACGATTCGCGGTGGGGTCTTCGCCGTAGACGTCATCGCCCACTTCTGCAGAGACCATGGCGGCGCGCATGCCGGAAGAGGGTTTCGTGACGGTATCCGACCGAAGGTCTACTCGGCGACCGCCTCCGGGCGAGCCGGCATTGTCACTCATGGTGGCACCCCTCTCCCTGGCGCCAATGTGCGGTGACTAGCGGTCAGGAACTCGCTGCGAGCGAGACGTTGTACACCCCGGCCTGGCGAGCGGAATCCATGATCTGGATCATCGTGTCGGTCTTCGAATCCGGGTGAGGCTGGATGATCACCGGCGCCTCGGGATTCTCCGCATGCATGCGCTCGATGTTCGCGCGCACCGCCCGGATATCCACATCCCGTTGGGAAATAATGATCCGGTCTCGGCTGGTGATACGAACGACGATGGACTTCTTGTCCGGGTCCACGGTCTTGGGCTTGTCATCCTCGGGCTGGTTCACGTCAAGACCGATCTCCTTGACGAAAGTCGCGGTAACGATGAAGAAGATCAACATGATGAACACGACGTCCAGCATGGGCGTCAGGTTGATCTTGCTATCGTCGCCCTCGCGGCGCAACCTCAGACGGCGCATTGGCCCTCCCCAGCGCTTTGGTCACCGTGGTCGGCCGCAGTGTAGCGCAACTCCATTGGGCACTCCACAAGCCATCTGTCGCCAAACACCGGCTAGACCGGTTGTGCCGAAACGGCGATATCGGCAGACTTCGCCACAGTTCTGGCCGAACGACGCGCCACATGGGAATCCGTCACGAACGCCCCTTGAGACCGATTCTGGTATTCGCCATTGCCATGTTAATCCCGGTTGGGTCGATGCTTGGGGGGTGCGAGAACTACCTGGAGGACTCCACGGCACGGACCGCCGGCGAGTTTATCGACGACGCAACCATCCAACTGATCGTAAAGCGAAGACTGATCGCGGCACGGGATGTCCGGGGCATGCGCATCAACGTCGAGGTCAACAAGGGAATCGTGACCTTGATCGGCAAGGTTCGCACCGAAGACGAACGCAAACGGGTCCTCGAGATTGCGGCCGGGGTACCCAACGTCGCCAAGGTCGTGGATCAGCTAGAACTGCCGTGACTTTCGGTTATGCACACCTCGGCCACGGCGACGGCGCGTAGAGGATTCGAACGAAGGCGGGATTGTATTTAAGTAAGCGCTATAACTATTTGATTGGCAACAAGCACTTATTCCATGACCTTCCAAACGGGATTCATACACCTACATTGAAGGTTATGTGACGGATTTCATCCACAAAGTTATCCACAGGGCTGAGACCAGTCCCCGGGTAGCGATGAACTCGGCGACCTGGTCGTCTCAAATCACACGCCTGCTACGGAAGTCCGATATGTTGCCGGCGTCGTAGCCCAGTTCCTCGAGAATCTCCTCGGTGTGCTCTCCGAGCGTCGGCGCACGCCGCCGGATGCCCGTATCCGCCATCGAGAAGTCGACCGGCATGCGCCCGACGGGGGCCGGTCGGGGTAAGCCGGGGTAGTCGACGGGCTCCAGGAAACCCCGCGCCACGACCTGCTCGTTGACCAGCGTCTCGGCGGGGGTGAGCACCTCGCCGCAGGGTATCCGGGCATCGGCCAGGAGGGCCATGGCCTCGGCGGTTGACCGCTCGGCCGTCCATCGGCCCATCCGTTCGCTGATATCCGCGGCGTTGTCGCCCCGGGTCTCGTCCGTCGCGTAGCGCGGGTCGGTGAGCCAATGCGCCTCGCCCATGAGCTTCGCCCAACGCTCGAACAGCGGGTTGCCGACGACTTGGACCAAGATCCAACCGTCCGTCGTGCGGAACACATCGATCGGCGCCGCGGTTTGACCCCGATTGCCCGTCGCCGCGCGGTTGTTGTCGAGAATCGACTGCTCAATCAACGTGCCATTGGCTACCGTGAGGGCAGAAGCCAACAGGCAACCTTGCACATGCTGACCTTCGCCGGTATTCATGCGGTGGATAATCGCCGCGAGCGTGGCCATCGTGTTCAGGGACGCCGTGGTGTAGTCCACGTAGGGGAAGTAGTTCTTCATCGGCTCGTTTTCGTAGCCGGTGAGATGCATGTTGCCCGACATGGCTTGAGCCACGCCGTCGAATCCAACGCGATTGCCGTAGGGGCCGCCGACCCCGAATGCCGTCGTGGTCGTGAGGATGATGTCCGGCTTCACCGCGGTCAGGCTGGCGTAGTCGAGGCCCATGGATTCAAGGGTATCGGGAGGCAGGTTGGCGATTACGACATCGGCGGTGGCGACGAGCCGACGCAGGATGTCCTGACCGCCAGGCTTGCGCGGATTCAACGTCATACCCCGTTTGTTGCGGTTCAGCGCCATGAATCCGCTGCCTTGTTTGTCGTCCGTGACCGGGGCGGTGTAGCGGTCCTCGCTGCCGTCCACCTTTTCGATCCGAATCACGTCGGCGCCCAAGTCGCCGAGCAGGGCGCCGCAGAAGGGCCCTGCGATATAGCGACCGAAGTCGAGGACCCGAAGGTCTTGCAGAATGGTCATGCTATTCCGAAGCTCACGCGAAACCGCGCATTATGCAGCGGAATCATCCCGCCTGCGGCGGTGCCGTTCGCGAAGGAGGCGCAGCAACGGGGCGGCCCAAATCGCGATGCACAACACCAGTAGAACCACGCTCACCGGGCGTTCGAGGAACAAGCCCGGCGAACCATCGGCCAGCGTGATCGTGCGACGCAGGTTCTCCTCGAGCATCCCGCTCAGGATGAAGCCGAGGAGCAGGGGAGCGAGCGGGAATCCCGCCAGGCGCAAGGCCAACCCGGCCAGCGCGAAGGCCAGCATCAGGTACACATCGAAACTGTTGAGGGAGGTCAGGTAGACCCCAAGCAGGGAAAAGGCGATGACGCACGGCACGAGCACGCGGCGTCGTAGATAGATGATCCGCGACAGGTAGGGAATCAACGGCAGGTTGAGGCCGAGCAGCACCAGGTTGCCGATGTACATGGACACGATGACGCCCCAGAACATCGCGGGCTCGACTTCAAGAAGCCGGGGGCCTGGCTGAATGCCGTAACTCAGCATCACGCCAAGCAGGACGGCGGTGGTACCGGAACCGGGAATCCCAAGGGTCAGCAAGGGCACGAAGGACCCCGTGCAGGCGGCGTTGTTCGCCGACTCCGGGGCAGCGACGCCACGCGCGGCATCGGCGTCGTCGTCGCGCCGGAAGCGTTTCTGAACCTCGTAGGCGAAAAAGCTCGCCAGCGTCGCCCCGGCCCCCGGCAATACGCCGACCAGGAAGCCGAGGCCGGAACTACGCGCCACCGTCGGAACGACAGCCTTGGCGTCGCCGGGTTGAAGCCGCGCGTGGGCAAGTCCCGATCGGGGCAGTTCCGGACCACCTGCGAGCACCATTCGGAACGCCTCGGCCAAGGCGAACGTAGCCATGGCTACGAGGACGAAACTCAGACCGTCCGCCAGGTCCAGACGCCCGAACGTAAAGCGCTGCACACCCGCCGACTGGTCGGTGCCTACCGTGCCGAGCATGAGGCCCACCACCGCCGCCGCCAGTGATCGCAGGACCTGGCCCCGTTCCGCGAAGGCGGCGATCGACGACAACGCGAATACCAGCGTCAACGTGTACTCGGGGGACTGGAACTCCGTGGCCAGCAAGGCGAGGGTAGGGGCGAACAGGAGCAGGGCGACGGCACCCACCGTTCCACCGGCAAAGGATGCGTAGGCGGCCAGCGCAAGTGCCCGTCCGGCCTGGCCTCGCCGAGCCATCGGGTAGCCGTCGAACGACGTCGCCACGGTGGACGCGACGCCGGGTGCATTGATTAGGATCGATGAGGTCGAACCGCCGAAGACGGCCCCGTAGTAGACGCCCGCCATCATGATGAGGCCGGCGGCCGGATCCAGTGAATAGCTCACCGGAATCATCAGCGCGATGGCGGTGATCGGACCCAACCCCGGCATCATTCCGATAAAGGTTCCCGCCAGGCAACCGGCGACGACCCATGCCAGGTTGGCGGGCTGGAAAGCCGTGCCGAAGCCGGTCGCGATTCCTTCCCACATCGGTCAGGAGAACCAGCGTCCGGGGTCGATGTAGACGTCGAGGACCACGGTGATCAGCAACCACGCCAATCCCGCAGTGGCGACTGGCGCCAATACAAGCACCCAGGGGCGACGTTCGCCGGCAATGAGCAGGCCGGCAACCAGGAGGGCAGCCAGCGAAGTCCACAATCCGGCCCAGGGGATCAACACCCCGAATCCGGTGATCGCTAGCGCATGCAGCGCCAGCACCCGCCAACGGCCAAATGGAATCCGAGTCGCCTCGGCATCCGGCGTCAACGGCCGAGCCGCGAGCCCGAGCGAGATCGCCAACAGCACGACGCCATATATCAACGGCAGGGTGCGCGCATTGATCGCTTCCGCCGCCGACCACGGGTCGAGGGGAATCGTGAATGTCTGCCAGAGGTATGCCACCGCGAACGCCGCGAGACATATCGGCGCAAGCCGTGTCACTCCTCGTCGGTCCCCACGAATCCGATGTCGATCATGACCTCCTTGAGTTGCCGCTCCTGGGCATCGAGATAGGCGACGAAGGAAGGACCCTCGGCATTCAACGAGTCCCAGCCCCGGCGCTCCAGGGTGGCCTGCCAAGCCGGGGACGCTTGCATACTCGCGAGCCGTTCCAAGTGGCCTGCGAGGATCTCGGCCGGCATCCCCGGGGGGCCGAACAGCCCCCGCCAATTGGCGAACACCAGTGGGTAGCCCAACTCCTTGAACGTGGGCGCATCGGCGATCGCGCCGACACGCTCCGGCGCAGTCACCGCCAACACCCGGACCTGTCCCGCCTCGATGAACGCCATGGTCTCGCCGAGACCGGTGGACAGCAGGTCGACCTCGCCGCCGAGCAGCGCGAGCATGGCCTTGCCGCCACCATCGTACGGCAGGTAACGCACGGCCCGCGGGTCGACTTGCACGAGGCGCAGCGCCATCGCGAGAACGATGTGGTCCAGACTGCCACGTGCAGAGCCGCCGCCCACCGCGAAGGCACGGGGGTTCCGGGCGAGTTCCGCCACCACGGTCTGCCACGTCGTTCTCGGATCGCCGGCGCGAACTGCCAATACGCCGTAGTCGGCAATGACCCCGGCGACGGGAGTCAGATCCCGGAAACTGTAGGGGAAGAGACCTTGCAGGCTACGGACCAGCAACGGCGTCGAATTCACTAACAGCGGCGTCTCGAACCGGTCGGCGTTGTCGAGAAAATAGGCCATGGCGCGCCCACCGCCGCCGCCGGAGACGTTCTCGAACGACACCTGCTCCACGAGGTCCAGTTCGACGAGTACCCGACCGACTTCCCGGGCCGTACCATCGAGACCGCCGCCCGGCCCGGCGGGTATCACGACGTGCAGGCGTTCGGACGCGGTTGCCGTGCAGGCCGCGACCGTCAGCCAGGACGCCAATCGCGCCCATGTTTGGTTTGGCATCGCGCTATTTGTTGAGGAAGTTCAAGGGCAAACCCGGTGTTTCCCAGGGAATCGAGACAAGCTGCCCCGTGGAGGACAGCGTCACATACGCCGTTTGAAGATCTTCGCCGCCGAAACAGATGTTCGTCGTGATCCGATCCGGCATGGGCACGAATCCCGGATCGCCGCCGGTCGGCGAGAGCACCGTAATGCCGCCGTCGAGGATGGTGGCCACACAGACGTTGCCCGCCGCATCCACTGCCAGGGAATCGAACAGGAAGTAGCCCTCCCTGCCGCGCACCAGGCGGCCGCCGTCGGGCCGATCTGCCCGCTCGCCCAACAACCGACCGGGTGCCGCCAGGGGAAACGCCCAAAGCCGGCCCGTGGGCGTCTCCGCGACGTAGAGTTCGTCCTCGTCGGGCGAGAGCCCGATGCCGTTCGGGGCCTCCAGGGGGAAAATGACTTCCTCGATGAACGAACCATCTGTCCTCGCGTAGAACACGCCGGTACGGTCCCGCTGCCGTGCCCGGGTCTTGCCGTGGTCGGTGAACCAGAAACCGCCGCTGGCATCGAAGACGATGTCGTTGGGACCGCACAGGCGCACGCCGCCGGCCGCTTCGTAGAGCACCTCGACGACACCCGTGTCGAGGTCGACCCGCTCGATTCGACCGGTTCGGTAGTCTCCCGCCTGATCGCCGGGATAGATCCGCCCCCGGCGTTCGGTCCACTCGAAGCCGCCGTTGTTGCAGATGTAGCACTTGCCGTCGGGTCCGATGGCGGCACCGTTGGGACCGCCACCCGGCTCCGCAACGACTTCGACCTTGCCGTCCGGCATCACCCTCGACAACGTGCCCCGGGCGATCTCGACCACGAGCACGGATCCGTCGGGCATGGCGACGGGACCTTCCGGGAACTTGAGCCCGGTCGTAACGATTTCCACGGCGAAGTTCCTCCGGTTGGCGGAGCGGGACCCAGCGAAGACGCATTACAGCACAAGAAAATATCGACCTGACAGCTTCCACCAAGCGACGCCCGGGCTCGGGCCCGGTGGAAACGCGGCTTTCCGGGACACTCACGTCCGATAGAATCTCACGGCCGCATACGGACTGGAGCCCGATTGAACTCAGCACGACAGGCCATCGAGAAGACCTCGACGTTGATCGAACGGGGTAGGGAGCACCTCGCCGGGCGCGACGTTGACGAGGTGCAGATGGAGGTCTACGACCTCGCCCTGTCGACGGCCGAGTTCCACGCCGCGCGTGCCAGCCTGGACTATGCCGACTATCCCGCGCCTTCCGACGAGGCATCCTTCAAGCGTTCATTGGCGAACCTGTTCAGCGCCGGGGCGCTCGCCGCGGTACTCGGTCGATTGCAGTCCCGGCCCTCCGCGTTCGGTCTCCACCCGGAACATTTCGACGGCGGACCACGACGGTTCATCGACGAGCACCTGAAACCATCCAACATCGCGGCAATCGGTGAGACCATCCGGCGGCGCCAGGGCAGGCCGCCCGTCGACCACCTGGGTGATGAGAAGTCGCTGATTCGGGACACCTTCCGTCAGTTCGCCGAGGACAAGGTCGTTCCGTTGGCCGAGGACATCCACCGCGGTGACCGCATGGTTCCGGAGGCGATCATCGATGGCCTTCGGAAACTCGGATGCTTCGGGTTGTCCGTCCCGTTGCGTTACGGTGGCCTGAAGCCCGACGACCACGAGGACAGCCTCGGCATGGTGGTCGTGACCGAAGAACTGTCGCGGGGTTCGCTAGGTGCCGCCGGAAGCCTGATCACGCGGCCCGAGATCATGGCACGTGCCGTACTTGACGGCGGAACCGACGCCCAGAAAGCGCGCTGGCTACCGGGAATAGCCGCCGGCGAACCGCTGGTCGCGATCTCGGTGACCGAGCCCGGCACCGGTTCGGACGTCGCGACCGTTGCGCTGCGCGCGTCACCCACCGACGTCGACGGCAAGCCGGCGTGGGCCCTGAACGGCGGCAAGACCTGGTGCACGTTTGCCGGGAAGGCGGGCGCCATCCTCGTGCTGGCCCGCACCGAACCGGAAGCCTCACCGCCACATCGAGGGCTTTCCCTATTCGTCGTCGAGAAAACGAGCAGCGACGGCCAGGCGTTCGCCGTGGACAGTCCCCTAGGCGGTCGGCTGACCGGTCGGGCGATTCCGACGATCGGTTATCGCGGCATGCATTCGTTCGAACTCTTCTTCGACGATTTCGTGGTTCCGGCCGACGCGCTGGTAGGCGAGGCCGGCGGCCGGGGCCGGGGTTTCTACTACACGATGAGCGGATTCGCCGGTGGTCGGCTGCAAACCGCGGCGCGGGCGTGCGGGTTGATGCGAGCGGCATTCGACCGGGCGCTCGAGTACGCCGAGCAGCGTCTCGTGTTCGATCGGCCGGTCGCCGACTACCCGCTAACCCTGCAGAAACTGGCCCGGATGGCGGCCACGATCACGGCCTGTCGACACTTTTCGTACGCTGTTGCACGAACCATGGACGCCGGCGACGACCAGTTGGAAGCGAGTCTGGTCAAGCTCATCGCCTGCAAGGCCGCCGAGTGGATCACGCGGGAGGCGATGCAGATCCACGGCGGCATGGGGTACGCCGAGGAAACCGACGTCAGCCGTTATTTCGTGGACGCGCGCGTGCTGTCGATCTTCGAGGGTACCGAAGAGACCCTGGCTCTCAAGGTCGTCGGCAAGTCGCTGATCGGTTAACCGGGTGTCCCGGCGCACCGGTCCCGTCGGCGAGTCTTGGGTGGGGGACCGCGCGCCCTTCGGGCGCGTTTCGAGAATGCTTGCGCATTCTCGTGACAGCCAGCTAACGCCTTGCACTGCCTTGGCGTATGTTTCGTGGAAGGTTGCGGCGGCAGGTAGCTGAAAGGACGGCATAAATCGGCAGGCGCATGGGTCGGGGGGGCTCGCACCACGCCCCACAACAAACTTCGCATAATGTATATTATGTTAAATTACGCGCCGGCGGGCACCGCAGCATGACGCCCGTGCGGCGAAAGCTCAGCGCAGGCTGAACCGGGCATCGACCCTACCCGACTCGTTGAGATCGATGTCCGCCCGGGTGATCTCGACACCGTGACGGGTTTCCAGCGCGTGTGCCCAGCGCAGCACCTTTTCGAACTGCTCTGCTTCGACCCGCGCACTTACCCCGTCGGTTTCCGTTTGCGTGCGTCGCGGTCGGAAACCGACTTGGGCCGCAGTGCTGTTGACCACCGTGGAGAGCAACTCGCCCGATCCACCCGCACTGTCGCCACGCGAAACCCGGTGTTGATTGCGTTTCATCCATTCGAGGTCGCGCTGTTCGTTCAGGTATCGGGTCACGGCCTCACCGCGGAATCCCAGTAGTGAGTCGATGACCGCATACAGTACCAACGCAAGGAGCAGCCCGAGACAGATACGCACCAGGAAGCGTTCGCGAGCGGCCAGCGCCTCGTAGCGCCGTCTTAGAGTCGATCGGCCCCAGGTTGTGCTAATGGATTCGAATACGGCCATTGCTGTCACCCCGAAACGCGTAGCCGCGCACCGATCCGGGCGCCCGACTGCGCCGAATCGGTGGAGATGACTTCCATATCCAACCCCTGCCGCCTGAGCGACGCGCCCAGGCGCTCCAACACCGCGTCGTCGGTCACCAACAGGTCGGCGTCCAGGCCCCGACGCGGCGAATAGGTCACGCCACGAAGCTCGAATGAACCCGAAATGTCGGCGAGACCCATCCCGAATTGTCCGAACAGACCATGGAAGCTCTCGTCCGCGCCCGTTGCCTGGCCCAGCAACCGTCTCATCCGCGACGCCGGGTTCCCGGCAACGCGGTCGACGCGGTAGAGTGATCGGTAGAGGTCGACGGCCTGCTCCCGGAACCGCGATGCCTGGTAGTCCGCCCAGAATCCCTGGGCCGCCAACAGGCCTAGAACAACCCCGAGCCAGACACCCGCCGCCGCGGCGATCGGTCGCCAGCGCGACAAGGCACCGGTCGGGCGTCGCCTCACGGCATAGTCTCCTTGCAGCAGGTTGACCGCCCGCCCGTCGAACTCCCCGGCGAGAAATCCGAGTACCGATGTCTCGACCGGCATTTCCTCGACCTCGAAACCCTCGACGCCCAATCCCGGAAGGTCAGCTAGCGTCCCGTTGATCAAACGCAACACCGGCCGCTCCGCGGCGTTCAGCGACCCGCGGGCAACACCCTCGAGCACCTCGCCGAGGTTGGGCAGGTCTACGGACGCCATCTGTTCCGATGCCCGAACCAGCGCGTGATCGCCCTCGAAGAGCACGCTTACGACGTCCGTGTCGTTCGCGAGAGCCATGGCATCGGCGGTCATCAAGCCGGGTTGAATTCCGGTCTCGGCGAGGAACGCCAACCAATCCTCGACGCTGCTCCGGGGTGCGACCAGGCAATGCACGGGCTCGTTGCGCACCAAATCCGCACTGGCCACCTGCATCGTATCGATGTCATCGGCAACGAATTCTTCGACGGCATAGCGCACGGCCCGCCGCATTTGGGTGGCACTGCGTCCCGGAACCTCGCAACTGGCCGACAGGACGTCGCCCACGGGCACCAGAACCACGACCCTTGCCGGATCCTCCGCCCACGGCGCAACGGTCTCGACGATTCGGGAAAGCCCCCCGGCGTCGGCCTGCCCCGCCGCTTCGGTCATCCCGTCGTCGTCGCAAACCAGGTAGTCGACACTCGCATCGACACCCGCCTCCGTGTGCACCACCGGCGTCTTGATCCGAACGAACAACCGCGTCATCGCGCTGACTCCGTACCCGATGCGGCCTCGTCGGCCGGGGATTCGAACCGGCGACCGAAGGTCCGCGACACCACGGACAGCGTCCCGTCTTCGCGGTCGCGGTGCAGTATCGACGTGAGCTCCGATCGCGTATCGCTGACCGTTGCCCTCACCTGCACCTGGAAGAACTCGCTGCCCACACCGAGCGCTGCAGCGCTTTCGCCCAACGGCGCATACCTGGCGACAATCCGTTCCACGTCGTCGAAGTCGCGCACTTGCTCGACTAGCAGCTGGGCGTCCGCAGCCGGGAAATTCGGAGCCAAACTGGCGAGGACGGCCTCGGTGACCGTGTTGATGTTGATCGCCAGCCGGTCGGTGGGCAGAACCGCGACATGGGGCTCGAGCCGAGCGTATTCGGCGCGCGAATCGAACGGCACGGCAAGGCGGAGTTCGGATCTGTCGGCCGCGCGCTGGTCCGCCGCTCGGTGCGGGGGCTCGCGCAGCAGGTAGTCCGCATCCTCGGCACCGTAGGGTTGCACCTCCTGATCCGCATCGATCCAGTCGACCCAGGCGTCCACGGTGCCGGGATCCAACTCCAGGTGCGTGAACAACCGTTTCAGCCGCGCCGTATTCTGTGGACCTTCGGCGCCAATCACGCTGTTCAGATTGAACCGCGACGAGAGGTCCACGACGCGTATTTCGATGCCCCCGTCGTCGACCTCGAAGGCTTCCGTCGTTGACCAATCTTCGAGCAGCGTGTCCTTGGACCGGGTCCCTTCGTCCTCCCAATCGGCATAGAGCAGTTGCCGTGCGTACTGCTCGCCCCCCAGGGCATACTCGCGCGCCTGCGAACCGGCCAGCGTTTGACGGCTGACCGCGACCCCGAACGCGTGGCGGTTCGCTATCTCGTAGGCCAGTGCCGTGGTAACGGCCACGATGAGCAGGACACTGACAAGTGCCAGGCCGCGCGGCGTGGTACGACGTCGACCCTCGGCCATCACGATCGGACCCGCCCGGCTTCGACTTCCCGGGGGGCCGGTGCGCCAGGCCGGTTATCGGTCACGTCGGCTGCGCCGGGTACCACCAGCCACAAACGTTCGATATGCCCATACCGCTGGAGTCGCAGCGCCAGGGCCACTGCGGCGAGTTCCGTCGCAGTTTCGTCCTCCGCCGCGACCACGGGCCAGAAGCCGTGCTGTTCGCCTTGGTCGTCGTGGGCGGCAAAACTCGCCTCCTCGACCCCTTTCAGGAGGATCTGGGGAATCGGCTCGGAACCCGGGGAGCGATCCAAGACCGGCCAGAACAGACGAATCAGCGTGTCGTCCCTATGCACGTAGGCGACCCGCTGCAGTTCGCTACGAGGCTTCGCAAGTGGGTTTTGCCATCCCGCTCGGGTCAGTTCCAAGAGACTGGTTCCGGAAATGGTCACCGGGCTCGTTGGCTCGCCGAGTTCGTCCTTCACCGTCCGCCGGGTCAACTGCATGATGTCGCGACCGATGATGTCCATGGCTCGTTGCACATCCGAGAGCGCGTCGCCGCGGTCGCGCGTCGTCTCGCCGAGGCGGATCGTGGCGGTGAGAATCTGTGTCGCCATGAGGCCGATGACGGCGAACACCGCCAGCGCCGTCATCATCTCCATCAGGGTGAACGCGGCTTGGCTGGCAACGGGTTTGGCGGGTTTTGCCAGTCTGGCCGCAGAGCCGGTACGCAGAGCGAGCGCATTGGTTGTGCCGTGGCGCATCAATGCAACCCCACGAACGCGACCAAGGCATCGATCTTGCCGACGTCCCGGCCTTCCGCCAGCACATGGACGGAGATTTCCACCCGGTACAGCCAAGGGTGGTCGGTAGTCGTGATGTCCTTGACCACCTGCCAGTAGCGGTCACCGTGGGACACCCGGTCCGTGCTGCTCCCGGGTCGGGGCGGCTCGTCGTCGACGCGGAGTTTCAAGCGCAGCTTGGCGATCTCGTTTTCGGCCACCCATCGGGCGAAGGTCTGCTGTTCGAGGCCCCCGAGTTGGCGTGCCGTGGCACTCCCCTGGTTGAAGACGACGATGGAAACGATGGCAAGGATCGCCAAGGCGATCAGCAACTCGAGCAACGTGAACCCGGCAAGACGCCGACGGGTACGGAATGTGGGCACGGTCATCGAGCGAAGCCTGCCTCGTGCAGCCACTCCCGGAGCCCCTCGTCCTCCGCGTCGACATCCGTCTCCGCGACGGCACGGGCGCGTTGGATGCCGTCGGATCGGGCGACCCAGGCCGCGTACCCCTCGCCGGCCGAAACGGTAATCTTGAACGGCGTCATTTCACCGCCCGGATAGATAACCACGTCCGGCGAACGCGTGCCGTCGTCTGAGCCGGCGTCCGCCACTCCCGAAGCCGATTCGCCTCCCCCATTGTTTTGCAACCACGGCAGTTCCGCCAGGTCGGCTTCCTTGTTCTCGAAGATTTGCCCGACCACGAACTCGATATTGTTCTCGGAGGCGTCCGCACTGAATTCCCGTCGCTCCACGTCGTTCCACTCGTCCCCGGCGACGTCGTATTCCTTAAACCGGTAGGTGCCGCCATCGACCAGCAGGCCCCACACCGCGTTGCGTAGCCTCGCCTCGTCGCGTGCCAACTCCACCGCCAACGCCAGACGCTCCGCTTCGGCGCGTACAGTGCGCTGCCGTCCGACATCCGTGGCGCCGAGCACCACGACCGAGGCCAGGATGCCGATGATGGCAACGACCAGCAGGATCTCGAGCAGCGTGAATCCCGCTCCACCGGCCCGGGTCCCTCTTTCGCTACAGGTCGGCGTAGCGAACATCGGCGTCATAGCCTTCGCCGCCTTCCATGCCGTCGGCGCCGAGCGACATCAGTTCAAAGGTGTGGCCATCCTCCAGATAGACGTACTCGTTGCCCCATTGATCCAAGGGATACTTGCGCAGGTAGGGCATCGGTCCCCAGGACTTCGGTTCGGGGTGTCCGGTGGGCTTGTTGACCAGCGCTTCGAGGCCTTGGTCCGTGGACGGGTAGTGGCCGTTCTGCATGTGGTAGATGTCGAGAGACTGGCCGATGCTGCGGATGTCGGACTTCTGCGCCGTCAACCGAGCGTCCTGGTCCCGCCCGATCAGGTTAGGCACGATCACGGCAATCAGGATGCCGAGGATCGCAACGACCATCATGATCTCGATCAGCGTCATTCCGCTCTCGTTCCGGGGGCTTCTTCGTTTGTTCATCGGGTTCCCTTCAACTTTTCGGACCGCGGTAGTTAGGACACAAGCTGGTTCATGCTGAGTATCGGCACGAGTATCGCCAGCACGATCATGAGTACCAGCCCGGCCATGAACAGCAGCATCAACGGCTGAAACAACTGCACCAGGGTCGCGACCAACCGGGTCAACTCCTTCTGCTGATAGTCCGCCACCTTGGCCAGCATCGAGTCCAATTGCCCGCTTGCTTCGCCGCTGGCCACCATGTGCAGCAACATCGGCGGAAAATACCGAACGCTTTCCAGGGCGGCCCGCAGGCTCGATCCCTCGCTGACCGATTGGACCGCCTCCGCGAGCCTTCGTTTCAGCCAACTGTTGGTCACGACTTCCGTGGCAATGTGCATGGCATCTACCAGCGGCACACCGCTCGACGAGAGGATCGCCAAGGTGCTGGCGTAGCGACTCGCGTTGCCGCTCCTCACCACCTTCCCCGCGATCGGGAGCTCAAGTTTGCGGTGATCCCACCCCAACCGGAAATCGCCCTGGCGCAACAGCCACCGCGAGAGCACGACGATGCCCGCGACGACAATCGCGATGATCCACCAGTTGCCGCGCAGGAATCCGCTGATGTCGATGAGCGCCGTCGTGAGGAATGGCAGTTCGTTGCCGGTGCGCTCGAACACGCCGACGATCTTGGGCACCACGTAGACCATCAGTCCGGAAATGATCCCAATCGACACGACGAAGAGCAGGATGGGATAGAACAGGGCCATCTGCACGTTGCGTACGGATTCGAAGCGCTGCTCGGTGTGGTCGGCCAGGTTGTCGAGAACCGCGTGAAGGTATCCCGACTGCTCGCCTGCAGCCACGGTGGAGCAGTACATCGGGCCGAATGCGCCCGGGTATGCCTTGAGTGCCGCCGCGAGGGAGTGGCCTTCGAGCACCTGGGCGCGGACATTCATGACCAGTGCCGAGACGCGGCGCTTGTCGGATTGTCGCGCAATCGTGTGCAGCGATTCCTCGACGGGCAACCCCGCCGCAACCAACGTGGCAAGCTGACGTGTAAACAGGGCCAACTCCAAGGGCGCCATGGCGCGCCGCAATCCCAACCGAATCCCGGACCCACTTCCCTGGGATTGGCCATCCGAGGTGTTGGCCGCGTGGACGACGGATGTTGGTGCCAACCCCCGGTCGCGCAGCGTTTGGCGAACCTGGCGAGTGCTGTCACCTTCCTCGATGCCCTTCTTGTGCCGGCCCCTGGCGTCGATGGCCGTGTATTCGAAAGCCGCCATGGACCCAAAAACCCTGGCTCAGTCGGTAAGGACGACCGCTCGCATCACTTCGTTTACCGAGGTCATGCCGGCGAGCACCTTGCGACGCCCGTCGCCGGAGATGCTCGGACAGTCCTTGCGGACGTAGTCGGTGATCGCCTGCTCGGACACCTGATCGTGGATGAGGGTTCGCGCGTGGTCGTCCACCGTGACCAACTCGTAGATTCCCGTGCGGCCCCGGAAGCCGGACCAACTACATGCCTCGCAGCCCGATGGTCGGTAGACAACGGCACCGTTGGCGTCCTCGCCGAGGAACATCCGCTCCAATGCGCTCGGCTCGCTGGCCGACTTGCATTCGTTGCAGAGTACACGGACCAAACGCTGGGCAAGGATTCCCACCACGCTCGAGGCGATCAGAAAAGGCTCGACGCCGATGTCCACCAACCGGGTCACCGCACCGACGGCCGTATTCGTATGCACCGTGGACATCACGAGGTGCCCGGTGAGGCTGGCGTGGACTGCCGTCTGGGCGGTCTCGAGATCACGGATCTCGCCAACCATCACGACGTCCGGGTCCTGGCGAAGGATCGCCCGCAGGCCACGGGCGAACGTCATGTCGGCTTTATCGTTGACCTGGGTCTGGCCGATGCCCGGGATGCTGTATTCGATCGGGTTCTCGATGGTGAGGATGTTGATCGACTCGCGATTCAACTCGCTCATCGCGGCGTAAAGCGTCGTTGTCTTGCCGTGCCCCGTGGGACCGGTCACGAGGAAGATGCCGTGCGGTTTCGCGACCACGCCCCGCACCCGGGACAGGGTCTCGGCATCCATTCCCAGGTTCGGCAGGGCCAGGGCCGCCGTTTGTTTGTCGAGCAGACGCAAGACCACCCGCTCGCCGTTCGCCGTGGGCAACGTCGAGACCCGGACATCCACTTCGCGGCCGCCGATCTTCAGCGTGATGCGGCCGTCCTGGGGAACCCGTTTCTCCGCGATGTCCAGCTTTGCCATGACCTTGACCCGCGATACCAGGAGCGGTGCCAGAGCGCGTTTCGGCTGCACCATCTCGCGCATGACGCCGTCGATCCGGAATCTCACCTGCAGCGATTTCTCGAAGGTTTCGATGTGGACATCCGAGGCACCTTCGCGGATAGCCTCCGCAAGTACGGCGGTGATCAACTGAACGATCGGCGCGTCGTTGCGCTGATCGAGCAGGTCCTCGCCCTCCCCCTCCGGTACGGATTGCGCGAGGCTCGCCAGGTCCGGATGCTCGCCGAGGTCGGCAACCATCTGCTTCGCCTCCGACGCGTCGCGCACATAGGCCGCCGTGAGTCGCTGTTCGAACTCGTCCGCCGAGACGACCTCGATGGCCATCGGCCGCTTCGTGACGCGTTTGATCTCGGCCAGTACGGTCAGGGTCGGTTGCGAACGACATGCAACCGTCACGGCCTCGCCCGACGGACCGCCGTTGGTCACCACCACACCGAACCGACGCGCAAACGCGAAAGGAAGCGGCGACGAGGTGTCCGCGTCGGTCGCGCGATCGGGGGGGCTCAAGTCCGCGGCCATGCCAAAAACGCTCTGTGGCTTCGCGTAGATTGAATGATACCAGTCCCGCGTGTCGCCAACGTCGCGCTGCGACGGCGTCTCCAATGCCGCAAAACCCGTTGTCTACGGCACCGCGCTTGGCTCCAGCCCAACGCATTCCGGGACTTCGCCGGACTTGCCGCTACCGCGCCAAATCCGACACACTCCCCACGACGGCGCCTCGTTTTCGGGAAGCAGCCTTGGATTTCGTCGGCAACCACATTCTCTCGGTCGATCAGTTCGAACGCGGTGATATCGACCGACTCTTCGATGTCGCCGATGAACTTGCTCCCTTCGCACGACGCGAGCGCATCACCCGGGTTCTCCAGGGCGCGATCCTGTCCAATATGTTCTTCGAGCCCAGCACCCGGACCCGAGTGTCCTTCGGCAGCGCCTTCAATCTGCTTGGCGGCGACGTCCGCGAGACCACCGAGGTCAAGTCGTCGGCGCTCGCCAAGGGCGAGTCCTTGCACGACACGGCGCGCGTCCTTTCGGGTTACAGCGATGTGATCGTCATGCGGCATCCCGAGGAAGGGTCCGTGGCCGAATTCGCAACGGCGTCCCGGGTGCCGGTAATCAACGGCGGCGACGGTGCCAACGAGCATCCGAGCCAGGCATTGCTCGACCTCTACACGGTACGCCGGGAACTCCGTACCCGTGGACAGGGGATCGACGGCCTGCACATCGCCGTGGTGGGCGACCTCCGATACGGTCGGGCCGTCCACTCGCTGTTGAAGCTGCTCGCGTTGTTCGATCAAGTGTCGGTTCACCTGGTGTCGCCCCCGGGCCTGGAGGCGCCGGAGGATGTGATCGCTGTCCTAAGAGACGGCGGACATGCCGTAGAGGTTTACCACGATCTCGGCAAAGGCATTCACCACGTCCACATCCTCTATGTCACCCGCACCCAGGAAGAACGTTTCTCGAGCCCGGAGGAAGCCGACCGGTATCGGGGCCTGTTTCGCGTCAACCAGGCGATCTACACGCAAAACTGCGAGCCGAACACCGTGATCATGCACCCCTTGCCAAGGGACTCCCGTGCCCAAGCACAGGAACTCGATGACGATCTCAACGCCAACCCCAACCTGGCGATCTTCCGCCAGACCGACAACGGCGTCGTGGTACGCATGGCCCTGTTTGCGATGGTCTTGGACATCGTCGACCAGGTTAACGACCATGCCCGGCCCGTGACCTGGTACACCGCCAAGCGGACCCCGGCGCCCTAGGGCGCTCTGACCGACGGGACGCGGGGTTGGGCGATGTCCGTAGGGGACGCCCCGGTGGCGTCCCGTGCCGATCAACCGAGGCCGTGGAAGACCAGGCACGGGCGACGACAAGCGTCGCCCCTACGAGCCGCCGGCCCACAGCCGTGCAACTTTGCTCAATCTGTGCAAATGGGAACGTCTCAAGAACGCGAGGGCCTTACCCGCGCGAATAGGCGACACGTTGACGGAACCCGGTCCTGGTGTCAGTCCAGGGCGGCTTCGAGATCGGGCAAGGCCTGGAACAGGTCAGCCACCAGGCCGTAGTCTGCCACCTGGAATATCGGCGCGTCCTCGTCCTTGTTGATGGCGACGATGACCTTCGAGTCCTTCATCCCTGCCAGGTGCTGAATCGCGCCGGAGATGCCTACCGCGATGTAGAGTTCCGGCGCGACGATCTTGCCCGTCTGTCCCACCTGCATGTCGTTGGGCACGAAACCCGCGTCCACGGCGGCGCGGGACGCGCCGATCGCTGCACCGAGCTTGTCAGCGATCCCTTCGAGCAACGTGAAGTTCTCCCCGCTCTGCATGCCGCGGCCACCCGAAATGACGATGGATGCCGAGGTCAGTTCGGGCCGTTCGGACTTCGCGATCTCTTCGCCCACGAAGCTCGACACGCCCGCGTCGATCGCCGAATCGACGGTCTCGACGACCGCCGAACCGCCGTCGGCGGGAGCCGGGTCAAACCCCGTGCCCCGCACCGATACCACTTTCTTGGCATCGCTGGACTTCACCGTGGCAATGGCGTTGCCGGCATAGATGGGTCGCAGGAAGGTATCCGGGGATTCGACGCCGATGATGTCGGAGATCATCTGCGTGTCGAGCAGCGCGGCGGTGCGCGGCAGGAAATTCTTGCCGGTGGTGGTATGCGCAGCCAGGATGTGGTCGTAGGAATCCGCGACTTCAGCCACCAACGCACCGACGTTTTCGGCCAGCGCGTGTTCGTAGGCCGGCGCATCCGCCAGGAGCACCTTCGCCACGCCACCGATCGCGGCGGCCTCCTCGGCCGCCGAGGCGCAGCCGCTGCCCGCGACCAGGATGTCGAACTCGCCGCCGATGGCCAGTGCGGCCGCGACGACGTTCAACGTCACCGGGCGCAATGCCGCGTTGTCATGCTCCGCTACAACCAATGTCCCCATTAGGATTCCCTCACTCGCTCTATCTGTGACTCGCCTTGACGCGATGCTTGGCCGGACCGGGCCTCGCTCGCCTGCGTCAACCCTGTCCGATCACCTTGGCTTCGTTGGTGAGCTTGTCGACCAGATCGTCGACGTTCTCGACCTTGATGCCTGCCTGTCGCTCTGGCGGTGGCGAGACATCGACCACTTCGGTACGCCGCCCCACATCCACGCCGAGTGCTTCCGGCGTGGTTACGTCCAACGGCTTGCGTTTCGCCTTCATGATGTTGGGGAGCGACGCGTACCGGGGTTCGTTCAAGCGCAGGTCCGTGGTCACCACGATGGGCATCTTCAGCGACACGGTCTGAAGCCCGCCGTCCACTTCCCGGACCACTTCCGCGGTGTCCCCGTCGACCGCGAGGTTCGATGCGAATGTTCCCTGCGGCAAGCCGGTGAGCGCCGCGAACATCGGTCCGGTCTGGCTGTTGTCGCCGTCGATGCTCTGTTTGCCGAGAATGACGATACCCGGCTGCTCCTCATCGTAGATCGCCTTCAGGAGCTTGGCGATCGCCAGCGGCTCCAGGTCGGGCGCCGTCTCGACGAGAATCGCCCGGTCGGCACCGAGTGCCAGGCAGGTGCGAAGCTGCTCCTGGCAGTTCGATTCGCCCACCGCCACGGCGATGACCTCGGTCGCCACCTCGGCTTCTCGCAACCGGACGGCCTCCTCGATCCCGATCTCGCAGAACGGGTTGACGGCCATCTTGACGTTGGCGAGGTCGATGCCGGTGCCATCGGGCTTGACCCGAACCTTGACGTTGGCGTCCACGACGCGTTTGACGGGAACCAATACCTTCATAGCGTGCTGATCTTCTCGATACCAAGTTTGCCGACGCCGCCAACGTCTGCGGCGGCAAGTCGGGGCGCGGCATTTTCCTATATCCGCCCGGCCGAGGAAAGCGGCGGACCATCGACGTTGGGCGCGTCTCGAATCTTCACCGCGCCTCGTGCATCATCAAGGACTCCTGTCAGTGCGGGGTCAGCCATGAAATCCAAGAACATCCGATACCGGGAAGGCGGCGGGGCCGACATCATCGAAGAGGAAATCGGCGCGCCCGGTCCCGGCCAGGTTCAAGTCGAGAACTCCGCTTGCGGAATCTGCTCCTGGGACCTGCAGACGTTTCGGGCTGGCGGCTATGCGCCGCCGGGTCACGAGGGGGTCGGCTACGTGACCAAGCTCGGCCCCGGGGTCGAGGGCATCGAGATCGGTCAGCGGGTTTGCGGCGGTGGCTTCGGTCGGTTGCGCAACGCGCCCCTGCGCAGCATCTACAAGATTCCCGATTCCAACATGGCGGATCAACATTGGATCGTCGAGCCCGTGTCATGCGTGGTCACCGGCATGGATCACTGCGAGCTGAAGGCGGGGCAGCGTCTCGCGATGGTGGGCTGCGGATTCATGGGCCTGATGATGGTGCAGGGACTTTCCGGCATGGGCGCCGATCAGTTGATCGCCCTCGATATCGACGACGCCAAGCTCGAACTCGCCCGGCAGTTCGGGGCGACCGAGGCCTACAACGTAACCGAACCCGGGTTCGAGGAGAAAAAGCGCGACCTCTTCTCCCGTGGCATCGATGTAGTCGCGGACACCAGCGGCTCGCAGCAGGGCCTCGATCTGGCAACGGAAATCGTCCGAGCAGGAGGCCGTATCAACCTGTTCGGCTGGATCAAGGGTTCCGAAGCCACCTTCAACCCCACCTCCTGGCATGGCAAGGGGATCACGGTCGTGAACTCGTCTCCGTCGGCACGGCTGCGCGACCCCTTCCCCGCGGCCATTCGGCTCATTCACAACGGCGTGATCGACCTCCAGCCGCTGGTCACCCACGTCGTACCCATCGACGAGTTCCCCGAGTTCATGGCGGGTGCCACGACCGGGCGAGTCGAGGGTTATATCAAGGGGGTTGTCACCACCGCCTGACGATGCCTCCCTGACCGACGCGAACCTGCCGGTCGCGTCGGTGTGCTATCGGTCCTCGCCCACTGTACCAGTGGGCTAGAAGGGAACTGCGCCGTGGTAGAACCGCGCCGGGGCCTATGCTTGGCAGCGTCAATCCGGAGACCTCCCGACGAGAGGATTTCGTCGGGGTCGGCCGGCGCTGCCTGGCTGCCCGCCACCGGTATAATCGTCGAATCAGTAAGTTCTATCCCGGAGGGGTCGTGCCCGAACAAGCCCGCGAGTCGATGGAATTCGACGTCGTCATCGTCGGCGGAGGACCGTCCGGTCTCGCGACGGCCTGCCGGGTCATGCAGCTCGGCGAGCAAGCCGGTGTGGAACTGAACGTCTGCCTCGTCGAGAAGGGCTCGGAGATCGGTGCCCACATACTGTCCGGGGCGGTGTTGGCACCAAGAGCACTCAACGAGCTATTCCCCGACGCGGCGGCACAGGGCGCCCCGTTGGGCGTCCCGGTCACCGACGACTTGTTCTACTACCTGGTCAACGACACCAATCGCATCCTGTTGCCGTCGTGGGTTCCACCCAAGGAGACCAAGAACAGGGGCAACTACACGCTGTCCCTCGGGAACCTCTGCCGCTGGCTGGGCGAGCAAGCCGAAAACATGGGTGTCAATGTCTTTCCGGGATTCGCGGCCAGCGAGATCCTTTTCGCCGATGACGGCAGCGTCAAGGGAGTCGCGACATCCGACATGGGAGTCGGTGCCAATGGCGAACCCAAATCGACGTTCGAGCCCGGCTACGAACTGCACGCCAAGTACACGGTGTTTGCGGAGGGCTGCAGGGGCCATCTCGGCAAACAACTGATCGAGAAGTTCGATCTCGCGGCCGACGCCGGCCCCCAGCACTACGGCATCGGATTGAAGGAGCTTTGGGACATCGATCCGGAACGCCACGTGCCGGGCCGAATCCTGCACAACGTCGGCTGGCCGCTCGGGCGTGTCGGGAGCCCCGGGATGGGGTCGTTCCTCTATCACCAGGAAAACAACCAGGTGGCGCTGGGAATCATCGTCGACCTGGCCTACACGAACCCGCACCTGTCGCCGTTCGACGAACTACAGCGCCTGAAGCACCACCCGCTGTTCGCGGATGTTCTACGCGGTGGCCGTCGGGTCGCCTACGGGGCCCGGGCCGTCGTCAAGGGCGGTCTGCAGGCGTTGCCCAAGCTCACGGTACCGGGCGCGGTCATCGTCGGCGACGACGCCGGGTTTCTCAACATGTTGAAGATCAAGGGCACCCACACGGCGATGAAGTCCGGGATGCTCGCCGCCGAGTCGGTATTCGATGCCCTTCAGCGCGGTGACGCAAGTACGTCCCTCGACGACTTCCGTGGCCGCGTCGACGCGTCGTGGCTGGGCAAGGAGTTGCGCCAGGTACGAAACGTCGGTCCGGCACTGCACAAGTTCGGGACGTTGTTCGGCATGGCCTACACCTTCGTTGACCAGAAGATCGCCCGTGGGCGAATGCCGTTCACGCTCCGCGACTCGGTCGCCGACCACGACAAGCTGGTGCCGGCGGCGAAGGCCCAGCGAATCCACTATCCGAAGCCCGACGGGGTGTTGTCCTTCGACAAGCTCTCGTCGGTATTCCTGTCGAACACCAACCACGAGGAAGACCAACCCTGCCATCTAACCCTCGCGGACGCCGAGTTGCCGATTAGGGACAACCTGCCGACGTACGACGAGCCCGCCCAGCGATACTGCCCCGCCGGCGTCTACGAGGTCGTCCAGGAGGCGGACGGGCCGCGCTTCCAGATCAATGCGCAGAACTGCGTGCACTGCAAGACCTGCGACATCAAGGATCCCGCCCAGAACATCAACTGGGTGACGCCCGAAGGTTTGGGGGGCCCGAACTACCCCAACATGTAACGCGATCCCTTCGCGGTCGCCCGCTTTGGGAGATGACGGCTGGATCGACACGGTACGGGACAAGCCCATCCGACGGTTCGTTGATCCTTGCGCGTCCGCACCGGCTCCGGGAACCTCGCGTGGAATCGCTATCCGTCTCGCCCGAGGACGAAGCGCTCGCCGGCGCTCCAGACGCTGAATTCGCCGTCTGCACCGGGTTCGGCGAGATCCACCAGGCGATAGAACACGCTGCGCGCAATCAACGCTCTCAAACCCCGTCGTACGACCACGTAGGGTCGGGGTTCGCCCTTGCGGTCCTCGACGACGATCGGGTGTTCCGCATCGGCGAGCACGACGTCATCGACGTTCGTCGTGAACAGGATGCGACGCGCCCTGCCCTCCCCGTCGGTCTCCATGTCGGTGGCCACGAACGGCGCGTCATCGACGCGAATCTTGAGCTTTTCAGCCGGCGTGACCAGGAAGTGTTCGCCATCGTCGACACGCAGGATGGTGGCGAAGAGCTTGGCGATCGCGAAGCGGCGGATAAGCCCGCCCTCGTGGTACCAGTCACCGTTCGCCGCGATCCGGATATCGATATCGCCTTCGCGCGGCGGATTCCAGCGCTCCACGGGAGGTAGGCTACGGTCCCCCGCGGCGTCGAGTAGTGTCTGGAGTGCGCTCGGGGGCACGAGGCGGCGGCTTGACTACCCGCCGATGAATTTCATGACCGTTACTTCGCCCTTGAACTGCACCGTCTGCTTGTCGTCGAGGGCACCCATCAAGCGCGTCTGAAGAAGCGTCTTGGCCTGGTCGTCCGGGAGTTGCAGCAGATCCGCGATCGGATGCCGCTTGGTGCTGGACAGGCAACCGTAGAGGTAGCCGTTGGATGACAGGCGCAAACGGGTGCAGGACGCGCAGAACGGCTCCGACTCGTTGGCGATAATGCCGAATACCCCCCGTCCCGGGATCTCGTAGCGCACGGAAGTGGAGTCGTACGCGGCATCCGTCCGAGCAAACTCGTATCGTCGGCCAATCAAGGCGAGGATGTCATCCATGCCGAAGAAGTCGCGCTGGTAGGCAGCGTTGTATTTCAAGTGGCCCATGTTCATCAGTTCGATGAAACGCAGTTCGATGCCCCGCTCCAGGCAGTACTCCAGCATCGGCAGGATCTGATCCACGTTCGCCGATTTCATCGGCACCATGTTGACCTTCACCCCGAGGCCCGCGCCGAGCATCCGTTCGATCCCATCGAGGACCGTGGCCAGATCGCCGCTCTTCGCGATGCTACGGAAACGCAGCGCATTCAAGGTATCGAGGCTCACGTTGATGCGCTTCAGGCCGGAACCGACGATCAAGTCGGCCTTCTTCGGCAGGAACTGGCCGTTCGTCGTCACCGAAACGTCCTTCAAGGGGAGCTTCATGACGGCCGGCAGGAACTCGTCGAACTTGGGCGACAGGAGGGGTTCCCCCCCGGTGATGCGAAGCTTGTCGATACCGGCGGACTCCACCAGGAGTCGCACGGCGCGCAGGAGTTCGGCGGCACTCAATTCCGCGACCGCGGCCTGGAGGCGCTTCCCGTCGGGTACGCAGTAGGTACAGGCGTAGTTGCACGCCGCGGTCAAACTGACCCGCAAGTTGCGGAATCGCCTCCCCTGGGCGTCAACGATCATGGCGACTAACGCTGGCCGTGCGCGGAAATGAATGGCGGATCATACTCGACCCCGCCGTTTCGGCGCGACTCCCCAAGCGGCTGTCCGATTTGCCACGCAGACGGCAAGCCGTCCTAAGCCGACGATCTCCTGCTAGTCGCCTTCGATTCGGCGCTGCACTTCGCGGACAAGCGTCGCAACGAAGTCGTTGGTCCAGAATACGGCGTTCGATCCCTTGACGAGCACCCGGTCGCCCGGTCGCAGACGCTCTGCGCAGTACGCCGCGAATGCCGCGTCGGCGCGTTCGCTCGCGCCGTGCCGCAGGCGTGCCGGCAAGGCGTCAAAGAGTTCCTTGATGGCGTGCCCGACACAGAAAACGCCCTCCAAACCGCTGCAGTGGCCGGCAAGCTCGGCGTGGTAGCGCGCCGTGTCGTGGCCCAACTCCCGCATGTCGCCGAGAATCGCCAGGCGGCGAGGCGGCTCCCGGGAAAACGCGTCGAGGGTCGCCGCCATGCTCGCAGGATTCGCGTTGTAGCTCTCGTCGATGATCGTCACCCCGGCCACCTCGATACGGGTGCCGCGTCCGGGCGGGACCCCAAGCCGCCGCAGTCGTTCCATGAGCTTGAGGGGCACGCCGAGCGCGACGAGCACGGCCGCCACCGCGCAGACCGACATCGCGCGATGCGCGCCGCCGCCGGGTACGGGAACATGCACCCGCCCGGTGGCCGTCTCGATCTCGGCGACGTCATCCGCGACGTCGACGAGCCGAATATCCGCCCTCGGTTCGGCCCCGAAGGTGATGCAGCGCCCGTCGTGATCCGGGACCAGGGCAACGGGATGGACGAAAACCCCACCCGAGCGCAGGCCCTTGGCAATCGAGACCTTCTCGCGACGGATAGCCTCCAACGACCCGAAGTTCTCGATATGGGCGGGATGCACATTCAGCACCACGGCGACGTCCGGTTCCACGAGCCGGGCCAAGGGCTCGATCTCGCCGGGATGGTTGGTGCCGATCTCGAACACCGCCGCATCGGCGTCGCGCGGGGTTCGCCCCAGCGACAACGGTACGCCGATGTGGTTGTTGAGGCTCCCCGACGTGGCGAATCCGCCGAGTGCAGCCGCGGCGAACGACTTGAAGGTGGTCTTGCCGCTGCTACCGGTGACCGCAACCGCTGGCCCGTCCAGACGTCTGCGGGCAGCGCGACCGATGTTCCACAGCCCGTCGAGGGTGTCCTTCACCAACAGGGTCGGTGCGCCGTAATCGCCCTCGCGGTGCGCCAGAACCGCCACGGCGCCCTTCTCGACGGCGTTCCTGGCGTAGTCGTGGCCGTCACGTTCGGAACGGGTACTCGGTTGGAAACGCGGCCCCGGGTCACCCGTCAACGCCACGAAGAGGTCGCCGGGCTCCGTCAACCGCGAGTCGATGCCGATGCCAAAGACGTCCGGTCCTTCGGCGCCCGCCGCGTCGACGGCGGTTGCCAGCGCCTGGTACGACCAAAGTCGTCGGCTCATACAGCAATGCCCTGCAAGTTGATGTTTTTGTTGATCACGGCTGCGGGAACGCCTTGTGCGCAGACCGTTACTTGAACATAGGCTTAGCTTGCGCTCAAGCGCCTGCGCCAACGACAATGCCCCAACTCGGCTACAGCGGAACCCCCAATGTCCATTGCGAGCGTCGTCGGCAAGCTGTTCTCCGGCATCTCCCGCGCCTTTGCGTTCGCGCGGGTCACCCTCGCCAACCTGCTGGTCATCCTGGTGGTCTTGGTCGTGATTATGATCTTCGCGTCGGGCACCGGCCGGGAACCGATCTCCCAAGGATCGGCGCTGTTGCTCGAGACCGACGGCATGATCGTCGAACAGGCCGGCGGCCAGGATCCCCTAGCGGTGCTGAGCGGTGGGTCACTCCGCGAGACGCCGCTCAAGGACATCCTCTCGGTCATCGACAAGGCCCGCACGGACGACCTCGTTGGTGCATTGGTGCTCGACACCTCGTCGCTCGGCTACGTAGCCCCTGCCCAGCTTGAAGTGATCGGCGATTCCCTCGAGTCCTTCCGCGGCAGTGGCAAGACGATTCTTGCCAAGAGTGATTTCTACAACCGCGATCAGTACTACCTCGCGAGTTTCGCCGACGAGATCGCGATGCACCCCTTGGGCGAAGTCGCACTCACGGGCTACGGCGTCTACCGTAGCTACTACGGTGGACTCCTCAACAAGCTCAAGGTCAACATCCACGTCTTCCGCGTCGGCACCTACAAGGCGTTCGTCGAACCCTATACCGGCACCGGGATGTCGGACGCGGCCCGGCACGCGAACCAGGCCATGGTCGACCGCCTTTGGAGCAGTTTCGTCGAACGCGTGGCCAGAAACCGCAACCTGGAAGCCGCGCAGCTTGTCGCCTACGCCGACCAATACGACGAATTGCTTCTCGGCACCGGGGGCGACACGGCCCGCCTGGCCTTGGAATACGGCTTGGTCGACGAGTTACTTGATGCCGAGGCCCTGTCGAGCCACCTCAAGGACCTGACCGGCGGCTCGGACTCGTTTGCGCACGTTACCCTAGGCGACTACGTGGACGTCGACCTGCCACCCCTATTCGGCAAGTCGATCGCCGTCGTCCCCTTGAGCGGAACGATCGTCATGGGCGATGTGCCGCGCGGGTTCATCGGGGCTGGCACCGTCTCCGGGCTCCTGAAGGACATCCGGGAAGACCCGCAGGTCGGTGCCGTCGTACTTCGGATCGATTCCGGCGGGGGCAGTGCCTTCGCCTCCGAAATGATCCGCGCCGAGGTAGCCCGGATCCAGGACAAGGGCACCCCGGTGGTGGTCTCCATGGCCGGTACCGCGGCATCGGGTGGCTATTGGATCGCCGCCACCGC
>JAGWBM010000004.1:35844-41441 GCA_021295895.1 Pseudomonadales bacterium
GTGACCGGATCCATCGGCATATTCGCCATTGTCCCGACCTTCGAGGAGGCCCTGGGGGAGGTCGGTGTCAACCGCGATGGCGTGGCCACCGGCCCGTTTGTCGGGGCGCTCGACCCGATGGGGGGCTTGGGCGAAGCCATGGCCCGCGCCCTGCAATCCAATGTGGAATACGGCTATCGGCGCTTCGTCGATCTCGTCGCCGAGGGCCGGAGCCTGACACACGAGGACGTGGAAGCCATCGCCCAAGGCCGTGTATGGCTCGGCGTGGAGGCGAAGGAGCACGGCCTCGTGGACGAGCTCGGCCATCTGGACGACGCGATCGCCAGCGCCGCCGCACTCGCGAATCTCGACCGTTACCAGGTTCGTTACGTGCAGGAACCGTTGTCCACGCAGGAATTGCTGATGCGCCAGTTCCTCGACGGCATCGGACTCGAGCCGTCTGCGCAGTGGCCGCGACGCGCCCTCGGCGGACTCCTGCTCCGGGAACTAGGCCTGCTCGGGTCCCTCAACGATCCCCAGCACCTCTATGCCCTGTGCGAGGCCTGCCCCGGCGCACCCTATTGACCCTGCCAATACTCGCCCACGGCGGCCTTCATCTCCCGGCACAGCAGGACGATGCCGACGAGGTTCGGCAAGGCCATCAGGGCAAGCGTAACTGCGGACACCAGCCAGACCAGCGACGTGTCCAGCACGCTTGCCAGGAAGAATGCGAGGACGTACGCACCCCGGTACGGCATAACCCAGCGGGTTCCGAACAGATAGGTAATCGCCCGGTCGCCATAGTACGACCACGCAACGGCGGTGCTGAACGCGAACAGGACCAGGCCGACGGTCACCGCGTATTGGCCGTACTCGCCGAAGAAACTCCGTTTGAATGCCTCGGACGTCAAACGCACCGAGTGCACGAGGGACTTGCCGCGCAAAGTCACCCCGGGGGTTGCCAGGGCGCCGTTCTCCACCTCGACCATTCCGCTGAACGGCGTTCCCTGCGCGCTGAGGAAGCGCACCTCCTCAGCGATCGATCGCTTGTGCAGGACCGTCACGTCGCCGCCTTCGAGGCGGCCGTCGGCAACCGCGAAAGTGCCCGTCGCCTGCTCGACCTGGGCGACATCGTAGGCAACGCCGTCGATCGTGACCGTCGCGGCGTCGACGCGATTCAGGTAGGCATGCAGGCTGGCGACGTGTTGCGGCTCCGAATCCGTATACACCCCGGCGAGGAACCGCGTGTCGAAGTTGTCGAACTCGTTGTCGAACTTGTCCTTCCAAGCCCCGGAAGCCAGGATGACGATTCCCGTCAAGGTGCAGATCACGAGGGTGTCCAGGAACGGTTCGAGAATCGACACGAGACCTTCCGACACCGGCTCGTCCGCCCGCGCGCAGGCGTGTGCGATGGGGGCGGATCCCTGCCCGGCCTCGTTTGAAAAGAGACCCCGGTTGACGCCGCGGTTGAATGCGTAGGCGAAAGTCGCACCCAGGAACCCGCCGCTGGCGGCGGATCCCGTGAACGCGTCCTTGAATACCGCGATGAACGCCGGTCCCACCTCGTGGTGGTTCGTCGCCAGCACCGCAAAGGCGCCGATCGCGTAGAGGATGCCCATCGCCGGCACGATGGCGGTTGCGACCCGGGCGATGCGTTTGATGCCGCCGATGATGACGAGCCCCAATAGCGTGGCGAGTACAAGACCGCTGGTCCAAGTCGGTATCTGGAACGAGGCGTTTAGGCCCTCTGCCAAATTGTTGCTCTGGGGCATGTTTCCCGAGCCGATGGTGCTCAATATGGTGGCGCCGGCGAAGATCACCGCGAGCCACTTCATGTTAAGTCCGCGCTCCATGAAGTACATCGGACCGCCCGCGATCTCGCCGTTGTCATCCTTGACCCGGTACTTGTGGGAGATGGTCACCTCCACGAACTTGGTTGTCATGCCGACGAACGCGGTGGCCCACATCCAGAACAAGGCCGCCGGACCGCCCAGGAAGATGGCGAACGCAACCCCGCCGATGTTGCCCGTTCCGACCGTTCCCGACAGCGCCGTGGAAAGCGCCTGCAGGTGCGTGGTGTCCCCTTCGGCGTCGGCGCGGGTGTGGTGGCCTAACAGTACGCCCCAAGCTCGCTTGAAGTACCGTACTTGCGGAAAGCCCAGGTAGATTGTGAAGAAGCAGCCGACGCCGAGAAGCACGTAGGGGAAATAGAACGCGCTGCCCAGCAGGTTGTCGAGGGCGAGCAGGACGTCCTCCACCCCCTGGGTGAATGCTTCCACGGGGCCCCTAGTCGAACAGCGCGGCGCGCATCACGGCGTGCAGTTCATGCTGATCCATGACACCCCCGACGCCATCCGCGCCGGGACCGGTCGCATAGGCCGGTACGTCCTCGCCGGCGTGGGTTTCCGCGACCATCGGATGGGTCGCACGCTGCAGGTAGTCGGGATCCGTGGGGCTCAGCTCGGTCTCCGGACGCCGCGCCCCCGGGCCATTTGCATAGCCCAGCGTCGTGTAGGCGACACCGGCCACGTCCGTTAGCGGTCTCCCGTCCGCGCCGACGGCAAATCCCAGAATCGGATTGCCGCGCGCCGAATAACCGGCGATGGTCAGCGTGTGGCTGTGGTCGGCGGTCACGACGATGAGTGCCTCGCTGGGATCGGTCATCTCCACGGCCACGGCCACCGCTTCGGAGAACGCAATGGCATCCACCAGCGCCCGGTAGGCGTTGCCGGCGTGGTGCGCGTGGTCGATCCGGCCGCCTTCGACGACGAGAAAGTAACCGGTGCCCGAAGCTAGGTTTTCGATGGCGTAGGCCGTCATCTCCGCGAGGCTCGGTTCGCCGCCGGTGTCGTTCTCGCGATCCGCCTCGAACTCCATGTGCGACGGGTCGAACAGGCCCAGCACCTGGCCCGTCGATGGCAGTCCATCGAAACCCTCCTGGTCAAATACGAACCGCCGGTCCTCGGCACCCGCGACCCACTCCTGCGCGAGATTTCGTCCGTCCCGGCGCCGGCCGGTCATGGTCTCGTCTTCCGGGTCCGGCGTGTCGATCGCCAGGAACATCGCCCGGCCCCCGCCGAGCACGACATCAACGCCATCGCCGTACGGGAACTCGACCAGTTGGCGTGCGATGTCCGAGCACAGCGCACGGTCCGTTTCCGGAACGCTACCGGGCAGTTCCCAGTTCCGATCCGGCGAATGCGCGTAGGCCGCCGCCGGCGTGGCATGGGTAATTCGCGCGGTGGAAACGAGCCCGGTTCGATAACCCCGTTGTTCCGCTTCCTCCAGCAGGGTAACGAGTTCGTGCTCCTTGGCGCTTGCGCAGTCTCCGCGTGCGGCCCCGGGTCCGACACTCAGCACGCCGGCGCGAGCCCGTTGTCCCGCGACAAGCGCGGTCATCGTCCCGGCGGAGTCCGGCACCTGGGCGTCGACGTTGTAGGTCTTCACGAGCGCCACGTGGGGGAAGTGCTCGAACGCGAGCAGGTTCTCCTCGCCTGCCATCCCCTTGTTCTGGCCATCGAGAATCCGTGCCGCCGTGACTGTCGAGACCCCCATGCCGTCACCCACGAAAAGGATGACGCCAGGTTTCCGGTCAGCCGCGTCTGCCGCCATCCCCGCAACCGCCAACATCAGAGGTATTATCTGAAATTCAACCTTTAAATTGCTGATATTGAACGCCTCCAATTCCGTCGCGCTATCTATCCGCACGCAACATCCGAGGTGCCACCCTTACACCGGCACTAGGTGCCGTCGGTACCGGGCGGACTCCTAGGTTGCCGCATGGTAACGAACTCCTCGGCCGTCGTCGGATGGATGCCAATGGTGGCATCGAAGTCCGCTTTCGTCGCCCCCGCCTTGATCGCCACGCCTAGGCCCTGAATGATCTCACCCGCCTCCGGCCCACACATGTGTGCGGCAAGAACCCGGTCGTCTTCGTCGTCTACCAGAAGTTTCATCATCGTTCGTTCGGCGCGTCCGGTCATCGTGTGTTTCATCGGCTTGAAGGTCGACTCGTAGACGGCGAGATTCGGGTGGTTACGGCGCGCCTCCTCCTCCGTGGGACCCACCGTACCGATATTGGGCTGGCAGAAGATCGCGGTGGGCACGTTTTGGTAGTCCACGACTCGAGACTCGTGGTTGAACAGGTTGTGCGCGATGCACATGCCTTCCGCGATGGCCACCGGCGTCAACTGCAACCGGTCGATGACATCGCCGATGGCGTAGATGTGCGCAATGTTGGTGCGATAGTGACGATCGACAGGTATGGCGCCTCCCTCCCCGAGCCTCACCCCCGCCGCCTCAAGGCCCAGCCCGCCGCTGGCGGGCGCCCGACCCGTCGCCACCAGGACCCGATCGACAGTGCGACACGAACCGTCCTCGAACCGGCAACGCAGTTCGCTGCCGCAGCGTTCGACGGACTCGAGGCGCGTTTCGAACCGAACGTCTACCCCCTTGGATCGGATTTCATCCGTCACGAAACGGCGGATGCCTTCGTCGAAGCCGCGCAGGAACAGTTCTCCTCGATAGGCGAGTGTGACGCCGGCACCGAGTCCGGCAAAGATGCCCGCGAACTCCACGGCAATGTAGCCGCCGCCGACGATCAGGACACGCTCGGGAAACTCGTCGAGGTAGAACGCTTCGTTGGACGTGATCGCGAGTTCGTTGCCCGGGAACGGCGGTACGACGGGCCAACTGCCGGTCGCGATAAGGATGTTCTCGGTTGTTAACGTGCGTTTGCCCACGCGGATCCGGTGCCCTCCGGTGAGCGTGGCGCGTTCGGCGACCGTCCAAGAGGGATCGGTAGACCCCGTTCAGACGCTCGATCTCGCGGGTCTTGTTGTCGCGCAGCGTGGGCCAATGGAAGTCGGCACCGGCCGCTTGCCATCCGTAGGCCCGGGCGTCGTCGAAATCCTCGGCGAAGTGGGAGCCGTACACGAAAAGCTTCTTCGGGACGCAACCAACGTTCACGCAGGTGCCCCCGAGGTAGCGTTCTTCGGCAATTCCCACCCGCGCCCCGAAGCCGGCGGCCATCCGAGCCGCCCGTACACCGCCGGAGCCGGCCCCGATGACAAAGAGGTCGTAGTCGTAGTTCGCCACCGCCTGGCATTCCTCCAAAGCCGCAAGTCACCTGTGCCAAGCCGACCGTTGGATTTGCGCGGAGCAAGGGGCCATGCACACCGACTCGATGTCACGGCCGATGCCGTCGACACGTCGGCGCAAGATAGTAGCGTATCGCGGATTCCGTTAGCATCGCCGAGGTCCCGGTTGTGCACAACGGGTTGACGTCCTTCGTCGACGGCGGCGGATGACCCGGGACCTCGCACCGGATCAGGGACATCGGCCCGACCATGCGACCGATGATTGGGAGATGCGACGTCCATGAATATCACGATCTTCGGTACCGGCTACGTGGGCTTGGTGACCGGTGCCTGTTTCGCGGAGATGGGCAACCAGGTCATCTGCGTCGACATCGACGCAGAGAAGGTCGCGTCTCTCAACGAAGGGCACCTGCCGATCCTCGAGCCCGGACTGCCCTCCTTGGTGGCCGAGAACACCGCGGCGAGCCGATTGACCTTTACGACGAACCCGCGACGGGGCGTCGTCCACGCCGACGTCAT
>JAGWBM010000004.1:41448-70203 GCA_021295895.1 Pseudomonadales bacterium
GGCGATGACGGATCCGTGGACCTGCAAAACGTGTGGGCGGTCGCCGAAACCATCGGCGAACACCTGCAGCGTTCCACCGTGGTGGCGAGCAAATCCACCGTTCCCGTGGGAACCGCCGAAACGGTGCGAGAGACCATCCAGGCCAAACTGAACGATCGCGGCGTCGACATTCACTTTGCCGTGGTCTCGAACCCCGAATTTCTCAAGGAAGGCGCGGCGGTCGCGGACTTCATGAAACCCGACCGCGTGGTCATCGGCAGCGACGACGAGCACGCGACCCGGCTGCTGGAACGACTCTATGCGCCATTCAATCGCAATCACGACAAATTCCTGCACATGGATGTTCGGTCCGCGGAACTGACCAAGTACGCCGCCAACGTCATGCTGGCAACGCGGATCAGTTTGATGAACGAGTTCGCCAGCTTCGCGGACCGTGTTGGCGCCGATATCGAAGCCGTGCGCCAGGGCATCGGATCGGATCCCCGGATCGGCTATCAGTTCATCTACGCGGGCTGCGGATACGGCGGCTCGTGCTTCCCCAAGGATGTTCGAGCCATGACGCACATGGCGCGGCAAGCCGGATTCGACGCCGAGATCACCCGGAGCGTGGAAGCCGTCAACGAGCGCCAGAAGCGCATCCTCATCGATCGTCTCCACGACTACTTCGGAGGCGATCTCACGGGACTTACGCTGGCGCTTTGGGGCCTCGCCTTCAAGCCCAACACCGACGACATGCGGGATGCGCCGAGCCGCGTGATCATGGAGGCCGCTTGGGAGTCTGGCGCGACCGTCCGGGCCTATGATCCCGGAGCGCTCGCGAAAGCCGCGCGTCTATACGGTCCCCGCGAGGACCTGGTGCTCTGTCGGCAACGCGACGATGCGTTGGCGGGGGCCGACGCCCTCGTGGTCGTCACCGAGTGGAACGAGTTCAGGAGCCCCGATTTCGCGGCCATCAAGGCCGCTCTCAAGCAACCCGTGATCTTCGATGGTCGCAACCTCTACGATCCCGATTTGCTCGCGTCCCTCGGGTTCACGCACGTCGGCATCGGTCGGGGCCGTCTGCCCGTACGCGCGGGCCAGACGCCGGCGGCATGACCGTATCGTCAAACATTCGGGTGTTCTCGACGATCGGGGCACTCGTGGCGTCGCTGTGCGTCGTCGCCGACGTCGAGGATCGCGACTGGTGTATCACGGTTACCGACCATTTCGAGATCGTGTCCGATCTTCCCCGGGATCGGACATTGGAACTCGTCGCGCACCTGGACCGTTTCCGGTCTGCCGCGGATGCCCTGTTGCCCGGCGAGCCCAGTTCCCCGGCGCCGCCGCTGAAGCTCGTCGCCTTCGAGCGAGCCCAGGACTTCGCAACCGTCTTCAACAGCCGCCATGTGGCTGGATTCACGCGACCCTCCCTCGACCAGAGCCTGCTGGCATCGGGGCCGGACCTGGATGGTGACCATCTCAACCGCAACATCTTCCACGAGTACGTGCACTTCCTCCTGCGCAGTCGCGCCGCACTCAATCTGCCCATCTGGTACGAGGAGGGTTTCGCGTCCTACCTGGCAACGCTGAGCGTCGACCCCACCGGGTTGGTCACCGTTGGCCGGGTACCCTACACCTACCTGCGCAGCGTTCTGGTACCCCCTGGCCTCAGCATTGCCGATGTCATCGGCGAACGGTTCGAACTCGACCCCGAACGCCACGACTTGTCCGAGGTCTACGGGCTGGCTTGGGCAATCGTACGGTTTCTTCACCACGCACAGGACCAAGGCGGGGAGCGCTACGCGACAAGGCTCGGGGCCATGCTTGCCGCCATCGATAACGGTGCCAGCAGCAGCCACGCCATGGAGTCCTCGCTGGGACTCGATCTGTCGATGCTGAAAGCGCGCTTGCGGAGATACTACGAGAACCACGAGTTGCCGGTTTACCAATTCCGGACGGAGCTCAGGGACTCCTTGTCATTCCGACGCGACTGCCTGAACGCGGTCGATACCCGCTACCACCTTGCCGACGTGGCGTCGTTTCACCATCCGCAGCTTGCCATCGACCTCTACGACGACATCCTCAGGCGCAAGCCCGATCATATCGATGCGTTGATCGCCCTGTCTCGGATTGCCACGGGGGCACGAGCCGCGCGACTCGTCCGTAGAGCCTTCGACATCGACCCCAACCATCCCGGCGCCGCCATCCGGATGGCGGAAATGAAGGTCTTCGATTGCCAGGCTGGCCGCACGCCCTGCGGTGACGCGCTACCCGAAGCCATCGCCCTCTATACACGTGCGTTGAACTCCGACAGCCACCGGGTCGCCGCCGCGTACGGCCTAGGCATCATCAGCTTGTACGTGCAGCGTCCCGTCGATGCGCTCGACTACCTGCGCACCGCCCACGCCAGGGCACCGTGGTCTCCTCAGATCAACTTCTACCTCGGCGAGGCATACGCGCGTACCGGCGTGAAGGAACGTGCCCGCATGCACTTTAGGAAGACGGCCTATTGGCACCCGGACGAGTCCTGGCGAGCGCGGGCCAATCAGGCGCTCGCTCGACTGGCACCACCCGACTAACGGCGTCGAATCCTTCCTGATCCGGTTCGAACCACGAGTCGGCGAGGCTCAACCTCCCTCGATTCGCTCCATGAAGAATACCTCGCTGCCGGGCGCGATGGGCTCTAGCCAGGCATCCTGGTAGATCTGCCCGTTTATCGCCACAGCGGTCTTGGTCAGCACCTCCTCGATGCCCGGCCACTTCTCCTCGAGCACGCGCACGAGACCACGATAGTTGCGGCATTCCACGTCGATCTCGCGAACACCGCCGGTGTTCGACGTCAGGTGATCCGGGAACACGACCTTGACCGTCTGCATGCTGTCTCCGGTAGCGCAAGTCAAACCGGGGTGATTGTATCTAGGCGCCGGACAGGGCGGAAGCAAGTGGTCGTGCGCTACGCCATCCACGTGCCAATACGCCGCTCGGTCTCCTCCCACAACCTGCGGCCGAGGGCCGCGTCCTTCGCCTCGGACGACGGTTCGCTCGGCGTACGACGCTGGTAGTTACCTTCCCCCCTCGGCCTCCGGGTGGCTGGCACAGTGCAGGATCGTCTGCGCGCATTGGCTTGCCGAGCGCAGAACGGCCGACTTGCCGCGCAGCTTGCGGACCATGCGAACGGCGCGGCGGAATAGGTCGAGTAGACGAACGAGGAACTTGGGCATGGCGCATCGAAGCCGAATACTGGCTATATCGACGGCGGCACTATAGCGTAGGCCTACGACCGAGGGCCCAATTCCACGGACTGTTCGCGAGCCACGCAGTGCCCAGCCTAGATCTCGAATCCCAACTCGTCTGCCGAACCCAGGCGCCAATCAACGGTGACATCCACGCGAGGATGGCTATCGCGGCCGGCGACGTTCGTCTCACGGCATTCGCCATCGCCGGTGGTGCGGTGACCTTCGACTCGACACTGGATCCCGACGTGACGTTCGTCTTCCACAGCGCCGAAACAGCGCTCGCCATCCTGTCCGGGACGGATGATCCCATCGCCGCTTTCCTGGACGGCCGGTTCCGCTCCGACGGACACCTGCCCCTGGCGTTCGTCCTGTTGGGTCTGTTCCGGCCCGGCGCGGATATCACACCGCCGCCCTGACCGGCGGTTACGCGGTCCGCGCGTTTGGCTTGGTCATCTCGTCCACGAATGCGTTGATCAACCAGCGCGAAATCGCCGTGCCGCCCGGGACGTTGGGTAACTCGCGGTAGTGGAACCAGCGCGCTTCCGCGATCTCGCCCTCCTGGGGGACGATTTCGCCATCCCGGTAGTCGGCATGGAAACCGAGCATCAGGGAATTGGGAAAGGGCCAGGATTGGCTACCCAGATAGCGCAGGTTCGTAACAGTCAGTCCGACCTCCTCGCCCACTTCGCGGTGCACGGTCTGTTCGATTGATTCGCCCGGCTCCACGAAACCGGCCAAGGTCGAAAACATGCCGGTGGGCCAGGCGGCATTGCGCGCGAGGAGCATTTCTTCACCGCGCCTGACGAGCACGATGATGCTTGGCGACAGCCGTGGATACGTCGTCGAACCGCAGGAGGGACACAACTTGGCCCGGTCGCTGGGATGGTCCTGATTGGCGGCGCCGCAACGTCCGCAGTGCCGATGGTCCCGATGCCACTCGACAATCTGTTTGGCCCGACCGGCCAGCGAGAAGAAATCCGGCTCGACGCGTCCGAGCCATGCCCGCAGACCGGAGACCGCGAAGCCCTCCGGTGCCGCACCGTTCGCCGCCAGCGCGTAGCAGGCACGTCCCTCCCACCGCCCCAGGTAGTGCTTGTAGTCGACCTCCAAGTCGACCCAGCGGAACTCATCGGCGGTTACGGGTCGGGGGATTCCCTGTTCGCTGATGCATAGCAACTCGTCACCAAGGCAGACGAAATAGAGGGCCTCCGCAATCCCGAGGTCGGCTGGTGGTTGAGTTTCGGAGATGAACTTGGAGGGTCCTGCGTCGAACAAAGTGTTACCTACCTGTTGTTATACTCGCGCCGTTTACGGCTCATCCTCTCACGGAACGAACGCCAAAGGGAGCCACGCGACCGTGGCGTTTGTTTCGCGGGCAGGTCGGCGTGGCTGGGCTGGAGGCGGCGTACAGCGAATGGCGACGGCGCGTCCTTCGGAACCGGCCGGCCCGGCCTTGGGGCGCTCACGAGTTTGTCGGATTGGTCGCTTATGCGGCAAGTCCAAGGCCGTGATGTGCCAGCGAGGCGAGTCGCCAACGTTGACCAACCGGGACTTGGGCGACCAACGCCAAGCCCGGTAAGACAGTCAAGAAGGAGTAGACATGGCGCAGTCAATAGGTACCCGCGATTCCGTTTGGTGGGCAGCTTATTGGACGAACTTCCTCGGCGAGGCGCCGCCTTGGTACAAGCTCACGGTGGTCGGTTTCCTGGTGGCGAACCCGATCCTGCTGGTACTGTTCGGCGGCTACATCGCGGGCTGGGTGCTGGTGCTCCAGTTCATCTTCACGTTGGCCATGGCACTGAAGTGCTATCCACTGCAACCCGGCGGACTGCTCGCCATCGAAGCGCTGATACTCGGAATGACCACACCGGATCACGTTGGCCACGAAGTACTGACCAACTGGCAGGTACTCCTGCTCCTGGTGTTCATGGTGGCCGGCATCTACTTCATGAAGGAGCTACTTCTGTTCACCTTCACGAAGCTTCTGGTGCACGTCCGGAGCAAGATGCTGTTGTCGGTTCTGTTCTGCTTCGTCGCGGCGATCCTGTCGGCGTTTCTCGACGCCCTCACGGTGACGGCCGTGGTGATCAGCGTCGCCGTCGGGTTCTACGGTGTCTACCATCGCATCGCCTCGGGCGGGGTCCGCCTCGACGCCGATGTCCCCGAGTTGCACCGCGAAGAACTCGATCAGTTCCGTGCGTTCCTGCGCAACCTCGTCATGCACGCGGCGGTGGGCACGGCCTTGGGCGGTGTCACGACCATCGTCGGCGAACCCCAGAACATCCTGATCGCGGAGCGAATGGGATGGGTGTTCGTGGAGTTCTTCCAGCGCATGGCCCCGGTCACGATGCCGGTGCTCGGCATCGGCCTCCTCACCTGCCTCCTGCTGGAACGCCTCAAGTGGTTCGGATACGGAGCCACCATTCCGGTTGCCGTGCTGAAAGTACTGCAGGAATACGATCTGGAGGAGTCCGCGAAACGCACCCGGCAAGCAAATGCGCGCCTGGTCGTGCAAGGCCTCGCCGCCGTGTTCCTAGTATTCGCGCTGGGTTTGCACGTCGCCGAGGTCGGTTTGATCGGCCTCTCGATCATCGTGCTCCAAACCGCTTTCAACGGCATCGTCGAGGAGCATCGGATCGGCCACGCATTCGAGGAGGCGCTGCCGTTCACCGCGCTCCTGTGCGTGTTCTTCGCCATCGTTGCGGTGATCTCCGACCAAGGCTTGTTCCAGCCGGTCATCGACTACGTCCTGTCGCTACCGGCAAGCCAGCAACCCGGGGTCTTCTACGTCGCCAACGGCCTGCTATCCATGATCAGCGACAATGTATTCGTCGCGACAGTGTATATCGGCGAGGTCGAGCGGGCATTCAACGCTGGCATCATCACCCGCGATCAGTTCGATCTCCTGGCCATCGCCATCAATACCGGCACCAATATCCCGAGCGTCGCCACGCCCAACGGCCAGGCGGCGTTCCTGTTCCTGCTCACGTCTTCCCTGGCGCCGCTGATTCGCTTGTCCTACGGACGCATGGTCATCATGGCATTTCCGTACACGGTAACCATGGGCATCACCGGCTGGATCTTCGTAACCTGGGGCCTCTAGCCGATTATCCCGGGCGACAAGAACAGCGAACCGTAGCGGACGGGCTTGTCCCGTCCCGTTCCCGCAGCCGGCATATCCGACGCGGGCGAGGACAAACCTCGCCCCTACGGTGCCTCCGCCTCGACACGGTCCCGAAGGGCGCGCCCGCACCTGGCGCCGAGATTGCGCAGCAATCTCGACACGCGCCCGACGGGCGCGCCGCACCTAGCGCCGAGATTGCGCAGCAATCTCGACACGCGCCCGACGGGCGCGCCGACGCCAAACCGCGCCGTTCTCCGTACTGGCATCAAGGCCGTCGAGATACGCCTCGTGCACAGCGACTTCCTCGGCCGACGCCATCACGACGGCGACCGCCGGCCGGTCCTCGGGCAAGCGCGTGACTTCCCGCTCGCCGAGTGCCTCCCCCGAATCCTCGTCATCGCCGAATAAGGACATCTGACCGCCGGTCATCCGGAGGTAGACGTCGGCCAGGATCTCCGCGTCCAACAGCGCCCCGTGCAACTCGCGCGCCGAGTTATCTACATCGTAGCGTCGGCACAGTGCATCCAAGCCGTTCTTTTGCCCGGGATGCTTGCGCCTCGCCAAGGCGAGGGAATCCGTTACGTTGCAGACGTCGATGAGCTTGGACGCGCCGGGGCGGTCTAAGAGCGAGAGTTCGTAGTCGATGAACGCCAGATCGAAGGGCGCGTTGTGAATGATCACCTCCGCGCCTTCGACGAATGCGAGAAACTCGTCCGCGACCTCCCGGAACCTCGGTTTGCCGGTCAGGAACTCGGCATCGAGTCCGTGCACGTCGAACGCGGCGTCGTCGATGTCGCGTTCCGGGTCCATATAACGCTGCAAACGACGACCCGTGATCTTGCGATCGACGATCTCAACCGCACCCACCTCGATGACACGGTGCCCGGCCTGTTCGGCTTCGAGGCCCGTGGTTTCAGTGTCGAGAACTACCTGCCTCAATTGATCTCCCCTCTACCCTCGCTCCCCACTCTTCAGCATCTCGTCGATGGCCTCGTTCGCGGCACGATCCACGGCTTCGTTTTCCGCATGTCCGCTGTGGCCCTTGACCCACTGCCACGAGACCTCGTGGCCTTCGTTCAACGCGTCGAGCCGTTGCCAGAGGTCGACGTTCAGGACCGGCCGGTTGCCCGCCCGGGCCCACCCCCGTCGTTTCCAACCGACGATCCAACGGGTGATTCCCTGCCTCACGTACTCCGAGTCGGTGGTCAATGTGACCTTGCTCGGCCGCTTCAGGGCCGCAAGCCCCTCGATGGCGGCCATCAGTTCCATCCGGTTGTTCGTGGTGCGGGCTTCAGCACCGCGAATGGATTTCTCCGCGTCCCCGTAGCGCAACAAGGCCGCCCAGCCGCCCGGGCCCGGATTGCCCCGGCATGCACCGTCCGTGAATATCTCGACTCGACGGGTCACAAACAATCGGCCTGGCGTGTTGCATTCCCCAAGACCGCCGCCGCGATCTCGCGGCTGTGTTGTCGCTGATTTCCGCGTTCCAGGACGTAACCGTGCCCCTGCTTCGTCGCGGCGAGAATGTAAGCACCGCCCAGCGGCAGCTGAAGGCGGTTGACCCAGGCACTGGCGGTTTGCCAGCGGTCCGAGTGGAGCGCCATCGGCAATGCCGAGCGGTAATTCAGGTAGACCGTTCGGGCCTCCCGGGTCATGCCCAGGACGGTGAGCCATTCGCTGAGCCTGGGGACGCTTAAGGGACGCAGGTCGCGGAACGCCCGCAGGGGCTTGATAAACAGCCACAAACTCAACGGGTTGAATCCCACCACGACCAACCGGCCCCCGGACCTGAGAACCCGGGCCGCTTCACGCAGGGTTCCGCGCCGATCCGCAACGACGTCGAGAGCGTGATGCAGTACGATGCCGTCGATGCTGCCTCCGGCAAACGGAAGTTCGGCTGTGTCCGCGACCACGAGATCGATGTCCGCCATCCCCGGGCGGGCGCGTTCGCGCCCCGACGATCCGTCCAAGGTGGTGTGGGCGGCGCAGATCCGCGCGCGAACCATGCACTGTGCCGTGGTGTCCACCAGGTCGTCGGTTGCACCGATCCATAGCAGCGAGTCGCCGTGGAACCTGCGCACGGTTTCCTGCAGCGCCGGACGTTCCGAGGCCAGAAGCCGGTCCCCGGCAGGCGTAGCCAGCCATTCGGCCAACCGCCGACGCCTGGCGGCGGCACCGATTCGGCGGCCGGCGGCCCGGGGTTCGCGGCGGGGTTCCGTCCCGCCCTGGTAATCTGCGTTTGCCAAGTATTCCGCTTTCCCGCAAAGTACTTGCGCTTCGTCATGACGATTCTGACCACCACCACCGTGTTCTGCAACCGCCCGTTGACAGCGTCCGCACGCCCGTTACGCCAAGCTTGCGCCGGGTTGGCCGCAACCTGGCCGACACCGTTCGCACTCTCCGTTGTAATCCTCGGTCTCGCCGGGTGTGGGACCGTGTCCGTCGAAACGCCCACCGATGGGGTTGGTGCCGTCCCCGTCAACGAAGTGCCGGGCGAAGACACCCCGCCTGATTCCACCGTCGACGCCACCGAGCCGGTCGACGTTATCGTGCCAGCCGACGTCACATCGACCAGCACCGAATCGCCCTCTGCTGCGCCCATCGGCGAGACCGAGGCCACACCCGTCGAGCCGCCCGATCCGCCGGTGCAAGAGGAAGCGGTCGCGATGGGATTCGTCGACCGACTACGGGAGAGCTTTCGGTTGGACCACTCATTGGATCGCCAAGCCGTCGCCAAGGAAATTACCTGGGTGGCGCGTAGACCGGACCGCCTGGCCCGGCGCGACCGTCTGCTCGAGTATCTACCCTACGTTTGTGAAAAGGTCTGGGATCGAGGCATGCCCGGCGAAATCTGCCTCTTGCCGATTGTCGAGAGTCGGCTCGACCCGTTTGCCTTCTCGAAGGGAGGCGCGGTCGGGTTGTGGCAGTTCATACCGGCGACCGCCAAGCGCTTCGGCTTGAAGATTGACTGGTGGGTGGACGAACGGCGCGATGTCGTGCTCGCCACCGACGCCGCACTGGACTACCTGGAGGAACTGCACGATCGCTTCGGCGACTGGCTTCTGGCCCTCGCCGCCTACAATTGGGGTGAGGGCAGCGTGAGTCGAAGACTGAGTCGTTCGGGACCGAACGCCGGTTTCTTCGATATCAAGGTGCCGCGCGAGACCTCCCGGTACGTCGATCGTCTACTGGCATACTCCGCGATCTTCGCCGATCCGGCTAGATTCGGGGCCGAACTGCCGTTTTCAGACTTGGGGGCCTCGTCGGTCGCATTCGCCGTGGTCGAAACCGGGGGACAGGTCGACTTGGCTCGGGCTGCTGAAGCGTTGGGTTGCGAACTCGACGAGATCTATCGGCGAAACCCGGCTCTCAATCGCTGGGCTACCCACCCGGAAGGGCCACACCGACTCCTCGTCAGTGCCGACAGCGAGTCAACAGCCGCCGAGGCACTGGCGCGAATCCCCGAGACGGAGCGACTCGCCTGGGTGCGCCATCGCGTCGTTTCCGGCGAGACACTCAGTGAGATCGCCAGAGCGTATCGCACCAGCGTGGAGTGGCTCCAACAAGCAAACGGCTTGCCAAGCACGCTTGTTCGCACGGGGGATCACCTGCGGGTTCCGGCGACGCACCGGCCCGTTGAGCACTACGCACGGTTGTCGCGTCCCTTGGCCGGCGGATCCGCGGGCGAATATGTCGTCAAACCTGGCGACACGATCTGGGGCATTGCTCGTTCGCTCGGCCTGCAACGCCAAGCACTGATGGCCGCCAATCACATTGGTCCCGAGGACATCCTGAGAATCGGCCAGCGTTTGTCGATTTCCCACTAGCGGGTTACTGCCGTTGCGGGCGACCGCTGGCCTCAGGGCGGGTCAAGCGTCGTTGCGTTGGACCGTGAAGCCGCCGGGGCGGGTTGAGGGTCGGCGCGGGCGACCGCAAGGATCGCCCCTACGGGGCGGCGAATTCGATTGCGCTGATCGAGGCGTCGGCCCGCAGGGTACGAACCAAAGCGTCGAGATCCTGGTTAGCCGACAATTGTTCAAGCGACCGTGCGAGTGCGTTGCGGTCGGCTTCGCTCGTTGCGGCGTAGTCTTCGAGCACCACGTTCGAGAGACGCACCAATGCCCGGGATCCATTCGCCAGGGCAGCAATGTCGGAGGTAGCCTCCCCTGGGTCCGGTGCCGCCATTTCGAACGCCCGGGCGCGGATTTCCGCGGGCACGGACTGATCCGAACGCGCCGTGCCGTCCGCGCGTTGCCACGTGATCCCCGTCGCGTCCGCGAGTTCGGCGGGCGTGGACCCATCGGCCAGCTGGGTCAACGCATCGAAGGCCGCGTCCTCGGTCTGACGTCGTGCCCGCTCCAATGCCAACCTCCCGCCGATCTCCTCACGCACCTCGTCGAGGGGTCGTTCGGTTGGTGGATGTCGTTGTCGCAGGCGTATGACCACCGCTGCGTCCGCGGTTGCCACCGCGGGACTGTTGAAGCCTTCGACGAGAACCTCGTCCCCGAACGCGGCCTGACGAACGGCTGCATCCGCGAAGATACCTGTGCGAGACGATCGCATCACGCCATCCAACGCCTGGACTTCAACACCGTAGCGCTCCTCGAGCCCGCCGAGGGTGTCGCCGTCTTCGAATGCGAGTTCGTCGGCCTCCCGAAGCAACTCCTCGAAACGTGTGTCCGCTTCTTGACGCCGCAGGTCGTTCCCGATAGCCGCGGCACGTTCCGCCAACGACGGGATATCGACGTCGTCGATGTCGACGAGCTTTATCAAGTGGACCCCGAACTCGGTCTCGACGGGGGCCGACACCTCCCCGGGAGAAAGCGACCACAAGGCAGTCTCGAGAGCCGGCGGCAAGACGTCTTTCCCAATGCTGCCCAGATCCCCGCCTTGGTCCGCCGACGGGTCCTCCGAGATCGCCCGGGCACGTTCCTCGAAGCTCGCTCCCGCTTCGATGGCCGTGCCGACTTCCGACAAGACGGCTATCGCATCCTCGACACTCCGTTCGTCATTGACCTCGAGCAGAATGTGCGCCGCACGTCGTGTAGGTTCTGGCATGGCGGCAATCTCGTCCTGGTAGGCGAGCTCGATCGCGGCCTCTTCGATGACGACCTCCGCTTCGAGGGGACCCCGCGGGATCTCGAGGTACTCGAAGTCGAACTTCTCCGGCGTCATGTAGTCGTCGAGGAAGTTGCCGTAGTGCTCCTCGATTTCCTGATCGCCGACCTCCACCTCCGCGGCAAAGGACTCGACGTCGAAGAGCAGGTAGGCGATGTCTCGACGTTGACCCAGGATCCGCGCGTTGCGCCTTAGCTCTCGTGGGGTGACGAAACTCGTCTCCGCCAGGCTGGCGTTGACTTGGTTTTGAAGCAGACGCTCCGCTTGGTCGGTTTGGTAGGAGCTCGGCGTGTGGCCGAACCCCGCAAGCCAATTGCGGTACATCGCGTCGTCGAAGCCCTCGACACCGGCAAAAGACTCTCGAATGCGCCGCTGAACCGCGCCCTCGCTCACCGACAGATCGAGATCCCGGGCGAACTGCTGAGTTAGCGTCTTGACAACGAGGGACTCGAGCACGACTCGGGGATCGATCAGGCGGTCGAGCAGCTCGTCCGAGACCTCGTCTCCCAAACGATTGCGCTGCACCGCTCGCTCGCGCTGGGTCTCCAACTCGAGCACACGCTGAGTGATGTCATCGCCGTTCACGGTCGCGGCGATCGGTTCACCACCGGAGAAGAGCTGAATCGCGCCGAACCCGGTCACGGCCAGCACGAAGACGATCAAGGCAACAAGAACCTTCGCGAAGATTCCCTGCGCGCCCGCGCGCATCTTCTGCAGCACCACGGATTTCGTTCCCCGCCGACTTACCTACCCGGGCGGGTCCGACGTACTTGTCGCCCTTCGCCTTCTAGTTCAGCGCGTCCTTCAGAGCCTTGCCGGGCTTGAAAGCCGGCAGCTTGGCAGCCGCAATCTCGATCTCCTCACCGGTGCGTGGATTGCGTCCGGTCCGAGCCCCGCGCTCGCGGACGGAGAACGTGCCGAATCCCACGAGGGCAACGGGTTCGCCGTTCTGCAACGACCCTTGAATCGCGTTGAGTGCAGCATCCAATGCCCGCGCCGCAGAGGCCTTCGAAATGTCCGCCTCGTCGGCGATCGCATCGGTGAGTTCTGATTTGTTCATTGGCGTTGTCCTTAAGGTGGGTGGCCCTCGACCAGCGTGCCTCTCGTAAGACCGGCCCCCGCAGGCAGTGCCGGCCGAGATTCCGAGTTTATATCAGCCGACCGAAATACCGTCAATTAGATACCGCACACAGGTGTGGTTTTTCCCGGTGTCGGGGTAGCCACACCACGGATTCGGCGGCGCGGCGACGGCAACGCGTCGACTCACGCGGCGCGCGCGTGGGACAACGGCTGACCGGAAGGCCCGAGCCTCAACCGGCCACTCAATGCGCACTGATCGGCAACTCTTCCGTGGGTTGCGGTGGGCCGAGCGGAACCCTGGCTTCGTCGGGCTCGGCCGTGTGCGGTTCAGGGCGACGCTCGAGCGCCGCATCGATCACGTCATCCATCCAATCGACGGGCAGAATCTCGAGGTCGTCCTTGACGTTGTCCGGAACCTCCTTGAGATCCCGGACGTTTTCCGCCGGAATCACGACACGCGTTATACCGCCCCGGTGTGCCGCGAGCAGCTTCTCCTTGAGCCCGCCAATCGGCAACACCTGGCCGCGCAAAGTGATCTCACCGGTCATCGCCAGGTCCGCCGCGACGGGAATTCCCGTCAGGACGCTCACCAGCGCCGTACACATCCCGATTCCGGCGCTCGGACCATCCTTGGGTGTCGCCCCCTCCGGCACGTGAATGTGCAGGTCATAGCGCTCATGGAAGTCTTCCCGGATACCAAGCGCCGCCGCTCGGCTGCGCACGAACGTCATCGCCGCCTGTATAGACTCCTGCATGACGTCGCCCAGTGACCCGGTCTTGATTTGCTGACCCTTGCCCGCAACCGCCAAGGCCTCGATATTGAGAAGCTCGCCACCGGCCTGGGTCCAGGCCAGGCCCGTGACAACCCCGACCTGGTTCTTCTTCTCCGCCCGTCCGTAGGTGAACTTCCTGACGCCGTTGTAAGCTTCAACGTCGTCGGCCTCGATGGGCTTCGCCGCAGCCTCGTCCCCCCCCTCCGCTAGCGATTGTTCCGTAACGACTTTGCGGCACAGCTTGGCGATCTCGCGTTCGAGACCACGCACACCCGCCTCCTTGGTGTAGTACCGAATCATGTGCGTTAGTGCTTCGTCGGTGACCTTGAAGTCATCCTCGCCGAGACCGTTCAAACGCTTCTGCTTCGGTATCAGGAAGCGCGAGGCGATGCTGCGCTTCTCGTCCTCCGTGTAGCCGGCCAGTCGAATCACCTCCATCCGGTCGAGCAATGCGGGTGGGATGTTCATCGAGTTGGATGTGCACACGAAGAACACGTCCGAAAGGTCGTAGTCGACCTCGAGGTAATGGTCGTTGAAGGCGTGGTTCTGCTCGGGATCGAGGACTTCGAGCAATGCCGACGCCGGGTCGCCGCGAATGTCCATGCCCATCTTGTCGATCTCGTCCAGAAGAAATAGCGGATTGCGAACGCCTGCCTTGGCGAGGCGTTGCAGGATCTTGCCGGGCATCGAGCCGATGTACGTACGCCGGTGGCCACGGATTTCGGCCTCGTCCCGGACGCCGCCAAGCGCCATGCGGACGTACCTGCGGTTGGTGGCGCGGGCGATCGACTCGCCGAGCGACGTCTTCCCTACCCCCGGTGCGCCCACCAGGCACAACACGGGACCCTTGAGCTTCTTCACCCTGCCTTGCACGGCCAGGTACTCCAGGACCCGCTCCTTGACCTCTTCGAGGCCGTAGTGGTCATCGTCGAGAATCTTCTGCGCGGCCCGGAGGTCCCGGCGTACGCGTCGCCGCTTTTTCCAGGGAATCGAGAGTATCCAGTCCAGATAGCTGCGCACGACCGTGGCTTCCGCGGACATGGGTGCCATCAGGCGGAGCTTCGCGAGCTCGTTCGAGGCCTTGTTGCGGGCTTCCTTGGGCATTCCGGCCGAGTCGATCCGCTCCTTGAGGGTGTCCAATTCGTTCGGCGCGTCGGACAGATCCCCGAGTTCCTTGTTGATGGCCTTGATCTGCTCGTTCAGGTAGTACTCGCGCTGGCTCTTCTCCAGTTGTTTCTTCACGCGTCCGCGGATGCGCTTGTCCATCTGCCGTGCTTCGATCTCCGCGTCCAGGTATGCCTCGATGCGCTGCACGCGTTGCTTGAGATCGAACGTCGCCAGCACGGACTGCTTCGCCTCAAGCTTCAGAGGTGCCTGGGCGGCAATGGTGTCGACGAGGCGCGCCGGATCGTCGATGCTCGACAACGACGTGACCACGTCCTGGCGAATCTCCTTGGAGGTCTTGGCGAGCGTCTCGAAGCGTCCCATAAGGGATCGCAACACGGCCTCCGCCGCCCCGGCGGCCAGTGCGACCTCCTCGAACGGGATCACGTTGGCGACGATCACCGGTCCATCGACCCGGAAACTGTCAACCTTGGCCCGCTGGCCACCCTCGATCAGGACCTTGACCTTGCCATCCGGGAGCGGCAGCAACTGCAGGATCGTCGCGACGGTACCGACATCGTAGAGGTCGCCGGGATCCGGATCGTCGATGGCCGCATCGCGCTTGGTGACCAGGAGAATCTGCTGGTCGCCGGCCATGCTGGCCTCAAGCGCCCGAATGGAACGCTTGGTCCCCACGAACAACGGGTGGATTCCGTGTGGGTAGATCACCATCTTGCGCAGCGGGAGCACGGCGAGATCGGTGAGCATAGCGGTCAACGGCATCGGCTAGGTCCTCCGCCGGCGTTAGAGCGCCTCGCTGCTCGGCGGTGCTCCGCGTAGCGGCGCTTGAGAAGGCTGTGGTTGTCGGAAATACGACTCAAGTGTCAACATCCGAGCGCAAAGAGCTTAGCTCGCGGGATTCGACGCGGGCCCGGCTTCCCCTTCAACCGGCGGAACGCTCTGGTAGACCAGCATCGGTTCGTTCTCGCCTTCGATCACGCTTTCGTCGACCACGACCTTGGCCACTCCCTCCGACGACGGCAGGTCGTACATGGTGTTGAGGAGTACCGACTCCAGGATCGAGCGAAGCCCCCGCGCACCGGTCTTGCGCTCCATGGCCTTCTTGGCAACAGCACGGAGGGCATCGTCCCTGAAGTCCACCTCGACGTCCTCCATCTCGAAGAGCTTGGCGTACTGGCGCGTCAGGGAATTCTTGGGTTCGGTGAGAATGCGCATCAAGGCTTCGGTATCAAGCTCCTCGAGCGTTGCAACGACCGGTAGTCGACCCACGAACTCCGGTATGAGTCCGTACTTGATCAGGTCTTCGGGCTCGACCTGGCGGAGGGTTTCGCCAATGGTCTTGGGATCCTTCCGGGTCACGCCGGGATCGGCCATGAACCCGATTCCCACCTTGTCGGACCGGTCCACGATGACCTTGTCCAAGCCCGAGAACGCCCCGCCGCAGATGAACAGGATATTCGACGTATCGACTTGCAGGAACTCCTGCTGTGGGTGCTTCCGGCCACCTTGCGGCGGAACCGAAGCAACCGTCCCCTCGATGAGCTTCAACAGTGCTTGTTGGACGCCCTCTCCCGATACATCCCGCGTGATCGACGGGTTGTCCGACTTGCGCGAGATCTTGTCGATCTCGTCGATGTACACGATGCCCACTTGTGCGCGTTCCACATCGTAGTCGCACTTCTGGAGCAGCTTTTGGATGATGTTCTCGACGTCCTCGCCGACGTACCCGGCCTCGGTCAACGTCGTCGCGTCGGCAATGGTGAACGGCACGTCGAGCAACCGGGCCAGGGTTTCGGCGAGTAGCGTCTTGCCGCAACCTGTCGGGCCGATCAGCAGGATGTTGGACTTCGACAGTTCAACGTCGTCCTTCTTGCCCTTGTAGTTGAGGCGCTTGTAGTGGTTGTAGACGGCGACCGAGAGCACCTTCTTGGCGTGCTCCTGGTGAATCACGTACTCGTCGAGCGTGCTCTTGATGTCGACCGGAACCGGCAGGTTGGCCTTCTCGGAACCGTTGGATCCGGCAGGTACGCCTTCGCGAATAATCTCGTTGCAAAGTTCGACGCACTCATCGCAGATGTACACGCCAGTGCCAGCGATGAACTTTCGTACCTCGTGCTGGCTCTTGGTGCAGAACGAACACCGTTTGTCTGAGTCGTCACTGCCCGAATTGTTCGCCATGGCGCCCCTTTTTGTCGGCTCCGCCAACCCCAAACGATGAGGGCTCAGGGGTCATTTTGCAACCCCGCTACGGTCCAACTTCGCTCAAGCGTGTACGTCGTGGCGCCCACCGGACGCCCCCAATCGAGCCCAATGGGCTCCTCTAACGAGGTTGCAGAATCAACCTGCGCTCGTCGTCTCCGGATGCTTGATCGTATCGACCAAGCCGTATTCCACCGCGTCTTCAGGGCTCATCCAGAAATCCCGGTCGGTGTCAGTGGCAATCCGCTCCACGCTCTGGCCGGTGTGCTGGGCCAGGATTTCGTTCAGGCGCTTGCGCATGGCCAGGATTTCGCGCGCCTGGATCTCGATGTCCGCGGCGACGCCCTGGGAACCACCCGATGGCTGGTGCAGCATCATCCGCGAGTTGGGCAGGGACAGTCTCTTTCCCTTCGCACCCGCGGCGAGCAGGAACGCTCCCATGCTCGCAGCCTGACCGATGCAGTACGTGGCGACGTCGCAGCCGACGTATTGCATCGTGTCGTAGATCGACAGACCGGATGTCACGGCTCCGCCGGGGGAGTTGATGTACATGTGGATGTCCTTCTCGGCATTCTCTTGCTGCAGGAAGAGAAGCTGCGCGATGACCACGCTGGCGACCGAGTCCTCCACGGGGCCGACGAGGAACACGATGCGATCCTTCAGTAGCCGCGAATAGATGTCGTAGGCACGCTCGCCGCGGGCATTCTGATCGAGCACCATCGGCACTAGGTTGAGATTCGTGGTGGGTGTCGGCTGATTGCTGTACATGATTCCCTCGTCTTAAATCTTCGTGGTGTAGTCGCGCTACGCGCGCTTGCCGCCGAACCATCGCCGCAGACGGCCTTTCGGCGGCTTCTCGGCTTCGCCGACGCCCGCTTCGGGGCTTGACGCCTCGTCCGGATCTTCGGCGTCGTCGCGTTCGAAAGGCGACCTGTCGAGATCCGCATCCGCAGACGTCGGTTCCTCGAACGGGAGCTCCGGGATCGAATTGCCGGTCACAACATCCTTGTAGGTGGCTGGAACGGACTCCACGGTGGCCTTGGACAGGATGTGCTCCACAAGCTGATCCTCCAGGACGCCCAGTTCGACCCGCTGCAACTGCTCCTCGTCGCCATAGATCCAGCTACGTACCTCGTCGGGCTGCTCGTATGGCGCCACGATCTCTTCGATTCTGGCGCGAATCCGTTCGTCGTCCGCCTGCAAACCCTCGCGCTGCACGACTTCGCGGACCACTAGCCGGGTTCTCACGCGTTCCCTGACGCGCTGTTCGATGACGTCCCCCAGATTGGCATGCTCAATCGGGACGCCCATCATCTGGGCCGCCCGCTGGCGTTCTTGTTCGAGTTCCTCTTCCACGAGCACGCGTGGCAACACGAACCGGTGCGCCCTCGCCAGGGCGCCCATGACCTGGCGCCGGGTTTCGTTTCGCGCCGCCACCTCGAGTTCGGCCTCCATTCGCTCGAGGACATTCGCGCGAAACTTCGCCAAGGCCCCCGGCGGCACGGCGTCCCCTTCGACCACCGGCTCGTGACCTTGTTCGTCCTCGTCCCGGGAATCCAGCACGTCGCCGCGCGGCATGGCATCTCCCGTCGGCTCGTCACCGTCCCACGGCACGGCCTCGTCAACGACGCCAAACGCCTCAAAGAAGGCCTCATCGAGGTCCGGCACCGACGGCGCTTCGAGCGACTTCAGCACGACTTCGCCAATGGCTTCTAATTCACCTGAAGTTTCGTTGTTATCCCGTTGTACCGTTATTGGAAACGCCCGCGTCTCACCCACCGTCATACCTATCACGGCTGCGTCGAGCTCGGATGCCACCTGCGAACTACCGACAACGAAAGTGAAGTCGGCCTGCGGATGCCCCAACACTTCGCCATCGACCTTGAGCGAATAGTCGACGACGACCCGGTCATCCGCGCCAACGGGTCGCTCGACGGGGTTCCACTCGGTGCGTTGCTTGCGTAGCGACTCGACCATCTCGTCGATGTCCGTTTCGCCAACCTCGGCGACCGGCTTCCTCACGTGGAGCGTCGACAAGTCGACCAAATCCACCTCCGGAAGCACCTCGAACGTGGCCGTGAACTCGAGGTCCGCGCCAGGGTCCAGGTTCACCAACTCCACGGAAGGCGCACCGACCATGGGAATGTCTTCCTGCCGCACGGCGTCTTCGAGACTGGATTTCACCAAGTCCGACGCCACCTCGTTGCGTAGTGCTTCCCCGAAACGGCGCTCCACCTCGCTGAGGGGTACCTTGCCGCGCCGGAATCCCGGCAGGGACACTTTCTTAGCCGTGCTCCGGACGCGATCCGCGATTTGATCTTCGAACTGCGCCGCCGGAACGGCAATGGTCATCTTGCGGGTGAGTGAACCCGTCGTCTCTACGGATACCTGCATGGTCGATCGTCTGGAAAAGGTGGATCCTCACGGTGCCGATTGGGGTGGATGACGGGGCTTGAACCCGCGACCACCGGATCCACAATCCGGGGCTCTACCAACTGAGCTACACCCACCACTGGACGGCGTCAAGGGCGCGCATTCTACCAACTTCCACCGGCACAAACGCCAAGAACACAACCGCCTTGCGACGGGGCTTCCGTACGCCGCTGGCGCGACCACCGAGACCCAGCGGCGCCGATGCCAACACCGATACGGATTTCGCGCCGGCGAAATCCAAACGCGACCGCGCAGCGGCCCTGGCAACACCAAGGATCCCAGGCGGATTTCGCGCCAGCGAAATCCAAACGCGACCGCACCACAAACCGTTCAGCGACGACAAGCACGATTTCGCGAAGCGAAATCGAAACCGACCGCGCAGCGGTCGGCTGGCGCGCCCGGAAGGACTCGAACCTTCAACCGCCGGCTTAGAAGGCCGATGCTCTGTCCAGTTGAGCTACGGGCGCCTTCGACAGGCCAAGCCCATCAGGTAATGCTGGTCGGGGTAGAGAGATTCGAACTCCCGACATCCTGCTCCCAAAGCAGGTGCGCTACCAGACTGCGCCATACCCCGAAACAAGGCGTCGCGATCATACTCGTCGGGGCGGTACGCCATCAACGGCGGCGAAGTGCATGCCGTCGCCATCGTGACTGACGCAAATGGTCTGGCCGGACACGAATCGACCCTCGAGGAGCGCCGCCGACAACGGGTTCTCCAACGCACGCTGGATCGCGCGTTTCAACGGCCGTGCCCCGAACACCGGGTCGTACCCCTGCTCCACCAACGCCGCCAACGCCTGGGGTTCGATCTCGAAGCAGAGATCCTGTTCTTCGAGGCGCGAGCGTAGGCGGGCGAGTTGGATCTCGGCGATCGCCGCCATGTCCTCCTTCTTGAGCGGTGAAAAGACGACGACATCATCGATGCGGTTGATGAACTCGGGTCGAAACTGCCGTTCGACTTCTTCCATGACGGCGGTGCGGATCTCGTCTTCGCGCCCGGCGCTGGTGAGCGACTGAACCCGGGAAGATCCGAGATTCGAGGTCATCACGAGCACGGCATTGCGAAAGTCCACCGTGCGTCCGTGCCCATCCGTGAGGCGGCCGTCGTCCAGAACCTGAAGGAGGATGTTGAAGACGTCGGGGTGTGCCTTCTCGATCTCGTCGAGGAGGATCAGGGAATACGGACGTCGCCGCAGACGCTCCGTCAACTGCCCCCCTTCCTCGTACCCCACGTAGCCCGGCGGCGCACCGATCAACCGCGCCACGGAGTGCTTTTCCATGTATTCCGACATGTCGACGCGAACCATGGCGTCCTCGCTGTCGAACAGGACCTCGGCGAGCGTGCGACAGAGTTCGGTCTTGCCGACTCCCGTGGGCCCGAGGAACAGGAAACTGCCGTTCGGTCGATTTGGATCCGCAAGCCCCGCTCGCGCCCGGCGTACGGCGTTCGCGACCGCCGTCACCGCCTCGTCCTGCGCAACCACGCGGGCGTGCAGGGCGCTTTCGAGCTTGAGAAGCTTGTCGCGTTCGCCTCCGAGCAATTTCGTCACCGGCACCCCCGTCCACTTGGAGACGACCTCCGCGACCTCCGAGTCGGTAACCCGGTTGCGTAGCAGCACGTTCGTACGACCATCGGTCGCGGCCGCATCGGCCAGACGCTTTTCCAGCGCCGGAATGCGCCCGTTCTGCAGTTCCGCCATCTTGGCGAGGTCACCCGCCCGGCGCGCCGCCTCGAACTCCAAGCGTGCCGCATCCAGGGACTCCTTGACCTGCTGGGCATCGCTGACGGTGGCCTTCTCGGCGGTCCAGACCTCCTCCAAGTCCGCGTATTCCCGCTCGAGTTCGCCGATGGTTTCCTCGAGCCCTGCGCGCCTTTGGGTCGACGCATCGTCGGATTCGTCCTTCAAGGCTTCGAGTTCGATCTTGTGCTGGATCAATCGGCGTTCGAGACGATCCATAGGCTCGGGCTTCGAGTCCATCTCGACGCGGATCCGGCTCGCCGCTTCGTCGACCAGATCGATCGCCTTGTCCGGCAGTTGTCGTCCGCTGATGTAGCGATGCGAGAGCCGGGCGGCAGCGACGATGGCCGGATCGGTGATGTCGACGCCGTGGTGCAGTTCGTAGCGCTCCTTCAACCCGCGCAGAATCGCCACCGTGTCCTCGACGCTGGGTTCGTCCACCTGGACCTGTTGGAAACGCCGTTCGAGGGCCGCGTCTTTCTCGATGTGGCGCCGGTATTCGTCGAGGGTGGTGGCACCGACGCAGTGCAGTTCGCCGCGGGCCAGCGCGGGCTTCAGCATGTTGCCGGCATCCATCGATCCCTCGGCCTTGCCGGCGCCGACGACGGTGTGAAGTTCGTCGATGAACAGGATGACGTTGCCTTCCTGCTTACCGAGTTCGGTAAGCACGGCCTTCAAGCGTTCCTCGAATTCGCCCCGGAACTTCGCGCCGGCGATCAATGCGCCCATATCGAGCGACAGGACGCGCTTGTTCTTGAGACCCTCCGGCACCTCGCCGTCGAGAATGCGCTGGGCGAGACCCTCGACGATGGCGGTCTTTCCCACACCGGGTTCGCCGATGAGCACCGGGTTGTTCTTGGTGCGGCGCTGCAGAACTTGGATGGTCCGGCGTATTTCGTCATCGCGACCGATCACGGGATCGAGCTTGCCGGACTCCGCGCGGGCCGTGAGATCCACCGTGTACCGGTCGAGCGCCTCGCGATTTTCTTCGGCATTCGCATCGCGGATGGCTTCGCCACCGCGGGCGGCGTCGATGGCTGCGGCAAACCGACCCCCATCAAACCCCGCCGCCCGCAGAGCCTCTCCAGCACCTCCGGGATGGCCACCGAGTACCCCGAGGACCACCTCGGCGGATATGAACTCGTCGCCCCGACGTTGCGCTTCCCGATCGGCCAGGTTCAGGACCTTGGCGAGATCCGGCGAGATGCTCACCTCGCCCGTGGGGCGAGCAATCCGCGGTAGGTCGTTGATTCGGCGGGCCACGTCGGCGTTCAAGGCTGCGGCATCGACGCCCGCGACACCAAGCAGTGCCGCGCTGCCACCATCTTCCAGCAGCGTTGAGAGCAGGTGAAGGGGCTCCACGGTGGCGTGGTCGCGCCCGACGGCGAGCGATTGGGCATCGCCGAGTGCTGATTGCAGACGCGTTGTGATTCGGTCGTTTCGCATCCTCGGTGTGCGGTTCCTGCTGTCGATGCGTACTTAAGTGCGTCCAAACCCGCCCGACTTCAATGGTTGTTCGCCACACCCGTCGCGAGCCACTCGCACCCCACCGCCGTGGTGCTTGGACTCGACGGATCCGCGCGCCAATAGGGGGATTCCGCACATCGTTGAACCCTAACCGAATCGTCGTCGGTACTGCGCCAGCGGACGGCGCCTGCTAGCCCCGTCGTGACGATATGGCTGCCGCTGTGCCGATATCGGTCGACGACCCGCGGATGCGGGTGGCCGAATCGGTTGTCGAATCCGGCGGTGACGATGGCGAATTTCGGCTTCGTCGCAGCCACCAGTACCGACGTCGACGAGGTCGCGCTGCCGTGGTGCGGCACGAGGAGCACATCGGCGGGTGGCGCCTCGAGCGCGTACTCGACGACCGCCTCGATATCCCCCGCGAGCAGGACGCGTTGCGACGCGGTCTCGATCAGCACCACGCAGGATACGTTGTTGCCCGAGAATCGGTGATCGGCCCGGGGACTTAAGACCGAGAACGAGACGCCGTCCCAACGCCAACTCGACCCCGTCGCGCAGGGTTGCGCCTCGATTCCCGGGACGGGTTCTCCGGCGAGCACCCGGCGGACTTCCACACCGGCCAGCACGGACGCTGCACCGCCCGTGTGATCCACATCCCCGTGGCTGAGAACCAGGCGATCTACACGCGGCCAACCACGCCCGCGCACGGTCGGCAATACGACGCCCGCCCCGGTGTCGCGACCGGACGGGTACATGGGCCCCGTGTCGTAGACCAGGGTGTGATTGGCGGTTTCAACCAGAACCGCCGTCCCTTGGCCGACATCGAGTACGGTGACGTCCACCTGCCCCCACGGCAACACCGGACGGGGCAGGAACAGGATCATCGTCACGGTGGCCATGAGCAGCGCCCGCGCAGATCTCGAGGTTGGCAATAGGCCCGCTGCCGCCGCCACGACCATCCAGGCGAGCCACCCGTCGTGGGAAGCCACATAGATCGGTGTGACTCCGTCCGCGACTGCAAGGACGCCTTCGAGCACGTGCACGACGAAGTCCGCAGCACCGAGCAGCCAAGCCCCGACGGGCGTCGCGATCAACGCGATGCCCGACAGTGCCAACGGTACGACGAGAAGGGTCACCGTGGGCACCGCGACCAGGTTCACGCCGATACCGAGCGGGTGGATCAAGCCGGTGATTCCCGTCGTTGCCGGCACGAACACCGTGGCGATGGCGAGTTGTGCGACCACGGCCGAAATCAGCCAGGAACGCCTCCGGGGACGCGGAACGAAGAAACCAAGCAGCACCGCTACTGCCCCGAACGACAACCACAGGCCCGAGCCGAGTGGTGCCATGGGATCGATGACGAGGACCACGGCGAGGGCATAGGCAAACACCGCAGAGGGTGCCGAGGTTCGCCCCGCGAGCAACGCGACCATACCCGCGAGGGACATGCAAAACGCCCGCACGAGGGACAGTCCGCCACCGGCAAGCACCACGTACGCGCTGGTCAACATCACGGCCGTGGCCACTCCCGTAGCTCGTGGCGGTAGGGTAGCGACCAGGCCGAGGGCTCGCCCGGCCAGGAAGCCGAACGCGGTGACGATTCCGACGTGCAGGCCGGAAATGACCAGGAGGTGCATGGTGCCTGTGCGTCGATAGAGATCGATCTTGTCCCTCGGAATCGCGCCCTTGTCGCCCAGGGTCAACGCCGCGAGAATCCCGCCGTGGACCAGGGGCAACTCGGCCAGTCCATCCCGCATTCCCTGTCGGATCTCGCCGAGGGAACGAATTCGGTGGGCATCGCCGGGCACATCAAGGCGTCGTCCATCGACGACGTAGCCCGTGGCCGCCAGCTTGTCTCGGGCGAACCAGGCCTCGGCGTCGAATCCGTGGTCGTTGGCACCGGCCCGCGGCGACTTGAGGCGAACCTTGAGCGAGAAGCGTTCATCGCTACGCACCGACGGACCGTCGAGCCAAATCAGCCGCAACGGGCCGTCCAACTCGCAGGTCGCGGTCTCGGGCACAAAGACAAAGCGTCGCGACCGCAGTCCCCGGTTTTGATCCTCGGCTGGCAATCCGGCAATGCGTCCGTCCACCCTGGCCTCGGCACATGCCACATCGATACGGCGGTCGATGGCATCCAGTCCGTGGACCGCACCCCAACCCAACCCGACCAGCGCCGCGCCGAGCACGCGCGCCTTGGATGCAACCGCGATGCCGATGCCAGCACATATCCAACATGCCCACAGTGATTGCGCCGCGGGCAACCAATGCGCGGCCACCGCGCCGAACGAAAACGCAAACGCCGCGTTTCGGATGACCATCGATCCACCGGTACCCGGCATAATGGCGCCCTTCGCCACAACCTCGCGCTCTGCATGCGAAACCATTGGATTACGAAGTATCTGCCCGTGCGCAAAAGGCCCTAAGGCCCGTGCGACATCTGCTACTCCACCGCGAGTTGTGGCATTTGCACCGGCGCTCGGTGGGGGGCGCGTTCTTCATCGGCCTGTTCTGCGCCTTCATGCCCGTGCCCTCGCAGATGGTCCTGGCCGCTCTCCTGGCATTGGTCGCGCGCTGCAACCTGCCGATCGCCGTGGCGTTGGTGTGGATCACCAATCCCCTGACCATCGGCCCGATGTTCTATTTCGCGTACAAGCTCGGCGCGTGGCTGCTCGATGCCGAAGTGGTGACCGGGCCTTGGGAACTCTCTTGGCAGTGGTTCGGTTCCCAGTTCGCCGCCATCTGGTGGCCGCTCACCCTCGGATGCCTTGTATGCGGCTGGGTAAGCGGCCTGACCGGCGCCGTGGTGTCACGTGTCCTTTGGCGGTTCCACATCATCCGCCGGTGGCGTCAGCGTCGCGTCCGGCGGTCGCGACGGGCGCCGCAAGCGGCGACCGGTGCGGAGCCCGCCGTGCCTGCGCCCCCACCCGCCAGTGCGCCGCGCCAAGCCGGAATTGCCGTTGACGCGCCACATCCGACAGAGTCCTAGGCAGCGTGCAGGGCTTCGGCGGGGTTCTCGGCCGCCGCCTTGAACGCGGGCCGCAGGACGGCTGCCAAGCTGAGTCCCAGGGAAACACCGACAATTGCCAGCACGTCCGGCAACACGAGGTACGAGTGGATCCGATCGAAGTAGGTGCCATCGATCAGGCTTGCGCCGACGAGCCCTTCAAAGAACGAGACGACGGCATCGGCGTTGGCGGCTATGCCGATTCCCAGTGCAAGACCCGCCGCCACGCCGAGAGCCGCCACGCTGAACCCCTGTAGGAAGAACACGCCCACGATCAAACGGCGCGAGGCACCCATGGTCGCCAGCATCGCGATGTCGCCGCGCTTGTCGTTGACCAGCATCGCCTGACCCGAAACGATGTTCAGCGAAGCGATCCCGACGATCAACGCCAGCAACGCGAACATGATCGCCTTTTCGATCCTGATGGCGCGGAACAACTCGCCATAGTCGTCCGTCCACAAACGCAACTTGATATCGGACCCCAAGACGGCGCCAATCGGCTCGGCTAGTTGCGGCGCATTCAACGGGTCGTCCAGCTGCAATCGCCAACCGTCCAACCCCGCGTGGACAAGCCCACGGTCGACGATGTCCTGACGTCGAACGACTCCCAGTGCCGCGTCCGGCTGCGCGCGAAGCTCGAAGATTCCTGCGACGGTGAACAGTTCGATCCGGGGTTGCACGCCGATCGTCGACGGCACCGGGACTAGCAAGCGCACGGCATCGCCAACGCCCAGCCGCAGATCCCGTGCCAGGATGGCACCGAGGACAATGCTCCCCGGGGTCGAGACCAGGTTTTCGAGCGCTTCCCCCGAGAGGACGCGAGGCATCGCGCGCGCACCTGCCTCGTCGACCCCGACCAAGGCGATGAATGCCACCCCGCCGTAGCGTGTCGCCATCACCTCGCCTTGGAAGAGGCGGACTACGTCGCTGACGCCTTCGATCGCCTGGAGGTCCGTTACCGGCGCTTCGCCGTCGTACTCGAAGAAACCGTGCGGCACCGCGCTCAGGATGCGACCGGTCATCTCGCGATCGAAACCGTTCATGATGCCGAGCACCACCGTCAGAATCATGACGCCGAGTACAAGACCGACGAACGAGACCCAGTTGATGAACGTCGCGTAGCCGTGGCTCCGCGCTAGGAGGTAGCGACGGGCGATCCACAGCGCTGTTCGAACTTCCGGCATCGGGGATTGCTACGCGGGCTTGGCCACCGCGCTGAGTACGCCATCCAGCAAAGCGAGGGTCTTGTCACCACATCCCGCCAGATCGGCATCGTGGGTGACCACGACGAACGAAGTTCCCGTGGTCCTGATGAGGTCCGACATCACTGCCACGACGCCCTCGGCGCTCTCCCGATCCAGGTTGCCCGTCGGTTCGTCGGCGAGCACGATCGCCGGTGCACTCGCCAGCGCACGCGCCACCGCGACGCGCTGGCGCTCCCCACCCGATAGCTGGTGCGGTCGATGCTCCAGGCGCTCGGCCAAACCCACCTCCGCTAACAGATCCCGTGCCCTGGCCGCTGCCCGCGCGAAGCGCGCGCCCCCGAGCAGCAAGGGCACGGCGACATTCTCCAACGCCGAGAACTCCGGCAGCAGATGATGCAGTTGGTAGACGAAACCCATGCGGGAGTTGCGGATCCGCGCCCGTTCGGCCGGGCTTGCCCCGGTGAGCGCCTGGCCCATGATCTCGACCGAGCCTTGGTCCGGGTCGGTCAGTCCCGCGAGGATGTGCAGCAGCGTACTCTTACCGGCACCCGAGCGGCCGACGACGCCTACCCACTCCCCCGGCGAAACGGACAGATCGATATCCCGAAGCACGACCAAGCGCTGGTCGCCCTGGGCGAACGACTTGCTGACGCCCTTGGCGGCGAGGGCAAGATCGCCGCTATTCATGCTGCAGGATATCCGCGGGGTTCAACCGGGCCGCCCGCCAAGCGGGAACGAGCGTCGCCGCAAGACCCAGCACGAAGGCCGTCGCGGCTACCCGGGCTACATCGCCCACGGCGTACTCCACGGGCAACGCGGTGATGAGGTATTCGCCCATCAGTCGTGTGCCGAGCAGATCTTCAAGCCAGGGAAACCCGGCTTCGGCCACGATCCCGAGTCCGATCCCCGCAGCCACACCCAGTCCGATGCCCACGACCGCGATCAGCGTACCCACAACCAGAAACGCGCCGATGACCAGGCCGGAACGACTCCCCATCGTGCGCAGGATGGCGATGTCGCCGCGCCGTTCGTTGACGATCATGACGAGACTCGATACGAGGTTGAAAGCCGCCACGGCTACCAGCAGCGACAGCAGGAGGAACAACATGTTCTTGGTATACCGAATCGCCGCGTAGAGATTGCCGAAGCTGGCCATCCAACTGATCGCTCGAAATCCCTGCCCCGCGAGTGCATCGTTGATCCGTGCGCGGACGCTTTCCGCCCCGAGGGCGTCGGTCGCCTTCACGTGCAGTTCGTGGTCCAGCGCGCCGGCCCGCAAGAGCTTGGCGGCGTCTTTCCGGTGGAGATAGGCGGATGTCCGGTCGAGTTGCGAGCCCGTGTCGACCACGCCCACCACCCGAAGCTTCTTCTGTCGGGGGAATGCGCCCAGCGGCGTTACGGTCGTCGTCGGCAGAACGACGGTGACGTCGTCTGCGGCGGCCACACCAAGCCGATCCGCCACCTGTTCCCCAAGCAGGATCTCGAACCGGCCTGGTGCGGGCATTCGGGCTTCCCGTCCGACTATGAATTCGTCGATGCGGGACACCTCGGAATAGGTCTCCGGGTCCAAACCGATCAAGTTGACGCCGGCGACCCGACCTGATTGCACCAAGAGGCCGCGACCCTGCACGACCGCCGCCGCACCCGACACGCCCTCGACACTCCGTATCGCGTCCAGTACATCTCCACGGTCATCGATCGTTCCCAAGGAACCAACCCTGACGTGCGGTACGACGCCAAGGATTCGTTCGTTCATTTCGCGCTGGAAACCCGCCACGACAGCCTGCACGAAAACGAGAATCGCCACCGACAACGCTAACCCGCCCACCGCCAACGCGCTGACGAAGGAAATAAAGCTACGCCGCGAGTGCGCGTAGCGAACACCGATGTTGACGGCCAGCGGGCGGAACATGGCTAGCGCGTCTCCGCAGTACCGGAGCCGTTGAAGAGCGATTCGAAGCGCATTTCCATTTGCAACCTGTGTGTGAACCTCAGCGCTTCTCAAGGAATCCAGCGGGTTGAGGAAACGGGCCAAAGTGTACGGGATACAACCGCACGGGCGGTCACCATCGGTACCGTGGCCCCGAGCGACGGGCTAGTGCGTCTCGCGAGTACGCGAGCCGTCCAAGAGCGATCCCAAGCGTTGATCGAAATGCAACCTGCGTGTGCACATCTGCGCCGCTCAAGGAACCCAGCGAGGCTTCGCCTCAGACCGACGAGGGCGCCGGCGGCGTCGAACGGACTCCGGCCGCTGCTCCTCTGCGGCACGA
>JAGWBM010000064.1:0-9190 GCA_021295895.1 Pseudomonadales bacterium
GAGTACCGGAGCCGTTCAAGAGCGGTTCGAAGCGCATTTCCATTTGCAACCAGTGTGTGAACCTCAGCGCTTCTCAAGAACGCTAGAGAATCCGGAACAACCCTGCCCCCGACTCGATCGGCTTGCCGTTTTCGACGAGTACTTCCGCAATCCGCCCGGCGAAGTCACTCTCCACGCGGTTCATCATCTTCATGCTCTCGATGATGCACAGCACGTCGCCAACGGCCACGGTGTCGCCGACATCGACGAACGGCGTCTCGCCGGGAGCGGGCGAGCGGTAGAACGTCCCCGCCATCGGTGCCGGCATGACGGTCCCCGGCGCACCCTTCTCCAACACCGGCCCATTCTCGGGCGGTGAGGTGGGTGCCAACGCGCTGGCGGATTCCGAGGGCCCGGCCGATGTCCCGGGTGCGAATTGAGCAACCCGGATCTGCTCGTCGCCGTCCCTCACCTCGAGTTCGGCGATGCCGGTCTCCTGCACCAGTTCGATCAGCTTCTTGATCTTTCGCATGTCCATGGTTCGCGCCTCAATGTGCGCTTTCTTCGGCCAGCCGGGTCATGGCTGCCGCCAGCGCGTATTCGTAGCCCTTCGCGCCGAGCCCGGCGACGACCCCTTCGGCGATGTCGGAGAAGTACGAGTGGTGGCGGAACGCCTCGCGCGCATGAACATTCGACAGGTGCACCTCGATGAAGGGTATCTCGACGGCGAGCAGGGCGTCGCGCAACGCCACGCTGGTGTGCGTGAAGGCGGCGGGGTTGATAACGATGAACTGCACGCCATCCGCCTTGGCACGTTGCACGGCTTCGACGAGTTCGTGCTCGGCGTTGCTCTGCACGGACTCGAGCTCGTGCCCGGCGGAACCTGCCTGCAAGGCAAGCCCCCGGTCGATATCCTCCAGCGTCTCCGCTCCGTACAGATCGGGTTCACGCGTTCCCAAGAGGTTCAAGTTCGGCCCATGCAGGACCAGGATTTTCGCCACGGACCAACCTTCGCCAGAGGGGTTGAACGCGGTAATTATCGCACGGCGCGGCGCGATCGGATCGCACGGACGGCCCACAGCGCGGCGAGCAGCAGCACGCCCCCGGCTGCCAGAATTCCACCTTGCCAACGCACGGGAGGAACCTGCGCGAACCGGAACGTGACCGTGCGCTCGGCGGGCGGGTAGCAAAAACCCCGTTCCGCACAGCCCTGGTAGCTGAACCGGACCGTCGCTGATTCCGCGGAGCGACTCAGCACCGGGGCGACGACCTCGACACGACCCAGGTAGACCTCGGACTCGCCGAAATACTCGTCGGTGCGCATCTCGCCGGGCGGGATGGTTAGTTCGCCCAACGTCAACCCGCGCTCGGCGTCCGCCCCGAAACCCTGTCGATAGAGGTAGTAGCCCTCGGGCATGTCCCAGCGCGCGATGATCTCCTCGGTCCCGCCCTCACCGACGTGGAGTCGCGACGAAAACGCGAAGGCTCGATCGATTTGGAGGAATACCGGCTGTTCGGCCAACGGGTCGTCGATGTCATCGAAGTCGATCCCATTCGTTTCGACGGCGTGCGCCAATTCCGCTAAGGCGACCGCGACGCAAAACAGCAAGAGTTGGCGAGGCACGTTTCGATCCTTGCGCGACCAGCCGCGATTGTCGCACGATCACCCCGACGTCCCCGCGACGACACGGACTTGCCGGACGCCCAACCCGCTGCCATTCCCCTCAACCCGATGATCACTCCCCATCACCATCGACCCGCACTGACCGCCGCCTTCGCGTTGGTTCTGCTCGGTGCCTGCACGGCACCGACGCCGAGCCAACCCGAGCCGCTCCCCGTGGAACCCGCCCCGCCACCTGACATCGTCGTGCCGGACCCCGGCGAGTCGGAGGAGTTCCTTGTCCTCATCGACACCGCCGAACGCGCCCTCGCCGACGACCGTCTACTGACGCCGGAAGACGACAGCGCCTATCACTACTATCGACAGGCGTTGGTGATGGCACCGAACCATCCGGCCGGTCGGCTTGGTTTCGAACGCATCGTGGAGCGCTACCTGCAACTAACCCAGATCGCCATGGAGCGGGAACAGTGGACAAATGCACGCGCCATGCTCGCCCGCGCCGAGTACGTGGACCGCAACCATCTGGGTATCGTCGCCGTGCGCCAACAGCTCGAGGCGTTGGCAAACGCCGAGCGGCTGATCCTTCGACTCGACCGGACCGCCTTGCGCGAACGCACCGCAGCCGTCGCTTCGGAGCTCATGGAGTTCGGCAAGCGCGCACGGTCGAGGAACGCGCGCGTGTCCATCCGCGCGCCAAGCGATGCGGATGGCCGATGGATATACCGCCAGCTCAACCGGTCACCGGGCGAGGAACGTATTCGCGGCGCGATCGAGATGGGTCTGCCGCCGCAGGTGACGGTGTTGCTTCTGCCCGAGGAGAGCTGACATGCCGAGGATGTGCTTCGGCGTCGTCGCGGGCTTGCTCGCGTTCGCCATCGTATCCTGCGAGGGTGGTAGTCATGTGCAGGAGCCTTCCGGATCCCCGCTCGTGTTCGACAACGCGTGGGTCCGGGCGCCCATCGCCGGTCGCACCGTCACGGCGGCCTATTGCGACATCACCAACCGAGGCGATGTGAGCGTCGTGATCACCGGATTTGCGAGCGACCATCCCGGCATGCGGGTGGAAATCCACGAAACCACGGAAGACGACGGTATGATGCGGATGCGACCGCTTACGCGCGTGACAATGCCGGCAAAGGCAAACGTTTCCTTCGCACCCGGTGGTAGGCATTTGATGCTGTTCGGGTTCGATGGGTCCGCCACTGAAGTGACGCTCGCGGCCACGCTCGACAGCGGCGAGACGCTTCCCGTGGTGTTCGCGATCCGACCGGAGAAACACTGATGGAGCTCAACTGGAAGTTCTGGCAAAAGAGCCCCTTCCTCACCCCTGCCGAGTCCGGCTGGAGCCGCAAGATCGTCACGGGTGTCGGTGTGGTCGTCGGCGTTGGTGTGGGCATCTACCTGCTCGTCGTGGTCGCACTGTGGTGGTGGTGGTCCTACGAACCGGACATGTTCGAGCCGGTGGCCGCGGCTAAGGAGCGCGCCGTGGCGGCGGGGATCGAACCCGTTACCGGTTACACCACCGCGACCACCATCGTGATGTTGGCCGAGACGCTGCTCGACAAGCGCGGCGGCTACCTATCCAACGACATCTTCCCACCGGGCGTGATCGTCGATAACGTGCCGAACTGGGAGTTCGGCGTCCTGGTGCATGTGCGCGACATCAGCCGGGCGCTTCGCAACGACCTGAGCCGCTCCCAAAGCCAGTCCGCCGAGGACCCGGATCTCGCCACGGCCCAAGGGCACTTCTTCTACGACAACGCCAGCTGGATCTTCCCGGCGTCGGAAAGCGAATACCGCAAGGGCGCCGAACACGTCACCGACTACGCCACGCGGCTCGCCAACCGCGCCGCCGAAGATACGCAGTTCTATGCCCGGGCCGACAACCTGGCCCGGTGGCTCCAGGAGGTCGAAACCCGCCTCGGCGACATCTCTCAGCGGCTCTCGCAAAGCGTGGGCAAGAAGCAGCTCCACCTCGGTCTCGCGGGCGATCCCGCCGCCACCCAGGCGACGGACACCGGCCAGGACATGCAGAAGAAGACAAGCTGGTTCGAGATCGACGACGTCTTCTACGAGGCACGCGGACAGACCTGGGCTCTCGTACACCTGCTGAAGGCCGTGGACCACGACTTCGCCGCCGTTCTCGACGACAAGAATGCCCGGGTGAGCCTGCGCCAGATCATCCGCGAGCTGGAAGCCACTCAAGGGGCGATCTGGAGCCCGATGATCCTGAACGGCGGCGGATTCGGGTTCCTCGCCAATCACTCCCTGGTCATGGCGTCGTACGTCTCGCGTGTCAACGCGGCGCTGATCGATCTGCGGGATCTTCTCGACAAGGGTTGAGCAAACCCGCGGCGTCATTGCGTCGCCAAGACCGTCGACCTCGCACTCAACCGTACGATCTTGGGTTCTCTCGGACTCGGACACACCCCATTCGGGTCTCAAACCTGATATCACTCTGATCTCAGCCCGGTCTTTTGCAGGCTCGCCTTGACGCGTAAGCCACCCGCCGGTAGTGTGCGCCGCCCATGAACCCCGCCCATGCAATCCAATACCTGATTTGGGTCGCCGCGCTGATGCGTGGCGCGTGTGGTGTGGTTCGTCCTATCGGCTAGTTGCCGACCCCTTAACTTCCAGACAACGACGGACCTCTCCGCTCCCGGAGAAGGTGTTCCGTCGACGACTCCTCCGGCGCGGAGCGCCCCCGAGAGGAGCCACCATGAACGACAACATCAGTTCGCCCTTGGCGGAAGAGGCAGCCAACTACTACACCGAGTTGCTGCGCCCCGTGTTTGCCGGTCGGAAGTGGTTGATCGCGGGACCCGTAGCCGTCGGTCTCGGAGGCCTCGCCCGGCGCTTTACCGCGCTCGGTGCCGACCGTCCGTTCCTCATCGCCGGCACCGAGGGTACCGGTGCCATGCCGACGCCCGAGGAGGCCGAGTTGCACGTTCTGGGGCTCGGGGGCAAGGACATCCTGGAGGAGCACCGCAACCTGCACAACACGCTCCACGATCTGCCACCGGCGTTGCGCCGTGCCATCGACGCCTGGGATCCGACCGGGTCGGCCAACTTCATCTTCGCGAGTCCCTTGGCGGAGGCGCGTGGCACCCCGCCCCGCCCGCCCTACGGCGCAAGGCCAGCGTCTTGGGCCGCGCTGGAGGACAAGGTGAAGGTCGATGCCTTCTGGGACGCGGCGGGCGTGAAACGCGCGCCGTCGCGGGTTGTCCCCGCCCGATACGAATCCCTCAAGACCGCCGCGGCGGCGCTGGATCGCGGCCTCGGCACGGTTTGGGCCGCGGACGCCCGGGATGGCACCAACGGCGGAGGCTTGGGTTTGCGTTGGGTACGTCGCGGTGCCGACGGCCACGCATCCTTCGAGTCGTTGCGGCGAATCGCCGACCGAGTCCGCGTCATGCCCTTTCTGGAGGGTATTCCGGCGAGCATCCACGGCATCGTATGTCCCGACACTGTGGCCGTTTTCCGACCCGTGGAGATGGTCGTATTGCGCCCGACAGACGGCGATCGTCTGTTCTACGCTGGCTGTGCTACGGCGTTCGATCCCAATCCGGACGACCGGGAAACGATGCGCACCGTCGCCCACCGGACGGGCACGATGCTCCGGGAAACCGTCGGCTACCGCGGCCCATTCGGCATCGACGGGATTCTCTCGGAGGACGGCTACCTACCGACGGAGATGAACACGCGAGCCGGTGCCGCGCTCGGCCCGCTGGTTGCGGGTCTCCCCGATCTACCGCTGGCCGCCTTGTGCCTGGCGATCACCCAGGGCGAGAAACTCGACTACCGACCGGACCTCTTGGAGCGAGCGGTTGTCCAGTCCGCGGACGCGCATCGCACCTGCGCGGGCTGGTCCGTCACGCCAAACACGTTCGACGAGAGCGGCAGCCTCGAAGTCGTGCGTGATGGCGACGAGTATCGCGAGGGCAGAGAGGATGAAGAGCCCCACGGGTCCATTCAGTACGGTCCGAGCGGATTGGGTGGATTTCTCCGCTTCACGTCCCAGCGGGCGCGGATTCAACGCGGATCGTCCGCCGCTGCCGAGGTCATTCGCGCACTGCGTTACGCAGACCAGGCGTTGGGCACCGAGTTCGGCGAGCTCGAGGCCGCGAGAAACCTGCGGCCGTAGCCAACCGGATCGGGCGTCCCGGCGCTCCTCGCCGGCAACCGCGCCAAGACGCGCGAAAGCGGGCGCGAGCAAGGCTTCGTGTTGTCCGCAGTCGCGGTCTCAGGTAGAGTCCCGCCGCTTTGGGCCCTGCGCTATAGAGGGGCGGCGTCGGCCTTGGGCACCCGCTTTCCGCGACCCCAGTCCCGTCAGCCGTACATACCAACTTGCCACGGATTGAATGTTCATGAATGTCCTTAACCTCTCGCTCGTCTGCGGCGCACTCGCGCTCGTCTATGGAATCATCGCCAGCCGCTCGGTGCTGTCCGCGGCTGCCGGCAGCGAGCGCATGCGCGAGATCGCCGAGGGCATCCAGGAGGGGGCGGCCGCCTATCTGAATCGGCAATACACGACCATCGCCATCGTGGGGGGCGTGGTTGCCCTCGTGCTGTGGTGGGCACTTGACCATTGGGTGGCCATCGGCTTCGTTATCGGCGCCGTGCTTTCCGGGGCGGCGGGCTATATCGGCATGCACGTCTCGGTCCGGGCGAACGTCCGCACGACCGAAGCCGCCAAGACTGGGCTGAAACCGGCGCTCAGCATCGCGTTCCGTTCCGGAGCGATCACCGGCATGTTGGTGGTCGGTCTCGGGCTTCTCGGAGTCGCCGGCTACTACGGCATTCTCGGGGCCGTGGGCGTCGACGAGCGCACCCTGATCGAGGCCCTCGTGGCACTCTCATTCGGCGGTTCCCTGATCTCCATCTTCGCCCGTCTCGGCGGCGGCATCTTCACCAAGGGCGCCGACGTCGGCGCCGACCTCGTTGGCAAGATCGAGGCCGGGATTCCCGAGGACGACCCGCGCAACGCCGCGGTCATCGCCGACAACGTGGGCGACAACGTCGGCGACTGCGCCGGCATGGCGGCGGACCTCTTCGAGACCTACGCCGTGACCCTGGTGGCAACGATGCTGCTCGCGACGATTACCTTCGCGGACACCGATACCCTGACCGCGGCGATGGAAGCGCCGCTCGCGATCGGCGGCGCTTGCATCCTCGCATCCATCGCCGGGGCTTTCTTCGTCCGCCTAGGCCGCAGTGAGAACATCATGGGCGCGCTCTACAAGGGCTTCATCGCCACGGCTTTGATATCTGCGTTGCTTATCTTCTTCGTCACCCGGTATCTCTTCGGCGAAGGATTCCTCGACTATTTCTGGTGCGCCATCGTCGGCCTGGCGGTAACCGCCCTCATCGTCTGGGTAACCGAGTACTACACCTCGACGGCATACCGCCCGGTCCGATCTGTGGCTAAGTCGTCGGAAACCGGCCACGCCACGAACGTGATCCAGGGACTCGCGGTATCCATGGAAGCGACCGCCATACCGGCCATCGTGGTTGCGGTCGGCATCGTCGTCGCCCACCAGTTCGCCGGAATCTACGGCATCAGCATCGCGGCCACCACGATGCTTGCATTGGCCGGCATGGTCGTGGCGCTGGACGCCTACGGACCGGTCACCGACAACGCCGGCGGGATCGCCGAGATGGCCGATCTCGACGAGGACGTCCGAAAAACCACCGACGCACTCGACGCCGTGGGCAACACCACCAAGGCGGTGACCAAGGGCTACGCCATCGGTTCTGCCGGACTCGCCGCGCTGGTGCTGTTCGCCGCCTACACCCAAGACTTGAGCCACTATTTCCCGAACCTCACCTTCGATTTCACCCTGTCGAGCCCTTACGTGGTGATCGGCCTCCTGATCGGCGGAATGCTGCCGTATCTCTTCGGCGCGCTGGGCATGCAGGCCGTCGGCCGCGCCGGCGGTGCCGTGGTGGAGGAAGTGCGTCGCCAGTTCAGGGAGATTCCGGGCATCATGGAGGGCACCGGGCGCCCCGACTACAGCCGCGCGGTCGACCTGCTCACCCGGTCCGCGATCCGCGAAATGATCGTGCCGTCGATGCTTCCCGTGCTCGCGCCCATCGTCGTCTACTTCATCATCTTCGGGCTACGCGATCAGACCGACGCGCTCACCACCGTGGGCGCCATGCTACTCGGCACCATCGTGACCGGATTGTTCGTGGCCATCTCGATGACCGCCGGCGGCGGCGCCTGGGACAACGCCAAGAAGTACATCGAAGACGGCAACCACGGCGGCAAGGGTTCCGACGCGCATATGGCCGCCGTGACCGGCGATACCGTGGGCGACCCGTACAAGGACACGGCCGGCCCCGCCGTCAACCCGATGATCAAGATCATCAACATCGTGGCGTTGCTCTTGCTCGCCGCGGTGGGCGGCTAGACGGCTCTGGGTCGAGGATTGCCGGCAAGGAGCGTCGTCCCTTGCGGCCGCTCCATGCCACGGACCGTAGGGGCGACGCTATCGCGCCCGCAGAGCGCGCCGTCGCCCGCGCCACACACGCTCGATACGGGACGGGACAAGCCCGTCGCCTACGGTATCCCCAACGGCCTACGGAATCCGGCACTACCCAACATTCACCGGCTGAGGGCCACGCCGACGCGTACCGACTCGTCGTCCGGCCGGCGATACGCCATGAACATGTCGTCCTTGCCGTCGCCGTTGAGATCGGCAAGCCGCACGCTTCCCCGGTCCGATAGGTTGACCTCGACCTCGACCGGTCGTTGCTCGAAAAGATCTGCATCACCCGTGCCCGGATAGACGTCGACACGGGTCGCGTCCACCTGGACCACGAGATCCTTGACCCCGTCGCCGGTCAGATCGCCCACGGACACCCAGTTCCCGGCCACGACGCCGGACCCGAGATCGAGCCGGAGCTTCGTTCGTCTTTGGACGTTGGGTTTCGCGGGGTAGCCGCCCTCTCCCAGCAGGTAGAAGTTCATGTTGAAGCTGACCGAGCCGGTGAGCAGCACGGAGATGATCTTGCCGATACCGATTTTGAACGACACCATGCCGAAATCCAGCCGCCCGTCGCCATCGAAGTCGGATAGCTCCAGGGGTCCCTGCACACCCTCCGAGGAGATGACCGTGTCCGGAATCTCGCGAAACACCGTCGCGTCTGCCTCGCGCTGCCCGAAGTGGAAGTCGTATCGGGTGGACTGATCGAACAAGCCGCCCACCTCGATGGTGCTGGTGGCGACGTCGCCGATACCATCGCCGTTGAAGTCGTCGACGCGGTAGAGCAGCGATCGGGTCTCGTCCACTTCCCCACCAAAACCGAAACTCACCGTCAGGTCGTCGGTGTCGAGCTCCAGAGGCATCCGAACCTCGATCGGGTCCGGGACGAAGCCACCGTCGGCATCGCCCGCGTAGACGACCAGGGCGCCGTCGTCCCAGAACGCCAGATCAACATGGCCATCGCCGTCGTAGTCGAAACGGTAGATGTCACGCGCCCGATAGGTCGCCGAACGGAAGCCGGTCCGGGCCGAGGCCGGTGCACCGAGTTCGACGGGCGCCGACAGGCTGCCATCCGGACGTTGGGTCCACACGGCGTAGCCGT
>JAGWBM010000064.1:9219-19321 GCA_021295895.1 Pseudomonadales bacterium
GAGCGATGTCGAGTTCGGGCACGTCCGGCGGGGCCAGGTTGTACATCGACGCCGCGGTCAGCCACGGCCTCGGCTCCCAGGTCTTCGGGTCGATCCAGTCGATGCGCCCGCGGCGCAACGCCAGCAGCCGATCCTGGCCGCCCAGGTTCATCATGTCGACGAAGATGATCTCGGGCGCGACCTCACCGACATGGCGCCGTGACCACGTCTTCCCATCGTAGGCATAGACGGCCATCCACCGGGCCCGGTCGGCGTGGGTGAAGACGATGAGATCGTCGGTATCGCCACCCGTCAGGCGACCGTGGAGAACGGTTCGAGAAACCACCTCGCCGAGGTCGATGACATGGTTGTCGTACGTCAATTCGGCGAAGGCCGCCGACGCCGCGGCAGACGTCGCGACGACAACCGTCGTGGCAAAGGCGCCGTACAGGTTTCCTACTACCACGTTGGCGGTCCCTGACGCGAAGCGCTCAGTGTACGCGAACTGACCTTAACGAACGCTGAACGAGGCTATGCCTCGAATGAATCGAGTTTCCTAGGCACGGTGGCCGTGGGCAATGCGGCGTAGTCCGGCATGCCGCCCAGAAACGGCGGGTAGTCTTCTCCGGCGATCAGCGGCTCGAGATACCGCCGCGCCGCTGCCGTGATACCGAAGCCGTCCCGGCTGACAAAGGCTTTCGGCATCTTGCGTTCGACGTTGGCAACGCGCTCCAGGGGCACATCACCCAATTGCCAACGGTAGGGCGCATCGGACGTGCGGACGATCGTCGCCATGACACCGTCCTTGCCGGCGAGGGCGAGTTCCACCGCGTGACGACCCACTGCGTAGGCCTGCTCCACGTCGGTTGCCGAGGCGATGTGGCGGGAAGCACGCTGCAGATAGTCGGCGACCGCCCAATGGAACTTGCACCCGAGACGCGCCCGGACCAACTCCGCGAGCATGGGTGCGACGCCGCCCAACTGGGCGTGTCCGAACGCATCCGTGCGGCCCGAGTCCGAGAGAAAGCGTCCGTCCGGGTAACGGGCACCCTCGGATACGACGATGACGCAATACCCCCCGCGGTCGACCGCATGGCGGGCCTTGGCGAGGAACCTCTCTTCGTCGAAGGGCACTTCGGGGAGCACGATCACGTGGGGCGCCTCGTCGCGACCGGTTTTCGCGAGACCACCCGCCGCCGCAATCCAGCCGGCGTGGCGACCCATCACTTCGAGGATGAACACTTTGGTCGAGGTCTCGCACATCGACGCCACGTCCAAGGCAGCTTCGCGCACTGATACCGCAACGTACTTGGCCACCGAGCCGAAGCCGGGGCAGGTGTCCGTCAACGGCAGATCGTTGTCGACCGTCTTCGGTATGCCGATGCAGGCGACCGGGTATCCCAACCGTTCGCCGAGCAGGGAAACCTTGTGCGCGGTGTCCTGGGAATCGCCACCACCGTTGTAGAAGAAGTAGCCGATGTCATGTGCGCGGAACACGTCGATGAGTCGTCGGTATTCCCTGTCGTCGTCGTCGAGAGATGCCAGTTTGTAGCGGCAGGAACCGAACGCCCCGCCGGGCGTGTGCCGCAACCGCGCGACCTCGTCGTCGGCGAGGGGGCCGGTGTCGATCAACTCCTCGCGCAACGCGCCGAGAATGCCGTTCTTGCCGGCGAACACCGTGCCGATCCGGTCGGCGTGTCTTCTTGCCGTCTCGATTACCCCACAGGCGGTGGCATTGATCACCGCGGTGACACCGCCCGACTGGGCATAGAACGCGTTCTTCATCGGCATGGCTTGTTCCTCCCCGTGCCCATTTTCGGCCAAGCCGCGTACCGATGCGACCTGTCGAAGTGATGGCGCGACGGTTCCCAAACGGCCAACCGGTCAACCCAGATATGCGACAATTCCACGCATGACAGCGGTTCTCCGGCTGTTCTGGAACATCTGCCTGCTACGCGATGGTCCGGAAACCGTGCCGACACACACTTGGTTCCTCGTCTCGTTGATCGCCGCAGAACTGGCGATGGGCGTGGTTCTGTCCGCCGTGATGTATCCGGACCTTTCACTGCCGCTGTGGTTAAACCTGGCGCTCATCAATCTCGCAGTGACGGCATCCATCGCCTGGTTCGCGCTGTACCTTCGCAATTCCGAGCCGCGATTTCCGGCAACGCTCGGGGCAATCCTGGGGACGGAGGTCTTGATCGACGCCGTGAGTTCCCTGGCGTTGGGGGCCACCAGCGGCGTCGCCGAGAGGACGACAAGGTGGGTCCTCCTGCTGTGGAGTGTCGCCGTCGTAGGGTTCATCCTGCACCGAGCCCTCGCGACGCGCCTGTGGGTGGGGATCTTGCTGGCGTTCGCGACAGGTTTGCTCGGGACAGTCGTCGCAATCGCCTTTCTGGGCGACCTAATCGTCAGTAGCTCCGCCGTTTAGAGGCGTGCAGCCAAGGGCATCCGTGCGACTCTATTTTCTCGGCATCGGCGGCACGCTCATGGGTAGCCTTGCCCAGCTGGCCCAACAAAAGGGATTCGAGGTCAGCGGCTTCGACCGCGCCCTCTACCCGCCGATGAGCGACCAACTCGCCGCCGCGGGCATCGAGGTGTTCGAGGGCTTCGACCCCGACCAACTCCGCCCCCGCCCCGACCTCGCCATCGTCGGCAATGCCAACATGCCTCGGGGTCACGAAGCCGTGGAGTACATCCTGGAGCACGACGTGCCGTACACCTCGGGCGCCGAGTGGCTGGGTGAAGCGGTTCTCCGCGAACGCTGGACCATCGCCGCGGCGGGAACCCACGGCAAGACCACCACGGCCAGCATGATCGCGCATATCCTGGACCATGCCGGACGCGACCCGGGGTTTCTGATCGGCGGTGTCCCGTGCAACTTCCCCGCGTCGGCACGGCTCGGCACGGGGCCGTGTTTCGTGGTCGAAGCGGACGAGTACGACACCTCCTACTTCGACCGGCGATCGAAGTTCCTTCATTACCGGCCGAAGACCCTGGTCATCAACAACCTGGAGTTCGACCACGCCGACATCTTCGGCGATCTCGGCCAGATCCAGTACCAGTTCCACCACCTCGTGCGCGCCGTGCCCCGCTCCGGACTCATCATCGCACCGAGCCGCGACGCCAATATCGAGGCAACCCTGAAACGCGGCTGTTGGACACCGGTGTCGACGTTCGCCCTGGAGGACAACGGCGAACCGCCGGCGGGCTCGAAGACCGCGACCGCCGACCAATGGCACGCGGTGGACCTCCGCGCCGACGGCAGCCGCTTCACCGTATCGTTGAATGGCACGCCCATCGGGTCAGTCGACTGGGAACTCATGGGTCGGCACAACGCCGCCAACGCCTTGGCCGCCCTGGCCGCCGCCCATCACGCCGGTGTCCCCGCTGCCCAAGGAATCCGCGCCCTCGGAACGTTCCGCGGTGTGCGGCGACGTATGGAACTGATCGTGGACCTGCCTCAACTAAGGATCTACGACGACTTCGCCCACCACCCCAGTGCGATCAGAACCACCTTGGAGGGCCTGCGAGCCCGGGTCGGCAGCGAACGTATCATCGCCGTCGTCGAACCCCGAACCCACACCATGTCGCTGGGCACCCTGCGCGGCGAACTCACCAACTGCTGCGACGCCGCGGACGAAGCCATCTGGTTCCGGGGCGACAACATCCAATGGGATGTCGGCCAAGTGGTCAAAGGCAGCTTGGTGCCGGCTTCGGTGGAGACGGATATCGCGAACCTAGTCGACCGTATCGCGGCGTTCGGAACGGACAGCCCCCGCCCAACGCACGTCGTCATCATGAGCAACGGCGCGTTCGGCGGAATCTACGAACTGTTGCGACAACGGCTAGGTGGCGCGCCGCGGTCGTAGGGGACGGGCTTGTCCCGTCCCGTACCAAACCTGTCGGCGCGGGCGACGGCGCGCCCTGCGGGCGCGATAGCGTCGCCCCTACGGATGCATCCGTGCGAGCCGGGGCGTCGCTAGAAGGACTCCTCGGGTAGTGCCATGACGCTGTCCGATCCGGCCTCGATGCTGGCGAGCAGCGTTCGCGTCTTGGGCAACAGCTTGGCGTAGAAGAACCGCGCGACATCCGTCTTGTTGCGTCTCCAATCGACGTCAAGTTGTGCCATCCGTGCCCACAACCATGCGTAGATCCCGAGACCCGTCAACTCCAGGAAGTCCGCCGAGATGGCCCCCGGCAGATCAGGGTCCGACGGCGCACCGGCAAGGAGATGCGCCGTTGCCGCTTCGATCATAGCCAACGCATCCGTCAAGGGTGCCGAAAACTCGTCCGGAACCGGATCGCCCGCCATCTGGCCGAGCAGTCGCCGCAAGGTCGCCCCACCGTCCCGAAGGACCTTTCGGGCCGTGAAATCGAGCGCCTGTACGCCGTTCGTTCCCTCGTAGATCTGGGCAATGCGAGCATCGCGAACGATCTGCTCCATGCCGTGTTCGACGATGTAGCCATGCCCGCCGAACACCTGCTGGGCCAGCACGGCACCCTCCAAACCCCGGTCGGTGAGGAACGCCTTGGCGACCGGCGTCAGCAAGTCCACTAGCGACTGCGCCGACTTGCGCTCCGCTGGATCCGTCGCGTACTTGGCGCGGTCGAGCAACATCCCGACGAATGCCGCGAAGGCTCGCCCGCCTTCCGTGAGGGCGCGTTGGGTGAGCAACATCCGTCGCACATCGGGATGTACGAGAATCGAGTCCGCCGGCGCATCCGGGTTCCTGGGCCCCGTAGCAGCCCGTCCCTGAAGCCGCTCCCGGGCGTAGGCGAGGGCGTTCTGGTATGCCAGTTCGCCCAGGCCAAGGCCCTGTATGCCCACCGACAGCCGGGCGTGGTTCATCATCGTGAACATGTTGGCGAGGCCACCGTTCGGTGATCCGACGAGATAGCCGGTCGCCGCGTCGTAGTTGATCACGGAGGTGGCGCTGCCCCGGATGCCCATCTTGTGTTCGATCGAGCCGCTGGCGAAGGTGTTCCGGGTGCCGTCCGGCAGAAACTTGGGAACCAGGAACAGCGAGATGCCGCGGCTGCCGGCAGGCGCGTCCGGCAACTTCGCGAGCACGAGGTGGACGATGTTATCGGCGACGTCGTGCTCGCCGCTGGTGATGAAGATCTTCGTGCCCGTGATCTCGTAGCTTCCGTCCCTGCTGGGTTCGGCGCGGGTACGGATCATGCCGAGGTCGGTCCCGGCGTGGGACTCCGTCAACGCCATCGCCCCCGTCCACTCGGCGCCGTAGAGCTTTGGGAGATACGTCCGCTTCATGGCTTCGTCGCCGTGGGTGTCGATGCAAACGGCGGCGCCCACCGTCAGTGCTCCGTACAAGTAGAGGTTTACGTTGGCACCCCAGAGCATCTCCTCGAGGGGCGCCGTCAGCATCTTGGGGAGGCCCTGTCCGCCATGCTCGGGGTTGCCGGCGACCCCGAACCAGCCGCCCTCGGCAAGCGCCTTGAACGCCTCCTTGAACCCCGCGGGCGCCGACACCGCGCCGTTGTGCCAGTGAGCACCCTCCGCGTCGCTCGCCTGGTAGAGGGGTGCCATGACCTCGCGCGCCACCTTGCCCGCCTCGGCGAGCACCGCCAAGGCCAACGCCTTGTCCGTCTCCCTTAGCGCGGGCATGCGCGCCCACTCGGTTTCGGCGTCGAACACATCGAAGAGGACGAATTCCATGTCGGCCAAAGGCGGGGAATAGCTCAGCATCTCGTCGCCTACAATCGTGAGGTCGCACCGACGAGTCTACAGAACTACCCCCCGTTCGCGCGCGCTTGGGCGGCCGAGGACAAACTCCACCCGCCCGGCTTGGTCGACGCGTTTTGACTATGATGTCGTCATGGCAATGCGTCCCGTCACGATCATCGGCATCGTCGTCAGCATGTTGGGTGGCGTCTCCCTCGGCGTCGCCGCCTTCTGGAGCGCGATCTACTACGGCGGCGAGGCGCGACACGAGCGTTTGCTGGTTTCAGCCGCGCGCGAGATCCAAGGCAGCTACATCGCGAAAGTCGACCCCGATGATCTCGTCGACAACGCGATCCGCGGCATGGTGGAGGGCCTCGACGGGCACTCCGCCTTCCTCGACGACGATGCGCTCATCGTGCTCGAGGAAGCCACCAGCGGACGGTTCGGCGGAATCGGCGTCGACGTGGCCATGGTGGACGGCCATGTCACCGTGATCAGCCCCATGGCAGGCGGACCCGCGGAACGGGTCGGCATCGCCGCCGGCGATCGCGTCGTCGAAGTGGACCACGAACCCTTGGCGGGACGCACGCTCTCGGAGGCGGTCAACGTACTACGCGGCGAGCCCGGCACGCCGGTGCACCTGAGGATCCGCAGGCACTCGATCACGGAGCCTCTCGACTTCGACATCACCCGGGAATCGATCGCCAGCGTGGTCGCCCACATGCTGGCACCCGGGGTGGGCTATGTGAGGATCTACCAATTCGACAGACCGACGCGTTCGGATCTCGAGGCAGCGGTCGAGGACTTGCAGCGCCAGGCATCCTTGTCGGGTCTGATCCTGGATCTGCGCGGCAATCCCGGTGGCCTTTTGGAAGTCGCCGTCGAGGTTGCCGATGCATTCCTGACCGAGGGTGTCATCGTCACGATCGACGGTCGCCGGGAGGCTCAGCGGAGCTTCCACGCAGCCGACGACGACATCGTCGCCGGCGTACCCATCGCGGTCTTGATCGACGGCCTCTCCGCGTCCGCATCGGAAGTCGTCGCCGGCGCCCTCCAGGACAGGGAACGCGCGGTGGTGATCGGATCACGAAGCTTCGGCAAGGGCTCGGTGCAGTCCGTCATCCGCTTGGGCTCGGGCGCCCTCAAGCTTACGACCGCGCGCTATATAACGCCTTCCGGGCATACCATCCAGGACGGTGGCGTGACACCGGATGTGCGCGTCCTCCCGGAGACGAGCGAGTCGAGGCAGGCATTCGACCAGCGTCTGTTCGACACGGCCCTCGCGGAGTTGCGCAAGACCGGCGCCGGTTGAGAAACCGCCGCTGTCCGGGCGCTATTCGTCCGCGACGGGGTCGAGATACTCGCCGATGTGGGAAGCCTCGCCTTGCGCGGACGATACGTACTCGTCGTCCGGATCGAGGTATTCGCCGATGTGGCCCGGCGATCCGTTGCCCGGCGCACCGGGTAGCTAGTCAACGCCAAGACCGAGTCCCAGCCCCAACTCGATTCGATCACGATGGGTCGGTCCGGTCCCGCCCCTCGAGCCACCGTCGGGCCGCAACGAAATCCAACGTCCCCTCGTACAGGGCCGAGCCGCTGATCGCGCCCAAGAGCCGATCCGAACCGAAGCCCAGCCCTTCCAAGGCGCGGAGGTCGCCGAGGCTCCTGATCCCGCCCGACGCGATTATCGGCACGTTGGCTGCGAGCGCGATGCGTTTGGTCGCTGCCACGTTGACGCCGGCAAGCATCCCGTCGCGGCCGACATCCGTATAGACGATGGCGAATAGCTCGGCGTCAAGTGCGCCGGCAAACGCCACCGCGTCGACCTCGTTCAACGTCGCCCATCCCCGGGTCGCCAAGCGACCGTCCCGGGCGTCGAGGCCCAGCACAATCCGACCGGGGAAGGTCTTGGACAGTGCCTCCAAGAACTCCGGATCTTCAATTGCCGCGGTTCCCGTAATGACTTGGCTCACGCCAACATCGAAGTAGGCCCGAGCCGTCTCAAGGTCGCGGACACCGCCGCCAACCTGCACGGGCACACTGCCCGCCGATTTCGCGATTCGACGGACTAGATCGTGGTTGACCGGGCGCCCCGCAAACGCCCCGTCCAAGTCCACCACGTGTAGCCGACGGGCGCCGGCGTCCACCCAATGCCGGGCCATCCCGGCCGGATCGGTCGAATAGACCGTCGCCGAGTCCATGATGCCCTGGCGCAATTGCACGCACTGGCCACCCTTCAGGTCGATGGCTGGAATCAGCAGCAAGGGTGCGCCTCCACGGTCGCTGTCGGAGTTAGAGCGATCCCTTCGTGGATGGCGTGTCCACGGTTCTCGGATCTCGTTGCAGCGCCATGCGCAGTGCACGGCCGAACGCCTTGAAGATGGTCTCGGCCTGGTGGTGCGCGTTGGTCCCCTTGAGGTTGTCCACGTGCAGCGTCACCTGCGCGTGGTTCACGAAGCCCTGGAAGAACTCGTGCAGGAGATCGACATCGAAATTCCCGACCCGGCCACGGCTGAACGCCACGTCGTATTCGAGACCCGGCCGCCCGGAGAAATCCACGACCACCCGTGACAGCGCTTCGTCCAGGGGCACGTAGGCGTGGCCGTAACGGAAGATGCCGCGCTTGTCCCCAACCGCTTCGGCAAGGGCCTGGCCCAGGGTGATGCCGACGTCCTCGACGGTGTGGTGCGCGTCGACGTCCAGATCTCCGTGCGCGGCGATCTCGACGTCGATGCGCCCGTGCCGTGCGACCTGGTCGAGCATGTGCTCGAAGAACGGCAGTCCGGTGGAGATATCGGCAGCGCCCGAACCATCGAGGTTCACGGCCACCTCGATGCGGGTTTCCAAGGTTTCGCGGGTCTTGGATGCCTTGCGGTCGGCCATGCGAACTCGACTTACCGACAAAGGCAGCAGTATACCCGCCCGCAGCCGATCAGCCGTTCAAACGGTCCATCAAACTGCCGTAGGGCAGGAAGCGGTTACTGCTCACGGACTTGATCCACGCGGTGAGTTCCCCGGGATAATCACCCCGCTCCCGCAGCATTCGGGCCAGGACGATCACCGGCGACTTCGCGCCGACGTCGCAGCCGGCAACGGACCGCTCCGCCAACGTGAGCACGCGCAACCAGGCGATCAAGCGGTGGGACGAGGCCCCCGCGAAGAAGGCGGAACACGCCTCGGCTTCGGCGTTCACGACGTCGCGCAGGCAGTTTGCCGCATCCTCGTCAACGACCAGTCGGTCACCAGCCGTCTCCGCCTCGTCCAGGGTCCGGGCGTGCCGATCGCTTAAGCGCACCGGGGGTTCCCAGGCACCGACCTCCGCATCCATACTCGTTTCCTGCCAGCCCTTCAGAATTCACCTATGGCGGAAGCCTATCACTCGCAGGCCCACGTCGGATTCGCCGCGCGCCTGCTCGCCTGGTGGGACGAACACGGCCGCAAGGACCTGCCCTGGCAGCATCCCCGAACGCCCTACCGGGTCTGGGTTTCCGAGATCATGCTCCAGCAAACCCAGGTCACCACCGTCATACCCTATTTCCGGCGCTTCATGACACGGTTCCCGGACGTTCATTCCCTGGCCGGTTCCGATCTCGACGAAGTCCTGCACTACTGGAGCGGTCTCGGTTACTACGCGCGCGCCCGCAACCTGCACCGCGCGGCGCTCCTCGTCGCCGATGAACTCGGTGGCGTCTTGCCCGAAACGCCGAATGCTCTTCAAGAACTCCCCGGCGTTGGCCGCTCGACAGCCGCCGCGATCGCCGCCCAAGCCTACGGCATACGTGCACCGATCCTCGACGGTAACGTCAAGCGCGTGTTGGCGCGCCAGCATCGCCTCCCGGGACCGGTCTCGTCATCCAAGACCCAGAAGGAACTCTGGCGTCTGGCCGAACGCCACACGCCTCGCGACAGGGTCGCGGACTACACCCAGGCGATCATGGATCTCGGCGCAACCATCTGCCGGCGCGCCCGGCCGCAGTGCTCCCTCTGCCCGGTTCGTGGTTCATGCCAGGCCTTGGCCACCCGGGACGTCGAGCGATTTCCCGAGCGTGCCGGCGGGCGTAACAGACGTCTTGAACGACGCCGGTACTTCGTGCTGGTCGAGCCGGCCGGCCGATGTCTTGTCGAACGGCGCCCTGAACTCGGCATCTGGGGCGGCCTGTGGTCTCCCCCGGAACGGGAAGCCAACGAAACCCTGGAGAGCTTTCTCGCCGTTGCCGGCATCCATCGGGACTTGGTCGACGAGGTCCACGCGGGAGCACCGTTCCGCCACGGCTTCAGCCACTTCGACTTGGCGGTAGAGCCTGTCTACGTACGCCTCAAGGCGGTGCCCACAGCCGCCCACGAGCGCGGCGGGCGATGGATACGACCCGGTGAACACGCCCTTGGCCTGTCCGCCGTAGCCGCTAAACTGATAGAGGCCAACGCTTGGTGAGTACT
>JAGWBM010000064.1:19449-36700 GCA_021295895.1 Pseudomonadales bacterium
ATCAACGAGCACCACCTGTCGATGGTGGACGCGCAGGCTCGCCAATTCCTCGCCGATCAGATGCACAAGTTCCTGGCAAACGAGGACTACGAGCGACCGGCGGGTTACGTGCCACCGTCGTAGGGGACGGGCTTGTCCCGTCCCGATCTCCGGGAGCCGCCTTGTCCGTCGCGCTTGCCGGATTCGACGGTTGGCGGTTCAACCAAAACGGGACACCGCTTAGGGTGTCCCCTAGGGTGTCCCCTACGCCTGCGCGCTCGGTCGGGCCTTGAACTCGGCGTACCAACGATTGAGATGGGGATGTTCGTCGCCCGCGCGGACCTGGATCCACTTCGCAAAGTCCACCACGCAGAAGGCGGTGATGTCGGCGATCGAGACAGCGTCCCCCGCAACGTACTCCGACGTGGCCAAGGTCTCGTTCAATGCCCCGAGGAAACGGATCGTCGACGCCCGCCCGCGATCAACGAGCGCTTCGATGGCGGGCACGCCCTCGCTGCCCGATATGCCGCGATCGGCGAACGCCGGGTTGGCGTTCCGAAACGCCTCGGCAACGGACAACAACCCGTCCCATTCCATGTGTCGCTGCGCCGATTCGATCACGGCCTTGGACTTGGCATCGGTGCCCATCAAGGCCGGCTCGGGATGCAGTTCCTCGATGTAGCGGCAGATGGCGACGGATTCGTCGATGACGGTGCCATCGTCGAGAACGAGGGTCGGCAGCAGAGAGCGCGGATTGATGGCCCGGAACTCCTCGGACAGGTTCTCGCCGGACGGGATGTCCACCTGGACCGTGTCGATCTCGACACCCTTCTCGGCCAGGAATATGCGCACCCGCCGGGGATTGGGCGCCATCGTGTATTCGTAGAGTTTCATTGGGGCATCCATCGCAAAAGGGCACAGCATACCCCGAGGACCTTGCGCTGGTATGGTGGCGCTGATTCGGGTCTCTTTGTCGTCCGCAACGCGGAGCACACTATGGAAAGCGTCGGCCAGACCGCTGTCGATCTAAGCAGCGTCGTTGCCGTGATCGTGTTCTGCCTGGGCCTCGTCGTCGGCATCGGGGGCCTGTGGCTCGCTTGGCGCCTTGTGCGCAAACTGCCGCCGGACGAAGCCGATCACGAACGCACGCCGCGTCCGTCCGCCAGCGACGCCGAGCCGGAGTCGGACCCGGAGGCATGAGCGCAGCCGACCGCGACCGGTGGAATACGCGCTACGCCGACGGCGCGTACGAGTCCCGCCGGCATCCCAGCCCATTCCTGGAACAGATCGCACACCTGCTCCCCGTCGACGGGCGTGCGCTCGATTTGGCATGTGGCGCCGGGCGCAATGCGATGTACCTCGCGCACCGCGGTCTCAAGGTGGACGCCGTGGACATCTCCCGGGTCGCGCTGGAACGAGCACGAGTCGACGCGGGGGAGTTACCGATACGTTGGCTCGGGCGCGATCTCGACGATGGCTTCGAGGCCACCGTCGATTACGACGTGATCGTGAACATCCGCTACGTCAATCTCGCTCTGGTCTCGACTCTCACCGATTCGCTACGACCCGGGGGTGTGCTGGTCATCGAGCAACACCTCGCCAGCGCAGCCGACGTGATCGGGCCGAAGAATCCGGCATACCGCGTCGAAAAGGGCGAACTGAGCCGTGTTGCGAGCGGCATGATCGTCGAACACATCGACGAAAGGCTGTTCAACGACCCGGACGGCCGCCGCGCGGCATTGGCAAGGCTTGTCGCCAGAAAACCGTCCCGTTCAAGTTGACGACCACCGAGTCAACGGCTTAAATACCCCCCGCTCAACGCGGTGCATTCGTCCGCGATGCCGCCGATCCGGTCGGTGGCGTAAAGCTTGGACTTTGGCTAGGTAGCTCAGTCGGTAGAGCAGGAGACTGAAAATCTTCGTGTCGGCAGTTCGATTCTGCCCCTGGCCACCAATTGGTTCCCCGTTGGGATCCCTCGTGCCGTAGGGGACGGGCTTGTCCCGTCCCGTTACCAAGCAGAGGGGGTATGTCCGGAGCGGGCGACCGCAAGGGTCGCCCCTACGGATTTGTTCATGCAATTCAATGGGTTGCGTATTTGTTCCATGGGAGTTCCACCCGGGGACCCGCGTTCTCCGAACGAGGACGTCGGGATCACGACGGCAACCGTCGCCCCATCGAGCCCAGCCACGTCCAATAACCCCACACTGCCATGGGGATGTAGACGAGATAGAGCAAGGTGTACGGCAGGACGCCCTGGGCGTAGTAGAGGGCGACCGACACCACGTTGACCACGATCCACACGACCCAGTTCTCGATCTTCTTGCGGGCCGTCAGCCACATCGCGGCGAGACTCATGACGAAGACGGCGTTGTCCCAATAGGGGTAGGCGGCATCCGTGTAGCTGGCGAAGTACCAACCCAGCGCAATGGCGCCGACTATGCACGCCCCGCCTACAACCCCCAAGACAGCTGGACTGGCCCGGGTCACCGGCAGATCGTCGCGCTGCTCGCCGCCGAACAGCCAGTGGTACCAGCCGTAGAGGTTGAGCGGCAGAAAGCCCACCAGGTGCAATGCCAGGTTCGCGTATAGGCGCGCCTCAAGGAGCACGGTGATGGAAACCAGCACGTAGGCGACGCCCAGCGGCCAGGCCCAGACGTTCTGCCGGATAAGGAAGTAGACGATCAGAAGCCCCAGCGCGGCGCCGATCCACTCGTCGGCGACGAGCCAGTAGTCGGCAAGCAGCGAGACAGTCTTCATGGCTGCGTAGTCTAATCTGCTTCGATGGAACAAACCCGTACCGAGACGACCCGATCGCGCCCGCCTGGGCACGCGGTCGCTGGCCCGACGTCGGCAACTGGAACTCCTCGCCGAGCTACTGCCGTGGGAGCAGAACCTCGTTCGCCCCTGGGGCCACGCCGAGACCTCGCAGAGTCGCGACGGCTTTCGCCTGAAGCGCTTGACGGTAGCGCCAGGCAAGACGTTCACCGTGGAGATTCGCGGAACCCGGTCGACGGTCCGGGTGGTTGTCCACGGCCTCGTCAAAATCGACCGGGGCTCGGAGCGGCTCCTGCTCGCCGAGGGCGAGTCGACTTGCCCACCGAGTGGGGTTCAACACCGTCTGACCAATGCCGGTGAAGACGCCGTGGAGATCATCGAAGTGCAGACCGAAAGTCGACTCTCGGAGAAAGGCGCGGCAGGCGTCGTCGAACGCCATCCCCCTGCCTGAGTCCGAGGCGGAGCTACCCTACCAGGTCAGATCGACTCCCAGGGCAAACGTCCTGCCCTTGTTGGGCCGCGCACCGTAGGGATGACGCCCGACGATGTCGTCGGCATCCGCGATGTTCTCGACCCGGGCGAAGATGCCCACCCAATCGGTCAATTGGTAGTTCGCCGCGAGGTCGAGGGTGAGCGATTCGTCGGTCGTCTCGAACTCGCCGCAGGACGCGCGCACGCACACGGCATCGACATGGTTGACCGAGAGGTGTCCCGAGAACGGTTCCTTGCTGACGCCGACCGTCGCGTACAACTGATGCTTGGGAATATACGGCACGGGGTCTCCCGCGCGGACGTCGCCGAAGAAATCCGTGTCGGCGATGTCGGTATCGAAACTGCCGTCGATGTAGGTGTAGACGACCTCGAGGGGAACCGCGAAGCCGGCGTTTGGCGCGATGTCCAAAGCCGTCGACAGTTCGAGTCCGCGTACCGTGACCGCGTCGCCGTTGAAGGCATCGCCCACCTCGCAGTCCACGCCCGAGGAAGACGTGCACTCGCCGAGCAGGTTGTCGTAGTCGGACAGGAAAGCCACCGCCTCGAACTGCACCACGGGGCTCCGTAAGCGGAGCCCAAGCTCGTAGTTCAGTGCCTCCTCCGGTCGGACACCCGGGGCGTTGGAGGGCGCGGTGAAGCCCTTGTGGACACCCGCGAGCAACGTGGTGCGACCGTTGAGCCTGTAGAGCGCGCCGATTCCGGGGAGCACGATCTCGGTCCGGTTGGTGCGTGAGCTGCGCAGGTTGTCCGCTGCCCTGGCGGCGGGGTTCTCCGTTCGGCCGGCGCGAATCTCATAGCGGGTACGGCGCTGGTCGATGGCTTCGTAGCGGAGGCCCGGCGTCAGCGTCCACTCGCCAATGTCGATTCGATCCTGGACGAATATCGCGACGGCCTCGGCCTCTTGGATACGATTCCCGGCGTTGCCCAATCGACCCCGGTCGTCGAGACGCAACATCCCGCTTTCCTGGCGGTAGCTGCTGTTGCGCTGCAGCCGGTCCTCCTCGTCCTCGTGGTAGCGAACGCCGATCCGCAGGGCGTGGAGTCCATGACGCCCCGAACTGGACACCCCGGGACGCGTATCGGCGGTCATTGGCGCGCAACTGGATGCTGCCCGGGGCGGTGTCGGCCGTGCCGCGGAGGATCGCCGCCAACTCGGCCGCGGACAGGCCACCCAGCGGGGATCCTAGATTCACCGCCTGCACGACGCTGGACCAACTGGTGCGCGAGAGGGTTTCGGCGTTGGCGCTGCCGTCGAAGTCGATGCCTTCGGTCTTGAACCAATTGCGGGCATGCCGGTTGTCGTAGACGGTCGTCGTCAGCTTCCACGCATCGCTCGGCGCAAATTCGTGACGCACGATCACCTGCTCGTGGTCGGTCCGTATCCTATCGAGCGCCGACAAGCCGTAGCGGCGGTTCGGATCGTTGCGGAAGTCCGCATCGGCAAGTCCGAGGTAGCTCTGGTTCGAGGTCTGCTCGGCCAACTGGACCTTCAGTTCCACGCGGTGGGCCGATTGCGCCGGTGCAAAGGCGAGCTTGACGGTGTAGTCCCGCACGTCCAGGCCCGTATCGTTGTCGCTCCGATCGATGGACTGGTAGCCCTCCGAGAACCACTGGTGGGTCTCGACAAGGTAGCCGAGGCCGTGCTCCCCGGCGGCGCCGTAGGTTCCATGCAGCCGGTTTGTACCGTATTGACCGGTCTCGACGAACAGCGAGCCCGCGGGCGTCACCGGGATCGGCGTCGAGATCATGTTGAACGCGCCACCGATCGTGTACGGGCCCTGGCTGATCGCCGCCGGCCCCTTGAGGACTTCGAAAGCCGCCATGCGACCGGCGGTGGGGAAATAGTAGGCGGAGGGTGCCGAGTACGGTGCGGGTGCGATCAGGACACCGTCCTCAAGCAAGGTGATGCGTCCGCTGCGCTCCGTCGCCACGCCCCGGATGCTCAAGTTGGGCCGCAAGCCGAAACCATCCTCCATCTGGATGGACACCCCGGGAATCTGGCGCACGATGCGCTGCACATCGGTGTGCGAAAAACGGGCCAGACTTTCGGCGTCCAAAAGGTGCGCGGCCCCCGGCGTTCTTTCGAGGTGCTCCCGGGTGCCCACGATGGTGACCTGTTCCAGATGAGGCGCATCGTGCGGATCCTCGTTGGCGAACGCCAAGCCCCCGGCCAGTACCGGCAACGCCAATATTCGGTACATCCTCGACCCCGCAATCACACGACGGCTCGACTCTAATGCAAATGCGAATGACTAACAATAGCGGATTCAATCGCAACACGATCTTCGTGCCCCGGCGCAAAGCCGTGTAGTCTTAGGCCGTCGGAATCGGCCGGAATCACGCGCGGATGGGGATCTTGAGTTGGCTCGTACTCGGTTTGATCGCCGGTGCGCTCGCACGGTGGATCATGCCCGACAAGGGTCCCCGTGGAATCCTGATCACCGCCGTGATCGGGGTCGCCGGTGCCTTCCTCGGTGGTTGGATCGGGGCCGGTCTTGGACTTGGGTCGGTGCGCGGTTTCGATATCGTAAGCCTGTTCCTGGCGACGGTCGGGGCGGTCGTGCTCCTGTTGATCTACCACGCTTTGAAGGGCCGGGACTCGGATTGACCCTTCCCAAGCCGAACGGCAACGGCGTGTTGCAATACACCCGTGCTTGAAACAGAGTGCGCGGGGAAGAAGCGCTTGGGGGTTGACATGCGGCTTGGCGTACTGGCCAGCATCGGTCGGGATTGGCACGAGTCAATCGAGAAGGTCCGGATCGCCGACTCGCTCGGCTACGAACTCGTGGCAACGGGCGAAGCCTGGGGTCCTTCGACGATTCCGTGGATGACCCTGTTGGCGGCGCATACCCGCAACATCCAGATCGGCACCTCGATACTCAACACGTACTCCCGTTCGCCCGGCGTCATCGCCCAGGAGTTCGCAACGCTGGAGATGCTGTCCGGTGGCCGCATGGTGTGCGGGCTCGGGTCGTCCGGACATCGGGTCATCGAGCATTTCCACGGCGTGTCCTTCGACAGGCCGCTGCGGCGCATTCGGGAATACGTGGACATCATCAACATCCTGATCAAGGGCGAACGGCTGACCTACGACGGACAGATCTTCTCGATGAACCGCGGGTTCCGCCTCGACTACGACCGCCCGCGCGACCACGTACCCATCTACATCGCCGCGATCACGCCGAAGTCGATACGCCAGACCGGCGAGATCGCCGACGGCATCTACCCAATCCACTGGCCCAAGAATCGCTTCGCATCCCTGCGCAAGGACTTAAGCGACGCGTCAGCGGCCGTCGGGCGAGACGCCAACGCCGTCACCATCGCGCCGTTCACCAACGTCTACGTACTGAGCGGCAACTCGAGCGACGACGAGAAGGCGTGGCTAGCCGCACGCCAACCCCTGTTCCACTACGTCAACCGGATGGGCGACTTCTATTGGAACATGCTTGCCAGCAACGGATTCGAAGCCGAAGTGACGGCCTCCCGGGCGGCGTGGAGCCAGCGCGAGATGGAGGGCGCGGTGAAGGCGATTACCGAGGATATGGTGCGCGAGATCCAGGTGATCGGACCCATCGAATCCGTCGCCGAACAACTGGCCGACCGGTCGGCGTCCGGGGCGGAACTGCAGATGGTGCAGATGCCCGGCGGGAGTATCGCCGAGGCCGGTCACCGGCTCGAAGCGCTGCTCGGGTGACGGTCCACGGGTCCCGAGCGACCCGTCACGAGACGACCAAACTCAGCCGCCGAAAAAAGTTCAAATTACCACTTGCGGAGCGGTGGCCGCTGCGTAAAATGCGCGCCCCTATGATTGAGATAGCACGACATATGGGCGTCCCGCACGCGAACCGGAAGGCCATGCTGCCGACCCCGGGGGCGTTCGCGGAATCGGAGCGCTGTCTCCGGACGCTTACCTAGTCGTTGCACCGTTGTCTCCCGGTGCAACGCCGGCGAGGCAACGAAGACCTTCCCCTCCCCCTCCTCATTCGTTGTCGCGCCGGCGTTCCCGGTCTTTTTCCGCGCCATAGCCCGGCTGTCGGCGCCGCCGACCACGGTCAAGCGGCCGACAGGCCAAGGACTCGACGTTCGAGTTCCTCGATCGACACGCTGCCCGGCGCCAGGTTCTCGCGAACCATCCGGTTGCCGATTTCCTGGACCAGCGCGTTCGCCGGCACGGGAACGCCGTGCAGTCGACCAAGCAGCACGATCTCGCCGTTCATGAAGTCCGTTTCGATGTCCCCCGTGCCGCGCAGCATGCTCTGCAACGACGAGCCACCGTGACGCTTGTGCCCCGGAACGTCGCCACCGCGGATATCGGCACGCCGGGCGCGCGTCTCCTCCACCGTGGCGCAGTGGATGCCGGCGGCGCGGTAGCAGGCGAGCGCCTCCTCGCGCAGCTTGGCGGCCGCTCCGGTAGCCGCTTGCACGGCGTTGCTGAGATTGCCGAGAAGCTTGGCGTACTTCTGTCCCATGATCGCGCGATCCGGCACGGAACTGAATCCGGCGCGTCGAAGCGCCGCCGTGACCGTTTCGATGAAGTCGTCCACACCCCTCGGGTAGCAGCCGGCGTCGAGACAGCCCGCGGTGTCTTCCGCGAAGTTCACGACTACGCCCGGTTCGAGGTGCTCGGCGGGTAGCAGGACGACCATTGCGTAGGTGTGCGGGAACCGGCGCAGCGCCAGGCGTTCGTTGTCAACGCCGTTCTGGCAGCAGATGACCCGGGCATCGCCAGCGGTGGCCGCGTAGAGATCACGCAAAGCGTCCTCGGTGTGCTGGCCCTTCATGCAGAGGATGACCGCGTCATCGGGACGGATGTCGGCGTCGTTGGGATGGGGAAAGCACGGGATATGCAGATGCACGTCCTGGGTCGGCGACACGAACCGCAAGCCGTGCCGGGCGACCGCCTCGTAGTGCGCACCGCGAGCAATCAACACCGTCTCGAAACCCGCTTGGTGCAGTCGAGCGCCGATGGTGCCGCCGATACCTCCGGCGCCGTAGATGACGAATCTCATTGGGTCTTTGCCTCCCGGTCCATCGTCACGGTCCGGTGCACCCCACAATCGGGTGAACCGGCGGCACGGAACGAATCGATGAATTTGCCGGCCGCCTTCAACCGTTGATAACGCCACTCCCACGGTGATTCGTTCAAGCGGTTCGGTCCGTTGCGGATGTCGAACCCGAGTGCCGCGGCCTTCGGGTAGTGGCTGTAGATCATCACGCGCCTCGGCGCCCCGGAGTCATTGGGACTCGAGGTGTGGATGAGGCAACTATGGAAGAACACGACCGATCCCGGCGGTGCCCGTACCGCGACGCTTCGGTGGGCGTCGACGGTCCCCGGCGGTACTTCCAGGCCGTTACGGACCCGGAGATGATCGATGTGTCGTTTGTGCGTTCCGGGAAAGACCCGTATTGGCCCGTTGTCCGCGTGGCATTCGTCGATGGTCAGCGCCGACGAGACGATGCCTTGGGGGTAGCCATTCACCTTGTAGTAGGCCCAGTCGTTGTGGACGGGGAATCGGTCGTCGTCCTCCGGCACCCGAAACGTGGCCATCGCCGGCACCGGCTGCTTGTAGTTCAGTTTCTCTTCCATGAGCACGGGCTCGTCGCCCATCAGTTCCGACATCGGGCCGAGCAGGCGTTGGTCGGCGGAGAACCTGGCCAGGGCGAGGGCGAGGTCCACGATCGGCTGAATCTTGCGCACGACCATCGACCCATCAAGCTTGCGCCGGATGTCCAGGCGGCGGCTCTGGCGCTCGTTGGCGAGCGAGGAATTGACGATCAGTTCCAGAACGAAATCGGCGTCGGCGCGCATGGCGGCGACTTCGTCCGTATCGAAGACACCCGGCAAGACGAGATAGCCGTCGCGGTCAAACGCGGCGGTTTGGTCGGGGTCCAAGTACGGCATAGCAGCCAATCATACCCGAGGGCATCTCCGCCACGACGACCCGATAGAGGGCGGCATAGGCGCGGATTGGAGACAGGTCGGGAATGTCGCGACGACTCGAAAAATGAAGGAAATATGGAATCGCAATCGTTAACCGGTTGATGTCATTCGAGATTTCTCATCACCGCTACGGGCGGTGCCGAAACCCCCTCAAATTCGCCCACCCCATCTGCTATATTGGACTCCTCACTAGTCGGGTCTGTATATCGATACAGTGTAGTTCTCCTCGGCAGGGCGATCACACTTTCATCCATGCAGCCCGGCTAGTGAGGCCACCCCCGGAACCGCCACCCCTACTAAAAGTCTCCGTTTATCAACGGCTTACGGCAGTTCGTTGCCCATCACGATACAGCCGCTGGCGGCGAACATTCCGCCCACACCGAGACACAGCGAGACCGCAGCACCAGGTACCTGCGCGGGTGCCGTGCCGCGCATCTGCCGAACGCTCTCCTGAAGCGCGTACATGCCGTACATGCCCGAATGCATGTACGACAGACCACCGCCGTTGGTGTTGAGCGGCAGGACACCACCGGGCCGGGTATTGCCGTCTTCGATGAACGCCGGTGCCTCGCCGCGTTCGCAGAAACCGAGATCCTCCAGCCCCCAGATCGGGAGGTGCGCAAAGGCGTCATACACCATCATGTGGTCCACGTCGCCGTGACCGATGCCGGCGGATCGCATGGCCTCGGCGCCCGCGATGCGGAAGGCCTGTGAACTGGTCAAGTCCTTCATCTGGCTGACCATCGGGGTCTCGACGCTCTCGCCGCTGCCCAGGATGTAGACCGGTTTGTTGGGGAAGTCCGCGGCGCGCTCCGCCGACGTGAGGATCAGTGCGCCACCGCCATCGGTTACGAGGCAACATTCCAAGAGGTGGAACGGGTAGGCGATCATGCGCGAGTTCAAGACGTCGTCCACCGTGATCGGGTCCCGGTACGACGCCCGCGGGTTCATGCCGGCCCATTCGCGTTGCACGACGGCGACCATCGCCAACTGTTCGTGGGTCATGCCGTAGTGCTTCATGTAGCGCAGTACGCCGATCGTGAACATCGTGGTCGGTCCCATCGAACCGTAGGGCCCCTCGAATTGGGCAAGCAGCGATCCGGCGCCACCGCCCCTGCCGCCCCGGCCGACACCGGAGCGGCCGCTCTCGCCATGGGTGACGAGGATGGTGTCGGCGTAACCCGCCTCGATGGCCGCGGCGGCATGGCGAACGTGCAGCATGAACGAGCAGCCGCCGACCGAACTCCCGTCCACCCATCGCGGTGCAATGCCAAGGTAGTGGGCGATATTGACCGGCGATTCGCCGGCGGTGGCCACGCCATCGATGTCGCTGGCCTTGAGACCGGCATCGGCGAAGGCGTTGAGGGCGGCGTCCGCATGCAGTTGGATCTGGCTCAGCCCGGGAATCTTGCCGAGTTCAGTGGTCTCGGCGGCACCGACAATAGCGACGGTCATGATTGGCTCTCCCGGGGGCGGAACAGGGGGATGGCGATGTCGCCGTTGTCTTCGAAGGTCACCTCGAGTGGCATATCGAGCACCAGGGCTTGTGGGGTCTGCTCGCAATCCACGATGTTGGAGAGCATCGTCGGTCCCTCGTCGAGTTCCACGATCGCAATGGCGTACGGACCGTCAAAGGACGGGTGCGGTCGGTGGTTGATCACGTAGCTCAAGAGCTTGCCGGACCCGCTCGCATTGAACACTTCGACGTCGCGCGAACTGCATGCCGGACACAACGGTCGCGGCGGGAAGTAAACGTGTTCGCAGTCGTTGCAGCGCTGCAGGCGCAGTTCGCCCACCTTGGTACCGTCCCAGAAGTGTCGGGTCTCCGGCGTTGGCTGCGGCAATGGGCGCGGGCGCCTGCCCGGGGTATCCGCCATCTTGCTCCCTCCACTCGCAAAAACCGTCGAGTATGGAGGTCTTACGGCGCCGGGGGCAAGGTGTCGTTCCACGCGTATGACGGATCCGCCACGGCCAGGAAGTCGGGATTGAGAAACGACTCCTTGTTGTAGCGCAGCGGCCTGCCACCCATTTGCGCGATTGCGCCACCCGCCGCCGCCAGCACCGCGTGGCCCGCTGCGATGTCCCATTCCGATGTTGGACCGAGCCGTGGGTAGAGATCGGCTCCGCCTTCCGCGAGTACGCACAGTTTGAGGGAACTACCGATATGAACTCGATCGACCCTTTCGAACCTCGTCTCGAGCGCCTTCAGGTATGCCTCGAGGCGGGCGGTGCGGTGGTTCCTGCTGGCGACGACCGCGACGGAGCCACCCCGCATGGGACGGGTCCGTATCGGCGCTCTGCCGTGTGTGTCGTGCCGCCACGCCTCCCCTCGTGTGCAGTCTCCCAAATAGACCTTGTCCTGAACCGGTACGCCAACCACGCCGAGAACCGGCTCGCCGTTGTCGATCAGCGCGATGTTGACGGTGAACGCGCCGTTGCGTTTGACGAACTCCTTGGTGCCATCAAGCGGATCGACGAGCCAGTAGCGCGACCAGCGACGCCGTTGGTCATAGGGCGGCGGTTCGGACTCCTCGGAGACGATCGGCAAACCCGGCGTCAGGGCGAGCAAGCTATCGACGATGATGTCGTGAGCCCGGCGGTCCGCCTCGGTCAGCGGCGAGTCGTCGGCCTTGGTCTCGACTTCGAAGGCGCCACCGTAGACGTCAAGGATGGCACAGCCGGCGGCATTGACGATTTCGATTAGCGCTTCTTGCATGATACGCAATCCATTGAATTAGTTGACTAAATCATCGCATGGGCAAACCCTAACGCGCCCGCTAGGACGCGCGGTCGTCCGTCTCGAACGCCCCGGTTTGCTCGGCGGTGGGACGGGACAAGCCCGTCCCCTACGACTCGCCGTTCTTTGCTCGCCCACGCCCCAGCCCCGGCTTTCCGTAGGGTACAAACGCTCCGTTCGTTGCCCGGCCGGCGGCGCCGCCGCGGCGGCGTCCACGCGGTTAGTATAGGGGCATGTCGACTGATCCAGCGCGTGTTCGCCTCGACAAATGGCTGTGGGCGGCGCGCTTCTACAAGACCCGAAGCCTCGCCAAGACCGCCGTGGAGGGCGGCAAGGTGCATCTCAACGGTGCCCGCACCAAGCCCGCCAAGGAGGTCACGCCGGGCGACCGACTCACCGTCACCCGCGGCGAAGTGGAACAGATCGTGATGGTGGTCAATGTCTCCGAGCGGAGGGGCAGCGCCACAATCGCCGCGACCCTGTACGAAGAAACGCCCGAATCCATCGACACCCGCGAACGGATCCGCGCCGAACGGCGAATGCGTGCAGCCGGCCTGACGGTGCCCAAGTCGCGACCCAACAAGAAGCAGCGGCGCGCGTTGCGGGATCTGAAGACGACGGGCTGACGGCGAACCGTTTGTCAGTCGCGAAACCACCCCGACCCCACAGTTCCGGCGCAGTCGGCAACGGTCGTGTAGAATCCCCCGATCCAACCGGGCGACGGCCATGGCGCTCAATTTCGACACCTCGCGGGATTCCCGCAGCTACTACGAACTATCCAACACCGCACTTGCAGAACTTGCCGTTCTGCGCGGCGAAGGTCGGCTCGCGGCCAACGGGGCGCTGGCGGTCGAGACGGGTAAGCGCACCGGTCGGTCACCCAACGACCGCTTCATCGTCAGGGAGCGAGGCACCGCGGACCTGATCGACTGGGGACCCATCAACCAGCCCGTCGAGGGACGCGTGTTCGATGCCCTCTGGCGACGCGTTCAGGCCCACCTCGCCGAGAAGGACACGTTCGTATCGGAGGTGCACGTCGGCGCGGGTTCCGTCCACTACCTGCCGGTGAACGTGACCACCGAGTACGCCTGGCACGCACTCTTCGCCAAGGCATTGTTCATCACCCCCGAGGTATTCAATCCCGGGGGCAAGCCCACCTGGGAGGTTGTCAGCGCGCCGGAGTTCATCTGCGATCCGAAACGTGACGGCACCGCATCCGACGCCACGGTGATGATCGACTTCGCCGGCCGCCGGGTGCTGCTTGCGGGACTCCGCTACGCCGGCGAGATGAAAAAGGCCATGTTCGGCGTCCAGAACTTCCTGCTCCCGGAGAACGACGTGCTGCCCATGCACTGCGCCGCGAACGCGGGAGCGGCAGGCGACGTGACCCTGTTCTTCGGGCTCTCCGGAACGGGCAAGACCACCTTGTCCGCCGATCCGGACCGGTTGCTGATCGGCGACGACGAACACGGCTGGGGCGAAGGCGTCGTATTCAACCTCGAAGGCGGCTGCTACGCCAAGTGCATCGACTTGTCGCGCGACAACGAGCCCGTCATCCACGACGCGATCCGGTTCGGGGCCATCATCGAGAACGTCGTCCTGGACCCCGCGACCCGCGAACCCGACTACGCGGACTCGTCGCTCACCGAAAACACCCGCGCGTGTTATCCGCGTAGCAACATCGCCGCCAAGGTTCCCGAGAACCAAGGCGGCGAACCCAACGCCGTGGTCTTCCTGACCTGCGACCTGAGCGGCGTACTGCCCCCCGTTTCAATGCTGTCGAAGGAGGCCGCCGCGTACCACTTCCTTTCGGGCTATACCGCAACCGTGGGCTCGACGGTCGTCGGATCCGCCGAGCCGTACGCGGCGACTTTCTCCACCTGTTTCGGGGCCGCATTCTTTCCCCGCCCCGCACGCGTCTACGCAGATCTCTTGATGAAGCGCGTCGCGAATTTCGGCTCCGAGGTCTACCTGGTGAATACCGGGTGGACCGGCGGCGGCTACGGGGTCGGCAAGCGATTCGATATCCGCACTACCCGCAACATCGTCCGCGCCATCCAGTCGGGCAGCCTGAGGGACACGCCGAGGCGGCATGTCCCGAGCCTGAACCTCGACATTCCCCTCGACGCACCGGGCGTCGACCCGGCGCTGCTCGATCCGCGCAACACGTGGAGCGACCCCCTCGCCTACGATCACGCCCAAGCCGCACTGACGGCCAAGTTCGCCGCCAACTTCGCCCAATTCGACGTCGACCGGCGCATGGTCGACGCGGGACCTCGTCCGACCTAGCCCCCATGGCTGAACTCCCGGACTCGGCGCTGGCGGCGATCCGCGGTCGCGCCGAACTCGGCGCGCTTCGCCGCGGCATCGAAAAGGAAAGCCTGCGGGTGACACCCGCGGGCGTGCTGGCCAAGACCCGCCATCCCGTCGAACTGGGATCGGCGCTCACCCATCCGCATATCACCATGGATTTCAGCGAAGCCCAGCTGGAACTCATCACCGGCGTGCACCCGAGCGCCACGGCGGCTCTCGACGAACTGGCCGACGTTCACCGCTTCGTCTACGCCAACGTGGGCGACGAGTTGCTGTGGGCGGCCAGCATGCCCTGCATGATCGGTCGCGACGAGAACATTCCCATCGCCCAGTTTGGAATGTCGAACGCCGGCATATCGAAGACGGTCTACCGCAATGGCTTGAGCCATCGCTACGGCCGCCTGATGCAGACGATCAGCGGCATCCACTACAACTTCTCGCTGCCCGAGACGTTATGGCCCGCCATCGCCGCCAGCCGAAACCAAGCACCGGACCGCGACTTCGTGACACGTGCCTATTTCGGACTGATCCGCAACTTCCGGCGCTACTCCTGGCTCCTGGTTTACCTGTTCGGTGCCTCGCCGGCGGTGTGCAGGTCGTTCATCCGCGACACCGACTCCGGGCTCGCGCAGTTCGACGAAGGCTCGCTCTACCTCCCCCACGCCACCTCGCTGCGAATGGGACGCCTGGGTTACCAGAGCGATGCGCAGTCGTCCCTGCACATCTCCTACAACAGCCTGGCCGAGTACGCCGACACGATGTTCGCCGCGCTGACCGAGTCCTACCCGCCCTACGAGGCCGTCGGTGTCAAGGTCGGCGGGGGATATCGGCAGCTCTCCACGACGCTGCTGCAAATCGAGAACGAGTTCTACGGCGCCATCCGGCCGAAGCGGCGGACGGAGACGGGTGAGAGACCGCTCGAAGCCCTCTACGGGCGCGGGGTCGAATACGTGGAGGTTCGGTGCCTCGACCTCAATCCATTCCTAAGCCTCGGTATCGATGCCGACATCTGCCGATTCCTGGACGTCTTTCTGCTCTTGTGCCTATTGATGGATAGCCCACCGGACAGCCGCGCCGAGTCCGAGAGCATGGTTGCCAACCAACTCAGCGTGGTGGCGCGCGGGCGCGAATCCGGCCTCGAACTGAACGTGGACGGGGTAGGCATTGCCCTGGTCGCGTGGGCAGAACGATTGCTGGACCAGTGTGCACGGATAGCCGCCGAAGTCGACGCCGTATCAGGTGTCGCGGACCACGCCGACGCGGTCGACCTGCAACGCCGCAAGGTCACGGAACCGGACCTGACACCATCGGCCCGGGTGCTGAACGCACTACGGCAGCAGCGCGTACCGTTCTTCCGCTTCGCGATGAACCAATCCGCGGCGCATCGCGGCTACTTCGAGGAACGCCCCCTCGGTCCCGAACGCGCCAAAGAGCTGACGGCGATGAGCGAGGAGTCGCTCAGCCGCCAAGCTCGGATGGAGAACAGCGACCGGGAGACTTTCGAAGCGTACCTCGAGCGGTTTCTCGAACTCGACATTCCACGGTGACGCGTTGAATTTCCTTGCCCATTGCCGGCTCGCCCATCCAGGTGACGGTTTCGTCGCCGGCGGCATTCTCGGCGACTTCGTCAAGGGCAACATCCCCGAGTCTCTGCCCGTGGAACTGCGCGCGGGCGTTCGGTTGCATCGACGCATCGACTCGTTTTCGAACCGTCTGCCAGCCATGCGGGGGAGTGCCAACCGGTTTCCGCCACCGTTGCGTCGAGTGGCGCCGGTGCTCCTCGATATCGTGGCCGACCACTGCCTCGCGCTGGCCTGGCCTCGTTACGGCGTCGGTAACCTAGGGGACTTCACAGACCGCGTCTATGCCGCGTTGGGACGATACGGCGATTGGGTGCCCGCGCGGGGGAGAGTATTCGTCCAGCGGATGACCGAAACCGATCTGCTGGCACGCTACACCGATCTCGCCGTCATCCACCGCGCCATGGAGCATGTCCTGGACCGCCTCAAAGCGCGACACCTCGGCCCGGAGGTTGCCGAGGTGCTCAACAACTCGCTGGCTACGCTTACCCGAGACTTCGACGTCTACTTCCCGCAGCTAGTCGAGTTCGTTAGGGCAGAACGATCAGTGGCCGCGCATTGGGCGAAGACAACTACCTGACGACCTTGATGTAGTCCCCTGCTCGTGGTTCCCCGTGGGGGTGATCGCCGTTCAGGAGGCGCAGCGTCTCCTCCGGGAATTCACTGATCGGGGAGTTATGGGCCAGTCCGGCATAGGTCATCCCCGGTTCGGCGACGATGACCTCGATGCGCTGGCTATTGGCGATCTTCAAGTCGTCTTGGGTCATCGGGCGTAGCGCATCCATGGTCGCGCGAAACTCCTTGCGGAAGGTCTCGGGGTCGCCCTTGGGTCCGCACTCGCCCTTGAAGAAGAAGACGTCGGCACGGCTGTAGAGCACGCCGATCAGCCCCAACTGGACGTTCGAGGCACTGGTGTCCACTTCACCGACATAGGCTTCATTGCCGTTGATTTCGACTTCGGTGCCGCTGGTGACATCGTCCCGCTTCAGGACGTCGGTGACGTACTTGGCCGGCGACTTGCGCTTGACGGGCTGGTGGCGCATGACGTTGATCGCGCCGACGCCCGGTCCGCCGGGCGCCACCCCGTTGACCCGTGAGGACGAGTAGCCAACCTGCCACTTGTCGGGGAACTCGATCACGACCCGCAGCGCGCTGTGGTAGTAGGTGCTGTCCCGCACCAATCCCCGCGCCGCCTCGTCCCCGTAGACGAGGCCGTTCATGAGGCCCCAGAAATCGCCGATGGGCTCGTTGAGTTCATCGGGCAGGAACTGCTGCGAATAGCCGACGGCGTCGTGCAAACGCTTGTCCTGCCTGGGATGCGAGGTGAACAGCCCGTGGTAGCCCGACGTCCTACCCGCCACGTTCTTGTTGAATAGCGACTGGTCCTTAAGAACATGCAGCATGTCGAGGACCGCCAAGGGGTCGTAGCCGGCC
>JAGWBM010000064.1:36736-37174 GCA_021295895.1 Pseudomonadales bacterium
CCGGACGTCGCGACCGTAGACAACTGATTGGACAACTGGCTCAGTTCCCCGCGCCCGGTGGCCACGTACGACAGGAAACCGATCGACTTGCCGAGTAGATCGGTCAGGCGTTTCTTGCGCACGTGCTTCGCCGTGATATGAGCGATCTCGTGCCCGATAACGGACGCCAATTCGTCTTCGGAGCGCACGTACGCAATCAATCCGCGCGAAATGAAGATATGGCTCTCCGGCATCGCCATGGCGTTGAGGGCCGCGCCGTCGAGTACGTAGAAGTGGTATTTCTTGCCGCGCTCCGGCGTATGCACCAGGAGCCGCTCGCCGATTTCCGTGACGTACCGCTGCCAGCGTTCGTCGTCGTAGAAGCCTTCCGTCTCCTCGAGCTCCTTGACCATCTTCGAGCCGGGGCTGGCGAACGCGCCCACGGCCGAGAGAACGACC
>JAGWBM010000064.1:37232-38753 GCA_021295895.1 Pseudomonadales bacterium
GTCGCCGGATCCACCCGCATCAACCGCGTCGTCGCTGTCTGCACGGAAGGCTCTCCTCTTTCCTCGCGCCGCAAACAAGCCGCCCAGGCAACCGTCGGGTTCGCCGCTTGCGCGGGAAATCCCCGCCACCTAGACGAAGACTACCACTGTTTTGATCACCCGAACGGCGACAAGTTCACGACCCTGGTCGCTCGATGACGGGTTTTGGAACGTCCGGCCGGTGCCCGCCGGATAGGGGTCAGTTCGCCGCCAGGGAACCGTCGCCGAACCTGCGCCGGAATCGCTCGACGCGACCCCCGCTGTCGACGATCTTCTGCTTGCCGGTGTAGAACGGGTGGCAGGCGGAGCAGACCTCCAAGTGGATGTCGCGGTTGAGTGTCGAACGCGTCTTGATCACGTTGCCGCAACTGCAGGTCGCCGTGATCTCGCCGTATTCCGGATGTATATCGGTTTTCATCTTGCGTTGAAATCTCGTGGTCGCGGTCCCCGCATTGAGCGCGCGGCAGTCTATTCGCGGCGGCGGACGAATACAACCTCCAAGGTTCCGGTCGAGTCCGCCGGTGGGCGGTGGAAAACGCGGCGCATGGTTGCCGCGAACCGTCTGAAGCAACCACATTCGGGATCGGGCCGTAGCACTGCTGCTGGCTGGAAACATCGCCCCATTCAAACTCGTGCCGAGGGGTCGGTTGCCACCTCCGCAAGCCAACGCTTGACCTGCTCCTTCGTCGCGCCTTCCGCCAGACGCGTCGATTCACCGGATTGGCCTACCAGCGAGGTCACGGGTCCGTGGCGTTATTGCCTGCCGGCGCGACGTCCCCGGTCGACACCGGCGTCCACCGAATCGCGTCCGCCACCACGATGTCGCCGGTCGTTGCGTCGGAGACCGCCACGGTCACGGAACCGGCAGGCAGGTCGAACGAACCCAGGTCGTTCCAGCCCGAAGCCGCCGTGCTTGCATCGAAGCTGAAGGGCGTGCGGCGTTCCCCGGCAACGATCTCGAACTGGAGCGTCCCGAAGCGGTCGCCGGATTGCCAACCCGGCGGCAACTGAGAGCGGTTACCTTCACTCGCGGACGAACCGGGTAGGTGATAGGCCAAACGCCAGGTTCCGGCCATCGGGAGTTCTGCGCCGAACGATGCCCTGCCCTCGCCCTCGCCCGCCCGGATGCGCGTCAGCGTCCGGCGGTACTTGCCCCAACTCACCGTGTCGGGGTTCTCCTGTCGCCGCCATAGCCGCGCGCCGGCATCCGTGTAGTGCTCCGGGATACCCTCCTCGGCCTCGTTCTCGTCATCGCCAAAGCTGAGGCGCAACCCGCGCCGGGGCGGCGATTGCGCCGCGAAACCGGGATCCAAGTCGTCGACGACGATACCCGAATCCGGGGGCCGCCAGTCGCTGGGACGGGATCCGTTGAACGGGTCTTGCCGGATCGTCGTTTCGACGTCGATCGGCGGGACGGCCAGTCGCATGATGCGCCTGTTTTGGGACAGGTAGGTTTCGAGGCGTACTTCCTCGGGAGGTTCC
>JAGWBM010000064.1:38822-45782 GCA_021295895.1 Pseudomonadales bacterium
GCCCGCGACACCGGGCACCGGCTCGTCGTTGCGGATGTGGACCGCGAGTTGATAGCGGGGCTGACCATTCTCGTCGTCCGCGATCCGGTAGGCGCGGAGGTCGGCGGCCAAAAAGCCCGGAAGGGTCGACTCGCGCATGAAGTGCTCGATGTAGGGGGCCATCGCCGGGTCCGTCTCGGTCATCGCGGCGATGAAGTCGTCGAGATCGAATGTGGTACCGGCATGCCGCTCGCGCATCAGGGCCAGGAACTCGCCAACCTTCTCGCGTCCCATGAGGCCTTGCACGGCCAACGCGATGAGGTTGCCCTTGTGGATCAGCACATCGGCGTTTTCGGTGGATGCGGTCGGATCGAAGTTCGTGAACGAGAATTCGGCGCTGCGATCCTCCAACGCCATCGGGAAGAACAGATACCAGTTGAAGCTGAAGGTGGCGGTCCCCGTCAGCCGGTGCATGACCCGGAGCGGAAGCGGTGAACCGGGTGCCAAGCCGAGTTGCAGCCAGTGGGCCGGCGCCACGGTGCGCTGGCTCCGGAACCGCCACGCGGTCAACGACTGCAGCAGGTAGTTGGACGCGAACGCGCCTTCGCCGGAGGCGCTGGTCAGAAACGGCAACAGGTTCCGCGATGCGCCGGCACGCAGTTGGACGGCGTGCGGTCCCCGGCCTGCCGCGTAGGCCAAATCCAGCTGCAGAACCATGTCGTCGGTCGGGGACCCGTAGTGTGTTCGCGCCTCGATCCGCCGCGTCGGCAGGCCGTGCTCCGGCAACATCTGCACGCCGGGCCACGCCTGGACCGCGTCGAGCAGCCGGCCTCCACGATATCGCCGCAGTTGGGCCGGTACCTCGACCAGGCTCATCACGCGATGCGGATAGTGCAGACGCGGAATGGCACTCAGGTACCTCCTCAGGTAGGCGATGACGGTCTCAAGCTTCTCTTCCGCCGAGAAGTACTCGACGATCGCGAGGTGCTCGCGGTGGATCAGCAGTTCGTATTCAACTTCGTCGACCGTCAGCGCCCGTCGTTCGAAGGGGGCCGCGATCAACGCGAATTCGGCCAATGCCACGCCGGGACGAAACCGAAGGACGCCATCGTGCTCCTCGCGCCCCGGTCCCGCCGCGTGCCAGCCGTCCGGAATCTCCACGGTCAGGTCGATTTCGTGGAAGTCCGGCGGCTGTACCGCGGGGTTCTCAACGCCGTAGTTCGGTCCCGACTTGGGTAGCCAGCAAACCGCCGGCGCGAGAGCCACGTAGCCTGTCTCGAAGAGTGATGCCTCCTCGCCCTGCAGCACGATGGGCATGCCGAGCAGCGTCTCGTCCAGTGCCCACACGGCGCTGTCGAGGTAGCCGAAGCGCGGGTCGGGAACACCGCGGGCCCGGATCGAGAGCGTGGCGGGCTCGCCGGGAGGCAACGGCTCATCGGGGATTATCGTGAGCACGCCGGCGGTATGCGCGAATGCCGGTTCCTTGCCGTCCATCCGCACCGACTCGATGCGCATTGTCGGGTTGAGGCTGAACAGGAACTCCGTCAACGCCGTCGAATCCGGCGCCCGGAACTCCACATCCACGGCAATCGCCAGTTCGCGACCCGGATCCATCGTCACGTTGCCGGTCATGCGTTCGACATCAGGTCGGGGCGCGGTCTGCAGCGCCGCGTGGGCATCCGCCCAGGCAACACGCTCCGCCCGACCGGAAACCGCGTGGCCGACCAATCCCCCGATGCCCGCTCCGCCCGCCAGCAGCAAGATCACACTCCACGCCAGGTACGGCGTTCTGGATTGAAAGTCACGTCGGGGCAGAAGCGCCGCGGCCATGGTCACCAATCCAGCACCGAGCGCCAGCACGCAAACCCGCTGCACGACGTCCTCGAACGAGGGAACACGGGGCAGGATGTCCGAACCCGGCAAGCCGAGGTTCGCGATTCCCGACACGATAGGCAGCAGATAGAGCGGCGTGTTGAAGAGCGCCCAGAACACGATCGCCAACAGGGAAAGCGCGACCAGGGACACCGCCAAGCGGTTGCGCAACGAAGCCGCTAGCAGCATTACCAGGGCACACCACAGAACGAGTGCCGGCGGCGCATCGAAAAGTACGAAGGTGACGAGCGAGACCGGCTCCGCCGGGACACCAACAGGCCAGTTCTGGACTTCGACGACGATTCCACCCACCTGGAGCAACACGGCCAGGACGCCGAGCGGCAGCCACGCGATCACGACAACGGCGAGCATGTTCGGGACCGGGCGGGCATCGAGTACCTCAACGACGCGTTCGCGCTCGTCGCGGGATCGGATATCGAAGGCGAGGAACACCAGGCCGACCAGCAACACCCACAACGACAGCATGCCGAGCCCGGGCAAGGCGAACCGGGGTGCCGCCGTGGCACCCCAGGTTGCCGGACCGGACCAGAGGTGATAGGCGAACAATCCGCCGGCAACGGCGATGAAGGCGAACACCCACGTTCGCACCAGCGGAACTCGGCCGCGGCAATCGCGCGTATCTGCGTCACCGGTCGGGGTCGTTCACGATCTGCCATCGAACCGCGTCCGCCACGATGACCTGGCCGTCGGTGGCGTCCGACACCGTGACGCTCACCGGACCCGTGGGCAACTCGAAGGTGCCGATATCGTTCCAGCCGGGCACTCCCATCCGGGCATCGTACGCGACGGGAATGCGCAGGTCGCCGGCCACGATCTCGAGGTTGTAGGTCCCGAAGTCGTCGCCGGGATTCCAGCCGCCCACACGCCAGTGGTGTCCCGCGCTCGCCGACGCGCCCGGCAGGTGGTAGTAGAGCCGCCAGGCACCTTCGGACGGCAGTTCCGCGGTGAAAGTGGCACTGCCCTCCCCCGTGCCCGCGACGATGCGGGTGAGCGTCCGGCGGTACTTGCCCCAACTCAACGTCAGTGGATCGCCCTGCCGATGCCACCCCGGGGCGGGGACCGCGTAGTTGTACTCGGGCATTTCAGCATCGTCGTCCTCCTCGACAAGCCCCAGACGAAATCCTCTCTCAGGCGGCGAGACGTAGGCATATCCCGAGTCCAGGTCGTCCACAACGATGCCGAGAGGCGGCGGCAACCAAGTGCTGGGCCGGAATCCGAAAAAAGGTTCCTCGGGAACGATTCTCTCGGGGTCAACCCTCGGTATCGCCAGTCGCATGACCCGGGCGTTTTGCGACAGGTACGTCTCCAGGCGCACGTCGGCAGGCGGCGCACTGGTGAACACGCCGAACTCGCGAGAGGTGTTGCCCGGCATCTGGACGAATGGCGCCTGGTGGTAGATTGCGCCCAAGCCGTCCGGTCGAGTCTCCCGCACCATCAAACCGGCAACTCCGGGCGCAGACTCGTTGTTTCGAACATGGACGGCGACCTGGTAGCGCGGCTTGCCGTCGTCGTCCGGCACCCGAAATGCGCGGACATCGGAGACTTGGAACCCCGGCAAGGTGTCTTCACGCATGAAGTGACCGATGTAGGGCGCGATGGCTGGATCGGTCTCGGACATGGCGGCGATGAACTCGTCGACGGTGAACGTGCCGCCGCCGTGCCGCTCCCGCATCAGGGCCAGGAAGTCGGCGGTCTTCGTTCGTTGCATCAAGCCCTGGACCGCGAGCGCGATGAGGTTGCCCTTGTGGATCAGGATGTCGACGCCTTCGGTGGTCGCCGTCGCATCGATGCCGGTGAACGAGAACTCGGCGCTCCTGTCTTCGAGGCTCATCCCGAAAAACTGGTACCACCCGAAGCTGAAGGTCGCCGTCCCCATGAGTCGGTTCAGCACCTTGACCGGCGGCGACAGGCCCGGTGCGAGACCAATCTGGAGCCAATGCGCGGGTGCGACCGTACGACGTCCATATCCGAGCGAGGCGGTCAAGGACTCGAAGAGATAGTTGGTGGCGATAGCGCCGTCGCCGGACGCACTCGTGAGGTACGGCCCCATGTTCCGTGACCGCCCCGCAGCCGCGGGTACCCCGTGCGGCCCCCCTTCGGCCGAGAATAGCTGCTGTTGGAGCCACATCTCGTCGGGCATTCCCTCGAACGGGGGTTCGGCAGCGAAACGACGGGTCGGGAAGCCGTGCTCGGGTAGCATCTGTACGCCCGGAAGCGCTTGGATCGTGTCCATGATTCGACCCCCGCCGTAGCGGCGAAGCTGACCAGGGACCTCCACGACGCTGAATACGGCATGCGGGTATGACAACGCTAGTCCCAACCGCAACTGAAGCCCCCTCTCGAGATATTGAAGGGTCGGCTCCTGCCGTTCTGCTTCAGAGAAATACCCCACGCCGGCCAGATGATCCGGATGGATGAGTAGCTCGTATTCGATATCACCCATGGTGAGCGCGAGCCGCTCGAAAGGCGCGGCGATCAGCGGGAACTGCGCCAACGGCACACCGGGTCGGAATCGGACGCCGTCATCCGCCTGCACGCGCCCGGGACCTGCGGCATGCCATCCATCGGGAATCCGCACCAGGAGATCCACGTCGTGAAAGTCGGGCGGGCGACGGCTGGGATCATCGATTGCGAAGTTTGCGCCGGGCATTGGCAGCCAGGCGACCGCGGGCGTCAGCGCGACGAAATTCGGTTCGTAGATCGACGCCACGTCACCCTGCAGCACGATCGGCATCTCCATGAGCGTCTCGTCCATTGCCCAGACCGAACTGTCGAGATAGCCAAAGCGCGGATCGGGGATTCCGGAGGCCCGGATGGAAAGCCGTGCCGACACGCCGGGTGCCAAGTCCGCGGGCGGTGTCACGGCCAAGATTCCGAGGTCATGGTGGAACGTCACGTCGGTACCGTCCAAGCGCACGGCGTGCACCGCCATGGCCGGGTTCAAACTGAACTGAAGTTCGTCAAACGCGGACTCCGGTGTGCGCAGATCGAGAACCACGTCGATTTCGAGTTCCCCGCCGGGGTTCACGTCGATGGTCCCCGAGAGCCGTTCGACGTCGGCACGCGGCGCATCGAGGGCGGTCTCGTGAGCGTTGGCCCAAGCGACGCGCTCCGCCCGTTCGGCCTCGACGTACCAGGCCAAACCGCCGATTCCGGCGGCACCGAGGATCAGCAACGCCACGCCCGCACCGAGGCCAGGCGCCCGGGAAGCCCCATCGCGACGGGGAAGCGTCGCCGCAGCCGTGGCAAGACAACCCGCCGCGAGAACCAGCACCGACAGCCGATGAACCACGTCGGCAACCGATACCGTGCGCGGCAGGATCTCCGATCCCGGCAAACCCAGGTTGGCGATGCCCGACACGATCGGTAGCAGATACAGTGGCGTCATCAACACCGCCCACACATGGACGGCAAGCAGACCCAACGCGAGAAGGGCAACGACGAGTCGATTACGCAGGACCGCGGCCAGGAGCACGACCAAGGCACCCCAGAACAACAGGGCCGCAGGCGCGTCGACGAACATGAAAGTCGCCAGCGAGACGGGTTCGGGTGGAACTCCAAATCGGGCATCCAAATGTTCAATCACGAGTCCACCGACCTGGAGAACCACTGCCAGCACTACCAGCGGTAGCCATGCCGCCAGCGCAACAGCCACCAACCTGCCTCCCAGAAGGGCGATGTTCGACGGCGGGCGACTGTCCAACGCCTCCGCCACACGTTCGCGGGCATCGCGGCCCGGAATATCGAACGCCATGAAGACGATGCCGGCAACCAGGATCCACAGAACGAGGATGCCGAAACCGGGCAGTGCGAACCGCGGGGGCGCAACCAGACCCATCTGCGAATGCTGGAATGACCAGCCGTGGTAGATGGCCAATCCCACGCCAATGGCGAGTACCGCGAACACCCAGGTCCTGACCGTTCGACGAGCAATACGCAACTCGGAAGCGGCTGTCGCCAAGGCAACTTGGAGCGGATTGATGCCCGGCGCGCTCGTGGACGCCGAGTCGCGGATCAGCATGCTGGACCTCTAGTCGATGTGGCAGGTCGTTGGTCGTTTCCCAAGCCAACAACCGGCGTCTCGTCCCGCTCGGGTTCCGCCAGAGCCCAAGCTGGCGTAGGCAACGTCCCCTGCACCCCAACCGCGACCGGTTGCGGGGCATGGCAGGTACAGCAGCCGGTGACGACGAGCTCGCTGGAGTCGAGGCTCGCGTGCCAGCCGAGTCCGGGCCGGTCTAGGAAAACCGCCTGGGCTTCGGTGGGTTCGAAGAGGTCCCGGTCTTGTGTCGTAGTGACGGCCACCGTGCCGAGTGGGAAGGCGATGGTCAGTCCCAGCACGGCGAACGACCACCGCTTGCTCGAGGTCAACGGTCGTCGCCGGGCATCGAGTTGGAGAACGGCCTCGACCCGAACCGCCAACGTGCCGTGGTCGCCTGCCATGGCCATCGGCAATCTGTCCGACCGCTTCGGCGTTCCGTTCTCCCGAGCCACCGCCAGCAGGGTTTCGGCGTAGTCGCAAGCGTCGCCGCCGCCAGCCAAGACCACGTCGTCGCAGGCGCGCTCGGCAAATACGCGTTGACGGCGCCAGGTGATCCAGATCAAAGGCTGGAACCAGAAGATGTTGCAGAGCCATTCGGCGATTTGGTCGATCAGCCAGTCCCGGCGCCGAATGTGGCCCATCTCGTGGGCAATCGCCGCCTGCTGGCGTTCAATCGACCAACTGTCGAAACCCTGAGGGAGAACGATCACGGGACGGCGCAGGCCCCAGGTCCACGGAGTTGCACAGGTGTCCACCAGAACCCCAACGCCATCCGGTCCGTGGCCCCGCCATGCCGAGAGGCGACGTATGCGGCGGCCGACGCGGAGCTGGCGACAGACCGATCCCGTTCCGAGAACCACGACAGTCGCGATGTAAACGGTCGACAGCCAACCCCAAACCGGGATTTCCCGACCTGATCCCTGAGGGATCGCAAGAACGGTAGGTTCCCCTTGAGCCTCCGCGGGCGGCCGCGCGAGTCCCATCGGTGCCCAGTCACCGGGAATCAACCCTGCGGGCACCGCGATGTTCCACGTGGGCAGGCAAGCGAA
>JAGWBM010000064.1:45882-46989 GCA_021295895.1 Pseudomonadales bacterium
AGGAACGCCGCAACCGCCTCAAGCATCGTTGCGCCGGGAACGCCGTGCCGCGGCGACCAGTTCCTCGAGGCGATTCAGTTCGGCATCGTCGACAGTGTCCTTGCACATACCAAGCAGCGTCGTCATGACCGCGGTATTGCTGCCACCGAAGAAGGTGGCGACCAGATCCCTCAACGCGGATTCCCCGGCGGTGGAAACGTCCTGCACGGGTTCGTAGACGTAGCGCGGGCCTTCGTACCGATGATTGGCCAACCCGCGCCGGGCCAGCCGCGAAAGCACCGCGCGGGCGGCCGAATACGACCCACCGAGATGGTCCTGCACTTCGGCGACGGTGCACGGGGCGTGCCGGTAGAGGACTTCCATCGCTTCCCGTTCGCGGCGTGCCAGCTTGATGGTCGACATGGTCGTCTCCCTGCCAGCGAAAGGCTGATGTGCAACTTTAACCATGGTGATCAAAAAAACGCAACGGTTTGCGCGGACTACACTCGCACCAACGAGGATTCGAGCCCAATGGCCATCCCAGCCGTGCCCAACCCGCCCGTGGTCATCGAAGTCGCATTGCCGCGTCCGCTACGGCGCACGTTCGACTACGCGCTCGGGAGCGACGCGGTGGTTCCGTCCCCCGGCGTTCGGGTCCGGGCCCCCTTCGGGCGTAGCCATGTCGTGGGCATGGTTCTCGGTGTCCAAGACTCGTCCCCACACGAACTGAAGACGATCGAGCGGGTCATCGACGACGAACCGCTGCTGCCGCCGGACCTCGTGGATCTCGCACGATGGCTCGCGGGCTACTACCACCACCCCATCGGGGATGTCGTGAAGACGCTGTTGCCGGTCAAGGCCAGGCAGGGTACCGAGGCCGTGCCGGTCGACGAGGTTGTCTGGCGACTCGCCCCGGACACGTCGGATGCCGATGCGCTCCTCGCCCGAGCACCAACCCAACGCGCCACGTTCGACCGTCTGCGCCAACTCGGCGCAACGGCCGATGCCGAACTGGGCTCACTCGGCATCACGCGCCAACCCTTGGCGGCGCTCCTCGCGAAGGGGTTGGTGGCGCGAACGACCGTTTCGCCGACCTGCGAGGTCCGCGACTCCGAAATCGAACCCACG
>JAGWBM010000065.1:0-5890 GCA_021295895.1 Pseudomonadales bacterium
TCGGCACGGCGGAGTTCGAGGCCGTGACCCCCGACCGACCCTACAAGGGGTTATGGGTCGGAGAGCATCTCTTGCTCGAACACCAGTTAGGGTCGCGCGTAGGTTCCCGCCTCACTCCCACTCGATCGTGCCCGGCGGCTTGTTGGTTACGTCATAGACGACTCGGGAGACCCCGGCGAGTTCATTCACGATGCGGTTACTGACACGGGCGATCAGATCGTGGGGGAGTTCGGCCCAGTTCGCGGTCATGAAGTCGCTGGTGACGACCGCGCGTAGCGCGATGACGTGCTCGTGGCGGCGTGTGTCTCCCACCACACCCACCGATTTGACCGGTAGGTAGACGGCAAACGCCTGCGCCACCTTGTCGTAGTAGCCGGCACGGCGCAGTTCTTCGGTGTAGATGGCGTCGGCTTCCCGCAGCACGTCCAGGTAGGCGCGTTTGACCTCGCCCAGCACACGCACGCCGAGACCCGGGCCGGGAAACGGGTGTCGGTAGACCAGTCGGTCCGGTAGTCCGAGCGCGACACCGACGGCACGCACCTCGTCCTTGAACAGATCGCGCAGCGGTTCCACGAGCTTGAGGCCCATGCGCTCGGGCAGGCCGCCGACGTTGTGGTGGGATTTGATGACGTGCGCCTTGCCGTGTTTCGAGGCGGCGGACTCGATCACGTCGGGATAGATCGTTCCTTGGGCGAGCCAGCCGACACCGGGAATCCTCGCCGCCTCGCGTTCGAACACGTCGATGAAGGTACGGCCGATGATCTTGCGCTTGTCCTCCGGGTCGTCGACGCCTTCGAGGGCATCGAGAAACTCGTCGCGGGCGTCCACCGTCACGAGATTGATGGGCAGCACGTTGGAACGTTGCGATCCGGCCGACGAGAACGCCGCCTCCACCTCTGCGGTCTCGTTCTTGCGCAGCAGGCCGTTGTCGACGAACACGCAGGTGAGTTGATCGCCGATGGCGCGGGACAAGAGCGCGGCGACGACGCTGGAGTCGACACCGCCCGACAACCCCAGGATGACCTTGCCGTCGCCGATCTCGGCCCGGGCCCTGGCCACGGCGTGCTCGATGATGCTCTCGGCCGTCCACTCGCCGGCGCATCCGGCGACGTCGTGCACGAAACGACGGATGATCTCCCCGCCCTTCTGCGTGTGGGTCACCTCGGGATGGAACTGCACCCCGTAGAGACCGCGACCGACGTCTGCCATCGCCGCGATGGGTGCGTTGCCACTCTCGGCGGCGCACTCGAAACCCCGAGGCAACTCGGTCACCTTGTCGCCGTGGCTCATCCAGACGTCGAGCACGTCGCCCAGGCCTCGAAACAGCGGCGCTTCGCCCACGATCCGGGCCGTGGCATGGCCGAATTCGCGGCGTTCGGACCCCGCCACCTGCCCGCCCAGTTGAGCTGCCATCGCCTGCATTCCGTAGCAGATGCCGAGGATCGGGATCTGCGCGTCGAACACGGCCTGCGGGATGCGCGGCGTCAGTTGTTCGGTGACCGTTTCCGGCCCCCCGGAGAGGATGACTCCCTTGGGAGCAAGTTCCCGGACCGTTTGATCGTCGAGGTCGAAGGGGTGGATCTCGCAGTACACCCCGTGTTCGCGTACGCGACGCGCGATGAGTTGCGTGGTTTGCGAGCCGAAGTCGACGACGAGAACGCGGTCGCCGAAGCCCTCCGGGTGCATCTGCGGCCTACGCGACGGGATAGTTCGGCGGTTCCTTGGTCATCGCCACGTCATGGGGATGGTTCTCGGCGATGCCCGCCGACGACACCTTGGCGAACGTCGGCCGGGTGCGCATCTCGCCGATGTCGGTGCAGCCGGTATAGCCCATCGCGGCGCGCATACCGCCCATCAACTGGTGGATGATCGGCGCCACGGGGCCGCGATACGGAACGCGTCCCTCGATACCTTCCGGGATGAACTTGCCGCCGTCGCTCAACGGCTCCTGGAAGTAGCGGTCGCTGGATCCGTAGTGTTCCGACATGGCACCCACGGAACCCATGCCCCGGTAGGACTTGTACGTGCGGCCCTGGTATAGCTCGGTTTCGCCCGGTGCTTCCTCCGTACCGGCGAACAGCGATCCCACCATGACTGCGGAAGCGCCGGCACTGATCGCCTTGGCGATGTCGCCGGAGAAGCGCACGCCGCCGTCGGCAATAACCGGGATGTCCTCCTCGGCCGCCTCGTTCGCGGCCTCGGAAATCGCCGTGACCTGTGGCACGCCGACGCCGGTCACCACCCGCGTCGTGCAGATGCTACCGGGTCCGATGCCCACCTTGACCGCGTCGACGCCGGCATCCATCAAGGCCCGAGCCCCGTCGGCGGTGGCCACGTTGCCGCCCATCACCGGTACCGTCGGATACTTCTGCTTGATCCAGCTGATGCGGTCGAGAACGCGCTGCGAGTGGCCGTGGGCCGTGTCGACCACGATGATGTCGACGCCGGCCTCCACCAACGCCGCGACCCGGTCATCGGTGTCCGCACCGGTGCCCACGGAAGCGCCCGTTCTTAGCTGGCCGCGCTCGTCCTTGCAGGCATTGGGAAAGGCCTGGGCCTTGGCGATGTCCTTGACGGTCACCATGCCCTTCAACTCGAACTCCTCATTGACCAGCAGTACTTTCTCGATGCGGTGGTTGTGCAGAAGCTCGGTGACGGCTTCCACCGGCGCGTCCTCCGGCGCGGTCACAAGACGGTCCCTGGGTGTCATGACGTCCGCCACCCTGGCGTCCATGCGGGTTTCGAACCGGATGTCCCGGCTGGTGACGATCCCGAGCAGGTCCGAGCCCCGCACCACGGGTACGCCGGAGATCTTGTGCTCGAGGGTGAGTGCCACGAGTTCGCTCACCGTGGCCTCCGGGCGGATGGTAATGGGGTCGCGAATCACCCCGGTCTCGAATTTCTTGACCGCCCGAACTTCCCGGGCCTGGACTTCCATGGACAGGTTCTTGTGCACGATGCCGATACCGCCTTCCTGGGCCAAGGCGATGGCGAGTCCGGACTCCGTCACGGTGTCCATGGCGGCGGAGACCAGCGGGATATTCAGGCCGATTCCGCTCGTCAAGCGGGTCGCGAGATCGACTTCGGAGGGGAGGGTCTGGGAGTAGGCAGGCACAAGGAGGACGTCATCGAATGTCAGAGCTTCGTGGACAATCCTCAGCATTGGAGCACCTCGGCCAAACGTGGGGCCGGATCATACGCGGGGGGTTGGGGGGTGTAAACCGGGAAACGCCGTGCCGGAGTGGTTCTCGGCCGATCCGTATTCGTCTCGAAAAACCGCAATACTCCTTCACCGTATCGACAAACGCGGGTAGGGTGGAAAGCATGAAGACCACCGTCGATCCACGACGAATTGCTTGCGCTCGCCAGACGTCGCGCCAAGGAAACGGGACGACCCTTAAGGGACTTGGTGGAGGACAGGTTACGTCGCGTTTTGACATCCGCTGTACCGAGGCGTCCGTACCGACTGCCCGATCGACGGGTTGGCGACCCGATGGCCGCCGATCCACTTGCGCGTCTTTCGTGGCCGGAATTGCGGGATCTCACATACGGTGGCCTTGGCACGCGGTGATTGCCTTTGCCACCAACGCGCCGGACTCCGTGTTCCACGGAATTGCCCATCGGCGATCCACTCTGACCCACGCAGCCCGGCGAGCCCGGCGAATGCGTCCCGTCAAGGCGGGGGTCCGCTGTTAGACCGCTCCGATGGCGCAGTCTCAACCCCGACCCCAACATGCCGACCGCGTTCGCACGGTCAGCGAAGTCAACGCCGAGGCGCGATTCCTGGTCGAGGAGCGCTTTCGGCGGGTCTGGATCGAGGGCGAAGTATCGGATTTCCGCCCCTACGCGTCCGGCCATTGGTACTTCACCCTGCAGGACGACCGTGCCCAATTGCGGTGCGTGATGTTCTCGAGCGCCAACCGCTTCGTGCGCTCCCGTCCGGGCAACGGCATCTCGGTGGTACTCCGGGGGCGACTGTCGATCTACGAGGGGCGGGGCCGCTTCCAAGCCATCGTCGATCACATCGAACCCGCCGGCGAAGGCGCACTCCGCGCCGCCTTGGAGAAGCTGAAGGCGCGCCTCGCCGCGGAAGGGCTCTTCGACGAATCCCGAAAGCGGGTGCTGCCAAGCTACCCACGCCACGTCGGTGTCATCAGTTCACGATCCGGCGCGGCGCAAAAGGACGTGCTCGCCGTGATCCAACGCCGCTTTCCCTGCATACGCGTCACCTGCTTCGACGTCGCCGTACAGGGTTTCGAAGCGGAAGGCCAGATCATCGGGGCGTTCGACCGCGCCGAGTTCATGCGCCACCCACCCGACGTCATCGTGCTGACCCGCGGCGGGGGTTCACTCGAGGATCTCGCGGCGTTCAATCTGGAGTCGGTGGCACGGCGGATCGCGGCAGCCGAGATTCCGGTGGTCTCCGCCGTCGGCCACGAAACCGACGTGACCATCGCGGACTTCGTCGCCGACCGGCGTGCGCCAACACCATCCGCGGCGGCGGAGATGGTCACGCCGGACTGTCGCGACGTCATGAACCGACTGCGCCGTTTCGACGATGCGCTCGTCGGACGAATGAGGGCGCTGCTCAATCTCGACCAACGGCTTCTCACGGCGACGAGACAGCGCCTGGTACATCCCGGACGCACCGTGGAGCAGCGCACGTTGCGCACGGATGAACTCGGCGAACGACTGCTCGGGGCAATGTCCGCCACGATCACCCGGTACCACACCGATCTAGACCACCGCGTCCAATTGCTCGCCCGGTGCAACCCTGCGGCGCGCCTGGCGCCGGCGAGCGAACGGGTTGTACGCGCCGCCTCCCGGCTACGGACAACCACGGCCAAATCGGCGGAGCAGGCCGAAGCGCGGCTGACAACGCTCGCCCGCGCTTTGAACGCGGTCAGCCCGTTGGCGACCCTTGCCCGGGGATTCGCAATCGTCGCGAGGCCCGATGGCAGCCCGTGGGGCAAGCCGCTTGCCTCCGCGGCCGAAGTCCAAGGCGGCGACAAGGTCGTCGCCCATTTGGCGGATGGCACCATCGACGCCACGGTGGACAAGACAACGCGGCGACGAGACCAAACGAACACCGAAGACACGACCGCTTCGCGACGCGAGAAGCCCGCCTGACCGGGAGGAGTCCGATGAGCGAGCGACACGAACCCGCGATCATGGAATGTCACTCCGGTTCGCGGTCAACACGTCACGATCTGCGGCAGGTGCCGGAAATGGCGATCCGAGGTGCATAGGATCAGGTCGTGCTGGACGGCCAGGGCAGCGATCCAGAGATCGTTGGTCGGTATGGCGGCACCCGCGTCCCGGAGTTGAAGGTGGAGTTGCGCGTAGTGATGCGGGGTCTGCTCGTCCGGCAGCAGGACCGACACCCTTGGGCTCGCCAAGAAACGCTGCAGGTTGGCGGCGTTGGCCGACTCCCGATTGCCAGCGGCGAACCCGGCGCGCAGTTCGCCCAGCACGATCAGGGGCAAGGTGATGGAATGTGCGGCGCGGACGACCCGGACTCGACCGCTGTCACCGCGCATGAAGTCGCTGTAAGCATGGGTGTCGAGCGCGACGTTCACTTCCACGCGTCGTCGTCGACGCGCTCGAAGTCGGCGACGGCGAGATCGAAACCCGGGTCTTCCTGCCAGGTTCCGATCAGATGATCGAGATCGGTGTGCTCGGCGGGACCGCCCTCGAGTTCCAAGCCGCGGGCGAGCGCTTCGACAACGACGGCGTTCATGCTCTTGCCCTCGCGTCCGGCGCGATGACGTACGACGCGGTCGATCGCGTCGGGAACGGAACGGATGGTATATTGCCTGCCCATGACGCAGGCAATGTACTCAGGTACCGCAGGCAACGCAACGGTACTGGCGTGGATATGAGTCGGGAG
>JAGWBM010000065.1:5901-23611 GCA_021295895.1 Pseudomonadales bacterium
AGAAAGAGCATGACTCCGCTTTTCCTAGTTATTGCCGCCACGGTCACCGTGGACACCGGCGGCGTGGCGGCGTTGCCTCTGCCCACGGGCGCTGTCGACGTGCTCTACGGCGACGAACCGGCCTTGATCGTCGCGGACCACGTGATCGTGGGCGTGGGGCTCGACGCGGCACCCGGACGGCACCACGTGGTCGTGCGCACAGCGGATGGCGACAAGACCATCGACTTCGAGGTCGTCGCCAAGCAGTACCCGGAGCAACGGCTGACCATCCCCGACCGGCGCAAGGTCAATCCGTTGCCGGAAGACCTCGAACGGATCGAACGGGAGTCGAAGCTGCAACGGGCCGCCTACGCCCGCCGCACGCCGGTTCGGGCTGACCTGTTGCCGTTCGAACAACCGGTCCAAGGCATCTATTCCAGCCCCTTCGGGCGGCGTCGGTTCCTCAACGATCAACCCCGATCGCCGCACTCGGGCCTGGACATCGCCGCCAACACCGGCACGCCCGTCGCGGCACCCGCGCCGGCCACCGTCGCGCTCACCGGCGACTTCTTCTTCTCCGGCAACGTCGTGCTACTCGACCACGGCGGCGGCCTGATCACCATGTACGGACACCTGGACCGCATCGATGTCGAGGACGGGGAGGACGTCGACCGTGGCGACATCATCGGCACGGTTGGCGCCACCGGTCGGGTCACTGGTCCCCACCTGCATTGGACGATCAGCATGCAAGGCGACCGCGTCGACCCCGTCGTGTTGATGCAGGTGTTCGGTAGACTCGCCGGGGAAACGGCGATCAGTCCGCAATAGACGCCACGTACGCCCGCTATCGTCGCTAGCGAGGCGTCGCCTTCCATGGAACAGAAGCCAAAGGGAGCCCCGCGACCGTGGCGTTTGTTTCATGGACAGGTCGGTGTGGCTGGGCCGGAGGCGGAGTCGGCGCGCCGCAAGCGGCGCGTCAGAGCGCACAGCGGAATGGCGAAGGCGCGTCCTTCGGACGCGGCCGTTCATGGAACAGACGCCGAAGGGAACCGAGAGACCTGCGGCGGATGTTGAAAGTAACGACCCCCCGGGGCGCGGACGCGCAGGGAACAACGGCCGTCGGGGACGGGCATGTCCCGTCCCCGGGTCTACCGCACGCCTAGCCGCTGGCGCGAGTTCCGGTTCGCCGCCAACCAGGTCGCCCGCGCCATCGAGCCGCACCTCGGCCTCGACGACATGATCGGCGCATGGGGCGAGATCTCTCGGGACCTCTCGGAGCCGCCGCGGAAGAGGGTGCCGCAAATCGAACAGTACTTCGGAAGGGTGGAATGAAACAAGTTAGCGCTTATGAGGGTCGCCCCTACGACGAACTGTGTCGAATCACCCGTCGGCGGCGCTTGATCTGACGCCGCGTTAGCTCGTTGCGACGTCCGGCGTAGGGGTTCCGGGTTGTTCGGGTCTCCAGGCGAACGGGAACACCCACGAGGTCGAGTTCGTCCCGGTACCGGTTGACGAGATAGCGCCGGTAGCTGTCCGGCAGCGCTTCGGTGCGATTGCCGTGCACCACCACCGTGGGCGGGTGGTCGCCGCCTTTGTGGGCGTACCTGAGTTTGATGGCTCGACCCTGCACCAGCGGTGGCGGATGGTCCGCCGTGGCGTCGGCGAGGATTCGGTTGAGTTCCGCAGTCTGCACGTCGAAGTCGCCCGCCCGGTAGACGTTCGAAACGATCCCGATCAGGGACTTGACGCCACGCCCGTGGAGGGCGGACAGGTATCGGACCTGGATCCAGGGCGCGAACGCCAACCGCCGTTCGACGGAAGCGCGAGCGCCGCGTCTCTGGTCCTTGTCCAAGCCATCCCACTTGTTGACGGCAAGCACGATGCCCGCGCCGGCATCGATCGCATAGTCCAATACGTGCAGGTCCTGCTCGACGACGCCTTCCGCGGCATCCACAACGACCACCGCCACCTGGGCGCGTTCCAGTGCCGCGAGTGTCTTCACGATCGAGAACTTCTCCACGGTACGCTGCATCCGCGGACCCGCTTCCACCCGGCCCCTGCGGCGCACGCCCGCGGTATCGATCAACAGGTAGTCCCCGAACGGGATGTCGATCGCATCGCGCGTCGTCCCGGGCGTGCCATCGACGACTTGGCGCTCTTCGCCGAGGAGACGATTGATGAGTGTCGACTTGCCGACATTGGGACGTCCCACGACTGCCACGCGTATTCCTGGCAAATCGGACTCGACGGCGGCACATCCTTCCGGCAAGCCTGCCGCAACCGCCTGCGCCAACTCCGCCAGGCCGCGCCCATGCGTCGCCGACACCGGGCAGCAATCGCCGAAACCCAACGCCGCGAATTCGTGGGCCACCAATCCCGGTGCACCGTCCATCTTGTTGACGGCGACGACGACGACTTTGCCACGCTTGCGCAGATCACGCGCGATGTCCCAGTCGCCGGCTGCGAGGCCTTCCCGCGCATCGGTGACGAACACGGCGACATCGGCCTCGCCGATCGCCAGCATCGCCTGGCTCGACATCTGTTCGTAGACGTTACCGGTCTCGTGCGTCAGTCCCCCGGTATCGACCAGTGTCACGGTGCGGTCCGCCAGGCGAGCGCGTCCGTAGCGGCGGTCCCGGGTCAGTCCCGGAAGGTCCGCGACCAACGCATCGCGGGTGCCGCAAAGGCGGTTGAAAATAGTCGACTTACCGACGTTCGGCCGACCGACCAAGGCAACGATACCGTGGGCAGGCGCTTTTGAGACAGAAGTTTGCGTTTCCGACATGCCCACACCCGCGAGTGCGCCCCTTGTCGATTGGTGATCTGCCATGGATCGAAACGGCGTTGCGTTGCTCTGCGGCGTCAGCACGCTTCCCACCGGGGAGAAATCGCGCAGCGATTTCTCGGGCGACCGCTAAGCGGTCGCGTTCACCCCCTGAGCCTGATCTCGAATGCCGAGAGCTTGCCGTCGTTGGCGAGTACGTACACGATGCCGTCGCTCTCGATCATCGGTGAACGGAGACCCGCGCTCAACCGCTGACGCCCGACGAACCGTCCGTCGCTCTGCGCCAAGACGTGCAGGTAGCCCTCCGCGTCGCCCACCAGAACGTAGTTGCTAAACGCCAACGGACTCGTCAACTTGCGGTTCTTCAAACCCTCCTGGCGCCAAACCACGTCCGCGGTGCCCTGCTGAACCGCGGTCACGATGTCGTCGTCCGTCACGAAGTACAGCTGCCCATAGCCCTGGGCAAGGTCCAGGTGGGAGGACGCCGGCATTTCCCAGAGCAGCCGGCCGTCCGGGGGAGAAAACGCCTTGAGTCGTCCCTGGTAGCTGATGGCGAAGAGGGCGCCACGCTCCGGCACGACCAAGGGCGTGCCGTCGACGTCCACCAATCGCTCCAATTCGGTACGCCCCTGGGGCAGCATCAGGCGGTGTTGCCATATGGGCGCGCCGGACTCGGTGCTAAGCGCCGCCACCCGACCGTCGCCGAAGCCGGCGAACACGTAGCCGCCGGTGATGACCGGCGTCGCGGTACCGCGAAGGGTCAGAAGCGGCACCTGGTTGTCATAGGACCAACGCGTGGCACCGTCCGCGCCCTCCAGGGCGACGAGGCGACCATCGTTCGTCTGGGCCATCACCACGCCATCGTCCGCCGCCGGCGGGGAGAGGATCTCGCTGGTAAGTTGGGTACGCCACACTTCGGATCCGTCGCCGGCATCCAAGGCGATGACCTCGCCCCGGGTGGTTCCGACGAGTATCCGGCCCTCACCGGCACCGACTCCCCCGGTGAGGAACGACGGGTCGCGCCGATCCCAGATCTTCAGAAACGGACGGTTGTCGGGGTCACCGACGGACGTCGACCAAATGCGTCGGCCGCTGAACCGATCATGTGCCACGACCAATCCGTAGCCATCCGCCGCGTAGATGCGGTCGGCCAGGATCGTCGGCTTGATGCGCAGATACTTCCGCCCCAGGCCTCGACCGACACCCGTCTGCCAACGCCGCTGGAGTACGGTCTGGGCGTCGAATGCTTCGAGTGGTTGGGGCGCGCCTTCCTCCTCAACGGCCGCCGGGTCGTCTATGAACGGAAGAAACGAAAAGACCTCGCAACCGCCGAGGGTCAGCAGCAACGTGCCGACGATGGTCGCAACCCAGGCGGAAATAGCCCGGGATTCGGCGCGCTCTTTGGCTCGCTCTTTGGCGCGCTCGCGGTGCGTTTCAGGTTGAGTGTCTCTCATTGGTCCAATCCCTGCGGTCATTGGGATTCATCGACAAGACTGGCGAGTTTGAGTTCCATGAGTTCGACACCAAGAACGGGGTTGGCCGGGTCCCGTCGTGCCGCGTCGATGCCGGACTGGTAGGCGATCCGGGCCCGTTCGATGTCACCTCGGGCCACGAATACGTCGCCGGACAGTACTGCGACGAGCGCCTCGAGGCCCGAACTGCGGATTGCCGCCAGTTGCGCCTCGCAATCGTCCAGGCGGTCGAGCTGATAGAGCACCTTGGCCACCCGGTAGCGCGCGATGTCCTTCAACGTGTCGACATCGGCGAGTTGTACCGCCCGTTCGAGCAAGGCCAAAGCCTCTTCCCAGTCTTGTGCTTCGATCTCGTCGTCGGCGCGGTACAGCAACGTGAAGACGTGATAGCCCGACCCTTCGAATTCGGTGTCGATCAACGCCAACTGATCCTCGGTCGACGCCGCCTCGTTGCGCGCGGCGACATAGGAGGCAAAGAGATCCGACGCCGCGTCGGCTCGATCCTGCACGTAGCCCTGGTAGTACCGCCAACCCACAACGGCGGCTACGGCCAATACCACGCCGATGATGAGTGAGGTTCCATTTTGCTCCCACCAGCGTTTCAGCCGTTCGGCTTGTTCTTCGTCGGTCAGGAAGTCGGACATCACCCGGCGCCTTTCAATGTGCTAATCAACTCGGCCACGTTCAGCATCATCTGCTCGCCCCGGGCCGTCTGCCGGCCCTCGCGCAGCCACTTCAGCGAAACGCAATTTTGGGCCACTTCGTCGTCGCCCACAATGACCGCCCATCGTGCGCCGCTGCGATCCGCCTGGCGGACCTGGCTTGCGAGGCCGCCCACGCCGGCGTGCTGCAGCACCCGCAGCGGCGTACCGTCACGGAGTCTCTCCGCCACCGTGGCGGCCCGGGCGACATGCTCCGGACTCGCGGCCACGTAGACATCCGCCCGGCTGTAGCGGCGCTCGTTGCACGCCTCGTGCAGGAGCACGACCCGTTCGAGGCCCATGCCGAAGCCTGCACCGGGCACCGAACGGTGACCAAGACGTTCGACCAGGCCGTCGTAGCGACCGCCCGAACAGACGGCGCCCTGGGCGCCGAGAGCTTCGGTCACCCATTCGAAGACGGTGTCGGTGTAGTAGTCGAGGCCCCGCACCAGATGTGGGTTCACGCGGTATCCAACCCCGGCCTGGTCGAGCAACCGGCGCAGGCCATCGAAGTGCTGCTGCGACGCTGGATCCAGGTAGTCGACGGGTGCCGGTGCATCCGCAACGATGGCCCGCGTCGTGGAAACCTTGCTGTCGAGTATCCGCAACGGGTTCGTGCCGAGGCGACGCTGGCTGTCGCCGTCCAGGTCGTCCCGGTGCGGGGACAGGTACGCCACCAGCGCATCGCGATAGCGGTCGCGGGATGCGCCAGAGCCGAGACTGTTCAGCTCCAGCGCCACGGAGGCAACCACCCCGAGTTCGCGAAAGATGCGGCACAGCATGGTCAGCAGTTCGGCATCGACCTCGGGGGACGACACACCGAACACCTCGCCGCCGATCTGGGTGTGTTGCCGCGTCCGGCCTTTCTGCGGACGTTCGTAGCGGAACATCGGACCGTGGTACCACAGTCTCGGGGTCTGGTTGTGCAGAAGACCGTTCTCGATGCAGGCACGGACACAACCCGCGGTCCCCTCCGGACGCAGGGACAGGGACTTGCCCTTGCGATCGTCAAAGGTGTACATCTCCTTCTCGACGAGATCGGTGGCCTCGCCTACGCCCCGGGTGAACAGGTCCGTCGCCTCCACGAGTGGAAGTCGCAGTTCCTGGAAGCCGTACCGACCGAGTACGTCGATCGCGATGTCCTCGACCTCGCGCCACCGCGCCGTTTCGCCGGGTAGGATGTCGTGCATCCCCCGCACCCGCTGATACTTGCCGGCCATTCAATCCCCCACCACGAGTCGGGCGACCTCGCCCCGGGCGGTCGAATCCAGGGCGACCCGCCCGCCATTGAATGAGATATCGACAACGGCGGTGTTGCCGACGAGCACGGAGAATGGCGCGTGCCCACTCACCGTTACGGTCTCGCCGTCGCGGCCAAGGTCACCGTGTACGAGGTCGCCATCCCGATCCCGGACTTCCACCCAGCATTCCCCCTCGAAGACGAACGCCATCACGTCGAGCCTGGCCAATCCATCGACCTCGCTCGTGGTCCCGTCTGTGTCGGCCCCGACGAATCCCGGCTCGGCCGCGCCGCCTTCGGGGTGGGGGGGTTCGATCGCGACCGCCTCCCGGGTGCGGACTTGCGGTACAGGGGGATCGACCGCGACCGACTCGGTGGCTGGGGCTTCCGGTACCGGGGGATCGACCGCGACCGGCTCGACCGATCGCGGCACCGCCGGTGTCGAGTCGAATACCTGATCGCGTTCGGCTCGCACCGTCGAGACCACTGCGGCGTCTACATCCGGCATCGAGCGATTGTCGTCGTCGGGGGATACCAATGCCGCGGCGGTATTCGGCGCGGCTTCGGCAACGGGCTCGGTCTGCGCCGAGTTCCCGCCCGGCCAGGCCCACCACAGGGCACCGCCGATCAGGATGACGAAAACCAACACGATGCCACCGTAAATCATGCCCCAGCTATCCCGGGCAAAGTCGCTGAACAACACCCACCGCGAGCGCGGTACCACCGCAGGCACAACCGGCGGTTCCGCTTCAACGGTGTCGAAACCGACCATCACCGTGCCGGCGTCGAGACCGACTAGGCGGGCGTAGCGCTGAATGTAGCCGCGGATGTAGGGCCTCGGCGGCAAATCCTCGTAACGCTCGTCCTCCAGAGCATCGACGGTGAATTCCGTGACCTTGAGCGCGTGTGCCACATTGGCAATCGAAAGTCCGGCCTTCTCCCGCGCCGCGCGAAGCGCCGGTCCGAATTCGTCGGTGGGCGAACCCTGAGCGACATCCTCCGCGATCGCTGCTTGCCCCGGCACGTCCCCAACCGCTGGCTGTTCCACGTCCTGCGCGTCGTCCGCATCGCTCATGGCACTGATCGCGTCTCTAGCGACACGCGTTCCCGCGCCAGGTATCGAGTCCTGCGCTGCGTCCGGTCGTGGACGGTTCCCGTCAGCTGGCCACAGGCCGCGCCGATCTCATCGCCTCGCGTGGTGCGCAGCATGGTAGCGACCCCGGCGTTCAGCAGGCTGGTCTGGAACCTGTCGATCCTGGCCGGGCTCGGGCGCCGGTAGCCGTTTCGATCCTCGGGGAACGGGTTGAAGGGGATCAGATTCACCTTCGTACGCAGTCCGGTAAGCAGGTGCGCCAAATCCCGGGCGTCAACTACGCTGTCGTTGACACCGTCGATCAGGGTGTACTCCATGGTGATACTCCGCCGTTCGCCCAGCCCGCGCAGGTAGTGCCGACACGCATCGAGCACCTCCGCGATCGGGTACTTCCGGTTGAGCGGCACCAGGACGTTGCGAAGTTCGTCGCGCGGTGCGTGGAGAGATACGGCGAGGGAAACATCGGTGTGGGACGCCAAGTCACGGATACGGGGCACTACGCCCGCCGTGCTGATGGTTACCCGCCGTTTGGAGATGCCGAAGGCAAGGTCGTCCATGAGGACGTCGGCGGCATCGAGCACGGGCTGGAAGTTCAGCAAGGGCTCGCCCATGCCCATGAAAACGACGTTGGTGATACCCCGTTCATCGCCACGGTCGGCGAGTTCGCGGCCGGCCTGCCAGACCTGGCCGACGATTTCGGCACGGGTGAGATTGCCGTTGAAACCCTGCTTGCCAGTGGCGCAGAAACTGCAATCCAAGGCGCAGCCAACCTGCGACGAAATGCACAGCGTGTTGCGCCGGTGCGGTGCTCCGCCCTCAGTGGCACCGTCGTACGCTGCGCCGGCGTCCGGGATCAATACGGTCTCGACGGCCTGTCCGTGTTCGGTGTGCGCCAACCACTTCACCACCCCGTCGGAGGATCGCGTACCGGCGCTGAATGCCGGCACCCGGATCTCGGCGATTTCCTTGAGATGACCGCGCAGCGACCTCGAGATATTCGTCATGGCATCGATGTCGGTTACTTTGCCGCGGTAGATCCAACGCATCACCTGGTCAGCCCGGTACGGCTTCTCGCCAATCTTGGCGAAAAACGACCCAAGCGCGGCCCGCGGCATCCCGAGCAGATTGGCTTTTTCCTCGGCCATGCGTCGGAGTTTGCTAGCGCGTCTCCGGAGTACCGGAGCCGTTCAAGAGCAGTTCGAAGCGCATTTCCATTTTACAGCCTGTGTGTGAACCTCAGCGCCTTTCAAGAACGCTAGGCGCTTTGCGGAAGCGCGGTCCTCGCGCAGATTTCCTCGGGTGAAAAGAAGTAGGCGATCTCGCGTTCGGCGGAGGCCGCAGAGTCAGACCCGTGCACGGCGTTCGCGTCGATGGATTGCGCGAAATCGGCGCGGATGGTTCCCGGTGCCGCCTGCTTCGGGTCGGTGGCCCCCATCAGCCGGCGGTTGACCATGATGGCGTTTCGACCTTCGAGAACCTGCACGACGATGGGGCCGGCGCACATGTAGTCGATCAAGGGCTCGTAGAACGGCTTGCCGCGATGCTCGGCGTAGAAGCCGCCCGCAGCATCCGCCGTCAGTCGAACCATTTTTGCCGCGACGATGACCAACCCGCCTTTTTCGAAGCGGGAGTAGATCTCGCCGATGAGGTTTTTCGCGACCGCGTCGGGTTTGACAATGGAGAGCGTCCTCTCCACATGCTGGTCACGGGTCTCCGTGGCGGCGTCGCCTTCATTCAGCGAGGCGTCAACCGCGCTACCGCCGCCACTGGCAGATTGTTCCATTGCCTAGTCTCCGGTGCAGCTCCGCGCGTTGGCCACGGCACCCGGGCGATGCGCGTTGCTCGAAGTCCCTATTATACGCCCGATGGTGCCTTGAACGCGGTAGTCCCGCGGCGCGGGTTCACCCGCGATTTCAATGCGCTACGGCACGGGGCAGTCGTCCATTGGGTCCGGCTTGTCGCGACGGCCGTCGAATACGCGCCAAGCGCAGTTGGCTACGTCCGGACCTCTACGGGGATGCGCTGGGGTGTAGCGTGCCAACGACTTCGGCGAGGCGTCGCCCAGCGAAGTCCACATCGGATGGCGTGGTGAAACGACCCACCGTGAGACGCAGCGAACTCGCCGCCAGGTCATCGGGGATGTTCATCGCGCGCAGAACGTAGGACGGTTCCACGGTGGCGGACGTGCATGCCGAGCCCGACGACACCGCGACATCGTCCAACGCCATCAAAAGTGTCTCGCCGTCCACCCCGTCGAACGCGACGTTGAGCGTACCTGGCAAGCGCTCGGTGGGCGAACCGTTCAAGCGCGTCCCCGGGATCTGCTTGATGTGGGACCACAGACGGCTGCGCAGTTCGGCGATCCGGCCGCTTTCGGCGTGTACGCTCTGCGCCGCCAACCTGCACGCTTCGCCCATGCCGGCGATCTGGTGGGTGGCCAGCGTTCCCGACCGAATGCCACGTTCATGGCCTCCGCCGTGGATCTGCTCGGCGATGGCGACGGGGGGCTCGCGGCGGACGTACAGGGCGCCGATGCCTTTCGGCCCATAGATCTTGTGAGCCGAGATGCTCACTAGGTCCAGGCGATGGCGCTCGACGTCGAGTGGCACCTTGCCGGCACTTTGCGCGGCATCGGTGTGAAACGGTACGCCCCGCTCGCGGCAAAGGCGGCCGATCGTGGCGATGTCGTTGATCGTGCCCACCTCGTTGTTGGCGTGCATGACCGAAACCAGGAAGGTGTCGTCCCGAATTGCACGTCCCACCTGCACCGGATCAACGACGCCGTCCAAACCGGGGTCCACGTAGGTTACCCGCACGCCTTCGCTTTCCAGGTGCCTGGCGGTGTCGAGGACGGCCTTGTGTTCGTAGCTTGTTGTCACCAGGTGGCCGCCACCCGCCGCCTCGGCAACCCCCTTGAGCGCGAGGTTGTCGGATTCGGTGGCCCCCGAGGTCCAGACGATGGCACGCGGGTCGGCGTTGATAAGAGAGGCGACGTGGACGCGGGCTTGCTCGACCATCTCGGCGGCATCCCAGCCATAGGCATGGGTCGTCGATGCGGGGTTGCCGAATTCGCCGTCCATCAACAGGCATCCGTTCATTTTCTCAGCCACGCGAGGATCGACCGGCGTCGTGGCCGAGTAGTCGAGGTAGACGGCTCGCGCGCGGCCCGGGGCGGGGACCGCGGCTTCAGACATGCCGGGCGGCAATCAGGTTGCCTATGTCCTGTCGTCTTGCAACCGAGAGTACATCGCCTCGGCAAACGAGGCTCGCCAACGTGATGCGCGACAGGAAGAGATGAATCTGCAGGGACAGATCGGCCCACAATTCGTGTGTGAGGCAAACCTCGCCGTCCTGGCAGTCGCCGGCACCGCCACAGCGCGTCGCGTCGACCCCCTCCCCGACCGCGGTGATGACGTCGGCAACGCTGACGTCTTCGGGATCGGAGCTCAAGCGATAGCCGCCGCCGGGTCCGCGCGAGCTTTCCACCAGCCCAGCGCGCTTCAGCCGCCCGAAGATCTGCTCGAGATAGGGCCGCGAGAGCCCCTGCCTATCCGCGATATCGGCAAGCGAAATCGGCCCGTCAGTCGCGTGTAGCGCGACGTCGAGCATCGCGGTAACCGCGTATCGACCCTTGGTGGTGAGGCGCATGGACCTTGGCCGTCGACTTGTGGTCCCTATTTTGGAGCGAGCCGGATTCAGCCGCAAGGCGGTGCAAGCCCCCCTGAACCGAGCACCGCGCGGGGATCCGCGGACGCACTGGGAACAACGTGACCGTAGGGGACGGTCTTGTCCCGTCCCTTTGCCGGTGAGACGCACGTTCCCGTGCGGGCGACCACAAGGGTCGCCCCTACGACAGATTTGCCTGTTTCCGGCCCAGGGACTTGCTAGTCAATAACAGTAATGGCCGCCGCGACCTGTACACGTTCCGGCGGATAGCAATAGTCAGCGTCGCAGACCTGAAGGCGCAATTGACCCGATACGTCAAGCTCTCCGGGAGCGGCATCCTTGTCGACGGTCAGCCGAGCCTGAATCACGGCGCCATCCTCGAAGACCGGCAGTGGATCCACGGAGTACCACTCGACTACCTCGGTGGGTCGTGGGTAAATCACTTGTTCCCACAGTACGCCGTCAACTGAATCGGGGAAAAACGTCGTTGGAATCAAGGCGGAATCCGTCGGCGAGTCCGAGTTCGCGTGCGTGCCGGGAACGAGATCCAACTCAATCCTCATGAGGGCTTGCGCCCCGGCCCGCAACTCCCTGGGATTGACAGATGCAGTTGCGCCGGCAGGAGCGGGTTCGTTGTCTGCCGCCTGCCCAGGATCCGGTACAACAACGTCGGAAACGGGCCCGCCAGCCGTACTCTTTTCCGGCAATAGCGACTCAATCTGAAGTTCCAGCGTCCTGACTTTCGGTCCGGAGATCGGTGGGAGTTTGAGGGCTTTGCGCCCCTCGATATCCAGAAGGAAATTCGTCGGCATACCTCGGGCCTGGAACTCCGCCAGAGCAAAATCCATATCGCTTCGCAACTGGATGAAATCGAATCCATTGCCCGTAGCGTAGGGCAGGACGAATTGGTCTTCTTCCGGATGTACGTTGAGTGCAAGAATCTCGAATCCGTCGGGGCCGTACTTCTCCAGAACCTTTTGCAGTTCAGGATTTTCGCCCCGACAGGGCCCGCAGAACGGGTACCAGAAGTTCAGGAGCACGACCCTGCCCTTGAAATCCGAGAGTGACACCTGCTCGCCGTTGTCGTATCGCTCAAAGGTGTAGTCCTTGATTTCCTCCGCGTCCGCCGCCAGCACATCTCTGATCTCGGCCCTTATCGTCTTGTCGTCCTTTCCGAGTTTCTCCGCATAAGAACCTAGTGCCGTCCACACCCTGTCCGTTGGTTCCGTCGCCGCCAGCCGAAGCAGGTACTCATAGGCTTCGACGGTTTGACCGGCGCGGTCCAGCGCCCGGGCCCTGGTTTCATGGAATACATTGGCATTGGTGTATCGTGGAATCGTGGTGTCTTGCAGCAACTCCACGGCCTGCTGAAACTCTCCCTCGGCAATCAGTTGATCGCCCTTGATCACGTTTTGCTGAAATGTCAGCCGGGCGTTCCAAGTCGTCGCGTCCCAGCCATCCGGTTCTTCGGCTGTCGCCGCTACCATTTGCTCCGCTAGGGCGAGGGCCTTTGCCGGCTGCGTCTCCGAATACAGGTCAGCCAGCAGGCTCATTCCGGAACTGGACCAGCTAAACTCTTCGGGCGGATAGGTCGCCCGCAGCCGCTCGAACAGGGAAGTCTTCTCCTCGCGCTCCTCGGTGCGGTACGCAAGCCAGTACAGCGACTGTGCGCCTCGCTCGCTCGCGGGGAATCGCTCGGCAACTTCAAGGGACTTTGTTCGCCCCAACACCGGGTCGGCCTGGTTCAGTCTCATCGCGTAGTAGAACGCTTTGTCAGGACTGTCCGGCGCTGTTTCCACCGCCTTCTTCAACAGCTGCAACTCCAAGTCGTTGTCGCCGCTTACATCAGCCATCAGCGCCAAGGTGCTGTAGCCGTCGGCGAGGCCCGGATCCATGGCGATCGCCTCGTTCGTGTACTGTCTGACCTTGTCATAGTCCCGATACATGTAGAGCTGGCCAACGGACGATTCCCGTGACCACTCCTGGTAGAGAGCAAGCAGACTCTCGAAGGACTCATCCGCGGCGGCTTTCATTGCGGCATCGCGCGCTGCTTCATCCAGTTCGGCGCTGATTTCCGATCTGCCGAGATCCTGAAACGCGAAGATGAACCGCTGATGCGCTTGGGTGTTGTTGGGGTCGTGTTCGATGGCGGTTCGGAAGTGCGTGACGGCGTCAGCGAGGTTTCGATCGCGAAACGCCCGCTCACCCTCGTCATAGCTGGCCTTGGACGCTGCAGCAGCGTCACTCAACGATCCGTCGTTGGCGACATCCTGCGCGCCAGACGTCGCTGCAAAACAACCGCTCGCAATGATGAGAATGGCAAGAGACATTTTCCTTGCACGCATTTTCCGGCTCCTGTTGGGGATCCCTGCGGAACACCGAGGACACTCTTGCAGCGTACGTCCTCGCCCGAGTGTCCAGTGTAACCCTCTTCGGTCCAGGCTGCGGCGGCGATTGAGGGTGGGTGTCCCCAAGGGGTCGCCGAGGGTGGGTGTCCCCAAGGGGTCGCCCCAAGGGGTCGCCCAAGAAGGTTTCCGTCATGAATGCTCTACATGCCTTCCTCCTTCACCAAGCTTCGCCTGGCGCAACACAAGGGCGTCCCCTACGATGGGTATCGCGCGGATTCACGCATCGTCGGTCGCAGGCGGAGCCTCGCTAGCCGTGAGGGTTGGTGGTTCGGGCGAGGATTCGTTCGATGCGGGTGAGGACGCCACGGAGTATGGCCACTTCGGTCTGGTCGGGGTGGATTCGGGCGAACATGCGGCGCAGGCGAGTCATCGTGAGACGTGGGTTCTTCGGATCGTGGAACTCGATCGCCGAGAGAACTTGGCCGAAGTGGCGGTATAGGGCCGCCAGGTCTGCTGCGGTTGCAGGCGACCGGTCCCAGTCGGTGGGAAGGTCGGGCTGCGAGTTCTCGCCGGCCGCTGGCGATGGGTCGGCGGTGGCGGCGGCGGTGTTATCCCGCGTTAACGCTCGGCGAACCTCGTAACAGACGACCTGCACGGCCATGGCAAGGTTCAGCGACGGGTACTCGGGATTGGCCGGAATCATCACGTGCAGGTTGCAGCACTCGAGCTCATCGTTGGTCAAGCCCCGGTCCTCCCGCCCGAACAGGATCGCGACGGGTTTGCCGCCGAGATCCTCCCGGACCAGCCGTTCGGCAAACTCGCCGACGGTCGCGACCGGCCATGGCACGCGTCGGCTCCGGGCGCTGGTGCCGACGACCCAGCCACAATCGGCGATGGCGTCGTCGAGGTGGCCGAACACCCGCGCCCCGTTGACGACATCGACGGCTCCGGCCGCACGCCAAACCGCCTGTGGATCCGGGAACCGCAATGGGTCGACGATGCCCAAGTCGGCGACACCCATTGTCTTCATGGCGCGTGCCGCGCCGCCGATGTTGCCGGGGTGGCTCGGCTCGACCAGCACGATCCGAATGTCCTTCGCGTGGACCCGCGTCATTTGGCTCGCTTCCTTCGACGACAGCCGTCGCGTAGGATACCGCGCCCCACCCACAAGACCCGTCGCCCGGCGAGGGGCGGCGCATTCGGCCCGAAGCCAGCAAGAAATGGAACCCATGGTGAACATCGCCTTGCGGGCCGCACGGCGTGCCGGCCGGATCATTCTCCGGTCCATGGACCGCACCGACACGCTCACCATCCGCGAGAAGGCACGCAACGACCTGGTCTCCGAGGTCGACCTGGAAGCCGAGGACGTGATCGTGGACACGATCCTGAAGGCCTATCCGCACCACGCCATCCTCGCGGAGGAGCGGGGAGCGAGCCACGTGGCGGACTCCCCCAAGCCAAGTGTTTCCGGGGCGGAGGAGCAGCCGCCGCACACATGGATCATCGACCCCTTGGACGGCACCACCAACTTCCTGCAGGGGATTCCGCACTTCTGCACGTCCATCGCGGTCACCCGCGGCGCCGCCTTGCTGCACGGCGTGGTGGTCGACCATGTCCGCAACGAGGAATTCACGGCCAGCCGCGGTAGCGGGGCGCGCCTAAACGGCCACCGAATACGGGTCGCCGAACGCGACCGCATCGATGACTCGATCATCTCCGGCGGCCTGCCATTTGCCAGCGTCGCCAACCACATCGACGCCTACAGCGACATCCTCAAGGAGTTCATGGGCCGTTGCCGCACTCTCCGCCGCCAGGGGGCGGCAGCCCTTGACCTCGCCTACCTCGCTGCCGGTCGCGTCGATGGTTTCTTCGAGCTGGGCCTCAAGCCTTGGGACATCGCCGCCGCCGCCGTCATCATCCGCGAGGCGGGCGGCTTCATCGGCGATGCCGCCGGCGGGGAACGGTTCCTCGATTCCGGCAACGTGGTGGCCGCCAACCCCAAGATCTTCCGGGCCATGCTGCGGATCATCCGCGCCAACGCGGTCAAGCACAGCGACCCGCTTGTCGACGGTTGACCCACCCCGATCCGGCCAATACTCTCCGCACCACCCAAGCAGGCAATGGCAACGCGAAACCCGGGGCCACGCCAGTAGTCAAAGCCAGATGATGTCGAAGACAGGCGCCATCGCACTCCTCGTGCTCCTCCCAGTCGCCCTGGGCACGACCGGTTGTGGCGGCGGCGGGAGCGGCGGCGGGTCCGAACCACCCCCCACACCGACCAATGCCAAACCGGCCGTCCAAGCGATCGCGGACCAGGCCTTGACCATCGGCGACGTCGTGACACTGACGATATCGGTCAACGACGCCGACGCGTCCGATACCCACACGTTGAGCGCCACGGTAAGCAACGAGGCGGCGGTGACGGTCGCCTTGGACGGCATGGAACTCACCGTCACCGGGAACGACTCCGGCGTCGCGACGGTAACGGTAACGGCGACCGACAGCAGCGGTAGCGGCAACGCGGCCTCCGACCCCGCGACCTTCGACGTCACCGTCGCCTCCGAGTCCGGCTGGATACGCAGTCAGTTCGAGGAAGCATCCGTGTTCCAACACGCCTGCGCCGTGCCGCGAACCGGAATCGATCCGGATTCCGGCTTCGCCTATACCGACCGCCAAGGCACGACCCGCGACGAGAACAACTGGCTACGATCCTGGAGCGACCACAGCTACCTCTGGTACGACGAGATCGTGGATACCGATCCCGACTGCTGCGACACGCCGACCTACTTCGAGCTCATGAAGACCACGGAAACGACGCCATCCGGTGCCGAGAAGGATCGTTTCCACTTCTCGATGGATACCGAGGAGTGGAATGCGCTCGCCCAATCCGGCGTCTCCGCAGGATACGGCGCACGCTTCGTGGTGCTCGCCCCCCGTCCACCCCGGGACATCCGCGTCGCCTACACGCAGCCGAACTCCCCCGCCACGCACCCGGATGTGGCCTTCATGCGTGGCACGAAGATTCTCGAGATCGACGGCGTCGACGCGATCAACGGGCCGAGCCGTGCGGAAGTCAATGTTCTGAACGCCGGCTTGTTCCCGTCGGAACTCGGCGAGGACCATGAGTTCACGGTCCAGGATCCGGGGTCCAGCGTCCCACGAACCGTGACGTTGCGTTCGGCAAGTATCACCTCGGATCCCGTGCAGCATGTTCGGGTAATCGACACCGACGCCGGTCCGGTGGGCTACCTGCTTTTCCTCGACCATATCGCCACGGCCGAGAAACGCCTTGTTGATTCGATCGCCGAACTCGCCGATGCCGAGATCGAAGACCTCGTGCTCGACATCCGCTACAACGGCGGCGGCTACACCATTATCGCCAACCAGGTTGCCTACATGATCGCCGGCGCATCGGCGGCGCAAGGCCACGTGTTCAGCGAACTCCGCTTCAACGACAAGCACACCACGTTCAACCCGGTGACCGGCGAGGTCTTGAGGCCCTCCCTGTTCCGGACGACGGGAGTCGGTCTCTCCGTGGCCCAGGGCGAACCCCTGCCCACGCTCGGTCTCGACCGGGTGTTCGTGCTGACCGGACCGGGCACCTGTTCGGCGAGCGAGGCCATCATCAACGGCCTGCGCGGCATCGACGTCGAGGTGATCCTCATCGGCGAGACCACCTGCGGCAAACCGCATGGTTTCTACCCGGAGGACAACTGCGGCACCACCTACTTCACCGTGCAGTTCGAAATCGTCAACGGGACGGGCTTCGGCGACTACGCGGGCGGCTTCACCCCGGACAACGCCCCGAGCCCCGACGGCGTGCCCGTCCCCGGTTGCGTCGTGGGGGACGATTTCGACCACGCTTTCGGCGACCCCAGGGAGGCGCGCGTGAATGCCGCGCTCGGCTACCGGAGCCACACGACGTGCCCCGAGCCGCCCACGACGACCGGCAATAACATCCTGGCAACCGTCGACAGCCTTGAGGGCGGTCTACTGAGGTCCAAGATGCACGGTCTGACGATCCCACAGGACGTCGTCGCGCCGTCCGGATGAACTTGATACGCGCCGTTGTCCCGGCTGCGTTGGTCGCCGCAGCCTGTCAGAGCGTCGGTTCCGATGAACCGGCGGACGTCCCGGCGCTGCGCCTCGAGTCGACGCCCGCAAGCACCGCCGAAATCCGCGACGTCGTCGAGAACGCCCTACCCGGACGACACATCCTGTTGGCGAGCGATGCACTCACGGAATCGAGCCTGCTCGTCATCGAACGTCGGCGCCACGAACGCCTCGAAGGGGCGCTTTCCGCGGGCGTCGCCGGCGAAGCGCCGCAACGTTTCCGGTTGGTTCTCGACGGCGAAGAATGCGAACTGGTCCATGTGAACACGGGCAAGCGTCACGCGCTGACGCGAACCCGATGTCGCGCGGAGGA
>JAGWBM010000065.1:23657-30802 GCA_021295895.1 Pseudomonadales bacterium
TCAGCGCGCCTCGTCAACCCCTTCCCGCTCGGGCAGGGCGAGATCCTGCTTGCTGATGCCCATGGTCAGCAGCACGTTCGCGGCCACGTAGATCGACGAGTAGGTGCCGACGACCACGCCGATGGTGAGCGCCGTCGCGAACCCCGAGATCTGCTCGCCCGCGACGATGAGCAGTACGACGAGCACCAGCAACGTCGTCAACGACGTCACCAAGGTCCGCCCCAGGGTCTGGTTCAAAGACTGGTTGATGATCTCGACGGGCGTACCGCGGCGCACGGCCCGGAAGTTCTCCCGGATGCGGTCGGAGACCACGATGGTGTCGTTCAGCGAGTAGCCGATCACGGCCAGGAGAGCCGCAAGCTCGGGCAGGTTGAACGTCCACTGGAACACGGAGAACGCCCCCACCGTGATGATCACGTCGTGGATCAGGGCCGCGACCGCGCCGACGGCGAACTTGCCCGTGAACCGCCACATGATGTAGAACATGACCACGCCCAGCGCCACCAGCAGCGCCAGCGCGCCGTTCTCGGCCAGTTCCTCGCCAACGGCCGGGCCCACGAACTGCAGGTCGCGAAGCGCCACGTCACCGAAGTCCTCGCGCACCGCGGCAACCACCCGGTCTCCCAGGTCAGACTGGTTCATACCCGCAACCGGCGGCATCCTGACCAGGATTTCGGTTTCCGAACCGTAGTTCTGCACCACGCCCTCGGTGTATCCCGCGCCGGTCAGCAATCCCCGCACTTCCTCGGCCGTCACCGCCGAGTCGAAGCCCATCTCCACGCGTACGCCGCCGGTGAAATCGAGGCCCCGGTTGACGCCCATGACGATCACCGAAACGACCGAGACGACCACGAGCGCGATGGACACCACCGCCGCGATCTTGCGCTTGCCCATGAAGTCGAACGTCGTCATCAGATCCACACCTTCTAAGACCGCGCCCTGCCGTAGACCAGGTGCACGAGCAGCCGGGAGCCGAAGATGGCGGTGAACATCGAGGTGATGATGCCGATCGACAGGGTCACGGCGAATCCGGCGATCGGCCCGCTGCCGATGGTCAACAGGATCAGCGCCACGAACAGCGTCGTGACGTTGGCGTCGAGGATGGTGAGGAAGGCGCGGTCGTAGCCTGCCTGGATCGCCTGCGCGAGCGGATTGGATTTCAACTCCTCCCGGACCCGGGAGAATATGAGCACGTTGGCGTCCACGGCCATGCCCACGGTGAGCACGATCCCGGCGATCCCCGGCAAGGTCAGGGTCGCCTCCAGCACCGACATCACCGCCACCAGGATGACCAGGTTCAAGGTGAGGGCGACGTTGGCGATCAGGCCGAACACCTTGTAGTAGACCAGCATGAACGCCAGCACCAGGGAGAAGCCGATCCCCACCGCGATCATGCCGCGTTCGATGTTCTCCTCCCCCAGCGACGCGCCCACGGTGCGCTCCTCCACGATGTACATGGGCGCCGCCAGGGCACCGGCACGGAGCAGGAAGGCGAGTTCCCGGGCTTCGCCAACGGTCAACCCCGTGATACGGAACGTGTAGCCGAGGGCGGCTTGAATCGTGGCCAGGCTGATGACGCGCTTGTCGGCCCGGCTCTCCGGGATCTCCTGGCGTTCGCCGTCGATGATCTGTGTCGTGACGATCGACTTGTGCTCGATGAAGATCACCGCCATGCGGCGTCCGATGTTCGGCGCAGTGGCTTCGTGGAACATCTCGCCGCCCCGGCTGTCGAGCTTGATGTCGACCTGCGGCAAACCGGTCTCGGCATCGCGTCCCTGGGCGGCATGGACGACATGATCGCCGGTGAGGATGATGCGCTTGTTGAGATCGACGATGCGGCCTTCGTAGGGCCACTGCTCGACCTCGGACGGCCGGTCGTTGGCCGCTGCTTCCAGGCGAAATTCAAGGTTCGCGAACTTGTCGATCTTGCGCTTCGCCTCAGCGCTGTCCTGCACGCCCGGTAGATCGATCGCGATACGCGCCCGGCCGAGACGCTGCACCAGGGGTTCGGCGACGCCGAGCTGGTTGATGCGGTTGCGGAGGCCAGTCAGGTTCTGATCGATGGCGCTACTCTCGATCTCGCGGAGCTTGGAGTCCTGGACCGTGATCAGGAAGCCCGCCCGACCCGCGGACTCCGTGGGCTCTAGCAGGTAGTCCGGCTGCCGGAACTCGTCCTCGATGACGGTGATGGCCCGGTCGCGCAACTGCGGCGTGGCGAAGCTCAAACTCAGCGTATTCCCCTGCACGGCGTCGTCGGTGCTGCGATAGCGGATGCGTTCCTCGCGCAGCATGTCCTTGATCTTCTCCACCTCGTCGTTCAGGCGTTTCGCCAGCGCTTCCTCCATGTCCACCTGGAGGAGAAAATGCGCGCCGCCTTTCAGATCGAGTCCAAGGGTCATGGGCTCCGCGCCGATATCCCGCAGCCAGTCCGGCGTCGTCGACGCCAGGTTGAAGGCCACGACGAACTGGCGCTCCTCCCCAAGCGGATTCAGGTGCTCCTGCAGAAGGGCACCGGCGTGCAGTTGGTCGTTGGCGTCCGCCACCCGGATCAACCCGCCCTGGTCCGCAAGCTCGGTGCCAATCACCGGTATCCCCTCGAGGGTCAAGCGGTCCGCCAGTTCGGCAAGAAGATCGTGGTCGACGTTGCGGTCGCTGTTGTCGACGCGGATTTGCAGCGCGAAGTCCGGGGGAAACAGGTTGGGTGCCGCGTACAGGCCGCCAAGCGTGACGACCAGGGCGAATACGAGGTAGCGCCAAGGAGCGACCCGCCCGGGTGGGCCGCCCCCGCGCGAACGGCCCGGAAGGCCGAAGCCCGGCATTCCTAGGCCGCTAGGCTGGTTACGCGGGTTGAACACGATGGGTCGTTAAATGGTGTCCCGGTGTTGAGAAATCAACCCTCGGGACCTGCCACCGCCCGCGGCTTCGTGGTCGCTAGTCCTCCTCCAGAGACTTGAGCGTCCCCTTGGGCAGCGAGGCATTCACCGAACTTTTCTGCATTCTGAGTTCGACGTTGTTCGCGACCTTGATCTTGACGAACCCCTCTTCGACCTTCGTGACATGGCCCGTAAGGCCGCCGACGGTCACGACTTCGTCGCCCTTGGAAAGGCTCGTGATCAACGCCTGGTGTTCCTTGCGGCGTTTACTCTGCGGCCGGATCATCAGGAAATACATGATGACGAACATGCCCCCTAGCAACAGGAACAGCGACCACGAACCGCCGCCGGCAGGTGCGGCGGCGTACGCGAATTCAGGCATGTCGATCATCGGTTTGGGTTCCCTTGGCCAGCGAGCAGGGTTCGAGCAAGGCCCGCCAATGTACCCGCTTCGATAGCGCCACGCAATTGCGCCATCAGCGCCTGGTAGAAGCTCAGGTTGTGGATCGTCATCAGCACGGAGGCGAGTATCTCACCGCACCGGTCGAGATGGTGTAGATACGCGCGGGAGAAGTGCGCACACGCGTAGCAGGCGCAGTTCTCGTCGATCGGTCCGGGATCCGTTCGATGCCTCGCGTTGCGGATCCTGAGCACACCGCTGGACGTGAACAGGTGGCCGTTTCGGGCATTCCGCGTCGGCAGTACGCAGTCGAACATGTCCACACCCGCGCACACGCCGCGAACCAGGTCTTCGGGCGTGCCAACCCCCATCAGGTAGCGCGGCTTGTCCACCGGCATGGTCGGTGCGACCTGCTCGACGATGTCGTTCATCTCCTCCTTGGGCTCGCCCACCGACAGCCCGCCGATGGCGTAGCCATCGAAGCCGATGTCGGTGAGTTGCGCGAGGCTATCCGCCCTGAGATGCGGGTACATGCCGCCCTGGACGATGCCAAAGAGAAGGCTCGGCAGGTCGCGGTGGGTGTCCCCATCTTGGTGGGTGTCCCTTGCGTGATGCCTTGCGTGATGGCTGCCCCCTGCACGGTGGGGTTCCCCTGCACGGTGGGTGTCCCCTGCACGGTGGGTGTCCCCTGCACGGTGGGTGTCCCCTGCACGGTGGCTGCCCCCTGCGCGGTGGCTGCCCCCTGCGCGGTGGCTGCCCCCTGCGCGGTGGGTGTCCCCTTCACCGTGGGTGTCCCCTGCGCGGTGGGTGTCCCTTGCGCCCAAGGCCATGTGCCTTTGCCAGCCGCGGCGGGCCCAGCGCATGGACAGGCGCATCGACGCCGACGCCTCGGCCTCGGTTGCCGGGTAGGCCGTGCATTCGTCGAAGGACATGACGATGTCCGCGCCAAGGTTGTGTTGCACCTCGATGGAGCGCTCCGGCGTGAGTTCCACGAGGTCGCCGTTGACGGGCGAACGGAACGTCGCCCCCGTTTCGTCGACCTTGACCTTCGCCGACTTGGATGCGCCGCCGCGTTGCTGGCCGAGGCTGAACACCTGGTAGCCGCCGGAGTCGGTGAGTATCGGCCCGCCCCAGTGCATGAAGGTGTGCAAGCCTCCGAGGTCGCGAATGACCTCGTCGCCGGGCCGCAACATGAGGTGGAAGGTATTGCCCAGGAGGATCGTGGTACCCGAATCCTCAAGCGCCTGGGGCGTCATGCCCTTGACCGTGCCGTAGGTCCCGCAGGGCATGAACACAGGGGTTTCGACGACGTCCGCGCCGCGCCGCGCCGTCGGTCGCGAGGACCTCAAACATCGCTGTCTTCGTTCCGTTCGCAGAACATGGCGTCGCCGTAGCTGAAGAACCGATAGCGCCGTTGCACCGCTTCCTCGTATGCGTGGCGAACGGGTTCGACGCCGGCGAACGCCGACACCAGCATCAGCAACGTGGATTCCGGCAGGTGGAAGTTCGTGACCACGGCGTCCACTGCGCGGAACCGATAGCCGGGTGTGATGAACAGCCGCGTCTCGCCGCAATCGTTGCCCGTCGCCGCAGCGGACTCCAAGGTGCGGACGACCGTCGTGCCCACGGCAACCACGCGTCCGTCGCATTCGTCCAAGGCTTGGCGAGTTGCTCCTGGTATGGAATAGCGCTCCGCATGCATCCGGTGACGGCTCAGGTCGTCCCCGCGAACGGGCTTGAAGGTTCCAGCGCCGACATGCAGCGTCACGGAAGCAACGCCCACACCCTTGGTGCGCAACCGATCCAGGAGATCGTCGTCGAAGTGCAATCCCGCGGTGGGCGCAGCCACGGCACCGGGTGCGGCGGCATAGACGGTCTGGTAACGATCCTCGTCCGCCGAGTCGGGTGGGCGCTCAATGTACGGTGGAAGCGGCACCTCGCCGTGTGCGTCCAGATACTCCGCCACCGGCGCATTGAAGTCGAGCAGATAGAACTCGCCGTCCCGTTCCACCACGTCGATTCGGTGCCCGTCCTGGTACAGACACCGGTTCGGCTTGAGCGGTTTGCTGACGCGCACCTGGCAAAGGGCCCGGGTCCTGTCCACGAGGCGCTCGACGAGCACTTCCGCGTGCCCGCCGGAGTCCTTGTGCGCGATCAGCCGGGCCTTGATCACCCGGCTGTCGTTGACGACAAGCAGATCGTCGGGATCGAGCAGGTCCAGCAGGTCGTCGAACTGGCCGTGACGGACCGAATCCCCGGCGAGCACGAGCAGGCGACTGGCGGAACGCTCATCAAGCGGACGCTGGGCGATCAGCGACTCCGGCAAGTCGAAGCGAAAGTCGGAACGACGCACTCAGCCACCGCGCTCGACTGCCGCAGGCGTCACGGGGTCCATCGCCACGATTCGATCATCGTCCCGAACGCGGCTCTCGATCACCGGATCACCCCGGTAGACGATCCGACCCTCGCCCCCAACCTCCGCATCCAAGCGACGGTCCGCCCACACGAAGGCCTGGCCCACGCCACTCACCTCCACCCGGGTCGACCCTCCCCGAAGATCGCTGCCACGGTAGAGACCCGAACCGCCAACGTCGACATCCACCTCGTCGGCTTCCCCCGCCACACTGATGCGACCCAAACCGCCGACAACGCCCCGAAACGTCGCGGCGGTAACCCCACTAACCAATATCTCCCCAGCGCCGTCGACCTCGACAACCAAGTGCCCACTGTCCACCGGGTCCGCGTCGATGAAAGCCGAGCCCGAACTCGCGAGCGTCGCTTCGGCACCGAACGCCACCCCCCGGATGGTCGCTGCCGCACTGCCCGACACACGAACGCTCTCCAGCACCGGCACGGTCACGCGGAACTCGATCGGCACCGTCGGACGAATACCATCGATCCAGTCCACCTCGCGTTGCAGGACCAGCGTCTTGCCATCGGCAGCGACCTTGAGCGAGGGCACGATGTCGTCCTCCGCCGACACCGAGGCGGCGTGCACACCCGGCGTGATGATGACCTTCCCGTCGCCGCTCAAGACCACTTCGGTGAACTCGCCCACATCGAAACGTTCGACGACCACTCGACCGGAGCCTTCGCCGGTGTAGCACCCCGTAAGAATCAGCGCGAGCAGCGCCAGAGCAATTCGGTGTCGGACCACGTTCAGCCTCGGGTGAACAGTCGCAAACGCCAGCGTAAGCGACCGGGCGCGATTGTTCCATGCGGGTCCGCGTGGCTGGGCTGGAGGCGGAGGCGGCGCCTGGCGAATGCGAAGCGCCGATGCGGCTTGGGGCGCTCCGATTCAGGAAGCAGGCAACGTTGGGCCAATACACCGCGGCTGCAAGCTTGACTCGCGCCCCCATTGACGCACAATTCCCCGGATCGTTCGGTCCGCTCGCACCGTCCGCGAGCCTGCCTGGGTGGCGAAACCGGTAGACGCGCCAGACTCAAAATCTGGTATGGGAAACCATGTGAGAGTTCGAGTCTCTCCCCACTGATTCATGCCTTCTCAAATCGCTTCTGATCGTATCCTAACATACTGTTTTATTTGTCAAAAAACTACGAAAGCCGTCTTGATAGGTGCCACGGCTTCGCGCAGCATCCCACGCATCTTGTGGGTATGAATGTGGGTATGACGTGGCAAGACTGACGGCTGCGGCGGACCGAGATGGGGTCGCCTAATGCGACTGGCGCGGGGCGCGAAGGCGAAGCCATACCTCCACGAGGACGGGAACGATGGAAATATGCGACTACACGGATTCGGCTGACGACCCGGAGGCGGTCCAGCGGGTTGTCGCGGCCATTCGGTCTGGTCTACGGGAGCACAATCGGTCCCGGCATTCAGACGCGAATGCGGGCCGGATCGTTCTGGCGTT
>JAGWBM010000066.1:0-10096 GCA_021295895.1 Pseudomonadales bacterium
TCTACACCGATCTGCCATTGCCCGTGACGCCAGCCAAGCCGCAACCCGGCTGCGGCACCTGCCGAGCCTGCATCTCGGTCTGCCCGACCGGTGCCATCACCGGACCCGGCAAGCTGGACGCGCGGCGCTGCATCTCGTACCTGACCATCGAGCACAAAGGCTCGATTCCCACGGAATTCCGCGAAGCGGTTGGAAACCGCGTCTTCGGTTGCGACGACTGCCAGATCGTGTGCCCCTGGAACCGGTTCGCGCAACGATCCCCCGAAGCCGACTTCGCGCCGCGCCACGGTCTTGACCGCGCCACGCTCGTCGACCTGCTCGGCTGGGACGAAACCACGTTCCTGGCACGGACGGAAGGGATGGCGCTGCGCCGGGTCAACTACGAACAATGGGTTCGCAACCTGGCCGTTGCCGCAGGCAATGCGCCGTCGGATCCCGCGATCGTTGCAGCCCTCAAGCGGCGACGTGGAACCGCGAGCGCGATGGTGGGCGAGCACATCGACTGGGCTCTCGCACGCCAACGCGCCCACACGCGCCCTGACGGGCGCGTTTGAAGTTCGCCAACGCGAACTTCGGCTCGGTTCCTACGGTGCAAAGGTCGTGCGTGTCCCTGACGGGCACGTTGGAAATTCGCCGCGGCAGGTCGGCGTAGGGGCGACCCTGGGGCGACCCTTGCGGTTGCCCGTGTCGGAATCCCGCACGGTGGAGGTTCGACCGCGGGACGCCGCAAGGGCGTCCCCTACGGCGCGAAGAAGACCTCCCGGTAGTACTTGAGCTCCGCCACCGACTCGCGAATGTCCTCGAGTGCCCGGTGCGTGTTGCGCTTCTTGAAGCGATCCGCGAGTTCGGGTTTCCACCGCCGAGCCAGTTCCTTGACCGTGGATACGTCGACGATCCGGTAGTGCAGCCAATCCTCCAGCGTCGGCATATACGCTTTGAGGAAACGCCGGTCCTGCCAGACCGTGTTCCCGCAAAGCGGAGCGCGATGCTTCTCGGCATGGCATTGGACGAACCCCAGGGTCAGCGCTTCCGCCTCGGTGACGCTGACCGGCGACCGGCGAACCCGCTCCACCAGCCCGGATTCCGTGTGGTGCTCGACGTTCCAGGCGTCCATGCGGGCCAACGTGTCTTCCTCCTGGTGGACGACGAGCACGGGGCCCTCGGCGATGATGGCCAGGTTGTTGTCCGTGACCAAGGAGGCGATTTCCAGAATCGCGTCGACGTCCGGATCGAGCCCGGTCATCTCCATGTCGATCCAAACGAGAACGCCGGGGTTGTCCATCGAGGCGCGCGCCGCAGTCAAAGGACAAGAATAGCGGTGCCTGCCAATGCCGCCAACCGCGTATCATCGGCGCTTCGCCGCGCTACGCGGCACCTACGCCGCGCAACTGCCGCCTTATGAAGCCCAGCGCTATCAGTGCCGTCGAACTCGCAGAGCGTCTAGACGATGCGTCGGACCTGCCGAACCCACTCATCGCCCAGGTCACCTCGCCGGAGGTCTACGCCGGTGGCCACGTGCCCGGCGCGGTTCACGTATCCCCCGCCGACCTCGTCTCGGGGATCCCGCCAGCCACCGGCCGCCTACCGGACAGCGATGCGCTGACGGCCCTGTTCCGCCGCATCGGCTACACGCACGGTACCGAGGTGATCACACTGGACGACGAGGGCGGCGGCTGGGCGGGGCGCCTGGCCTGGACGCTCGATATCATCGGCAACCCGAACTGGCGCTATCTCGACGGTGGACTGAACGCCTGGGCGGCGGCTGGCCTGGCCATCGACCGCGAGCCCGCCAGCGTCACCCCTTCGGACGTGGAGATTACGGTCGACACCGGACCGATCGCCGAAGCCGACGACATACTCTCTCGCCTCGAGGACGAAGACCTGGTGATCTGGGACTGCCGTTCGGCCGCCGAGTTCGCGGGTCACCGCCGAGCCGCGGTCCGGGCCGGCCACATTCCCGGCGCGGTGAACCTCGACTGGCTCGACCTGATGGACGGCGAACGCAACCTGTGCCTGGTGGAGGATCTCGAGGCGTTGCTGGGCGAGAACGGCATCGCGCGGGAACGCGACGTGATCACGCACTGCCAGACGCACCATCGGTCGGGACTTACCTATATGGCCGCCCGGTTGCTGGGGTTCCCCCGGATCCGGGCCTACCATGGTTCCTGGTCGGAGTGGGGCAACCGGATGGATACGCCCGTGCAAACCGGACCGACCGGGGCCAACCGCTAAGCACCCGAGCCACGACGGCGGCCCCGGTGCATCCGTTCGCAGCCCTACAGCGCGCGCTCCCGCAGCACGGCCTTTCCCGTTTCCTGGGTGCGTTCGCGGCGTCGGAGAACGATGTCGTCAAGCGGTTGCTGATCCGCGCCTTCATGTCTGCCTACCGGATCGACATGACCGAGTTCGAAGGTGACTCGGCCGAGGATTTCGCGAGCTTCAACGATTTCTTCACGCGACCCCTGATGACCGGTTCTCGTCCCATGCCCGACGACCCCAGAGCGGTGGTAAGCCCGGCCGACGGCACCGTCAGCCAGGCCGGACCGATCTCCGCCGGGCAGCTGGTCCAGGCCAAGGGGCGGGAGTATTCGCTCACCCAACTCCTCGGCGGCGCCGACTTTCCGGGCGATCTGGCCAATGGGTCGTTCGCAACCATCTACTTGGCCCCCCACAACTACCACCGCGTTCATGCCCCTTGCGCCGGAGAACTCCTCGAAACCGTGGAAATCCCGGGCCGGCTGTTCTCCGTCAACGGCACCACGGAACGACACGTCAGCCGCCTCTTTGTCCGCAACGAACGCCTGGTGTTGCGCATCGCCGCCCCGTTCGGCGAATACGCCCTGGTGCTCGTGGGCGCAATGATCGTCGCCAGCATCCGCGTAACGTGGCCCGGTCCGGTCTCCCCCTACCGGCGGCGTCGTTCGCAAACCCCCGACGGTGTCGCCTTCGAACGCGGCCAGGAAGTCGGTGCGTTCCTGCTCGGTTCAACGGTCATTGCCCTGTTCCCGGACGGCGCCGTTTCCCTCGACGAAGGACTCCGCCCCGGACAAGACATCCAAGTGGGATCGCCGATCGGCACCTGGGCTAGGACCTAGGCCCTCTCCCAATCGAACGCCATCGCCTCACCGACGGCCGCGACGCCTAACCGGAGCGCCACGAGGCGGTCGAAGCCCACCGCAACGCCGGCGCAGTCGGGCAGCCCTTCGCTCTGTGCCGCCAACAAGCGCTGATCAGCCGCGACCCCGGGACGACCGCCGGCGCGCCTGCGCTGAATGTCGGCCGCCATGCGGGCTTCGAGTTCATCCGGGGCGCAGAGTTCGTGGTAGCCGTTGGCCACTTCTATCCCTTCGACGACCAACTCGAACCGTGCCGCCATGCCATCCGGGCCAAGTCGGGCCAGAGCGGCAAGCCCCGGCGGGAAGTCGGTGACGAACAGGCGTGGATCCGTGCTCGACGCAATGGCCTCCGCTAGCAGCAGGTCAAGAGCATCCTCGATACCGGCATCCCGGCCCAAGCCCAATCCACGCGCCGTCTCCAGGCACACGGCAGGGTCATCGGCATTCGCGTCGATGCCGAAACGAGCCTGAATCAGTTCGTTATGGGTGCGCCGTTGGTAGTCGGCCGGACCAAGCAGGACATCGACCAGGTCCGCTACCTCCTCCATCAATCGAGGACCGTCGAAGCCCAGCCGATACCACTCCAGCATCGTGAACTCGGGGTTGTGCCAGCGTCCCCGTTCACCGTCGCGGAACACGGGGCCGATTTGATAGATCGACGGCGCCCCCGCCGCGAGCAGCCGCTTCATGTGGTACTCCGGCGAGGTCTGCAGGTAGCGGCTTGGCGCACCCGGCACGCTCGTACGCATACTGTCGATGGCGGGGTCGGTGACGGTGGCGACGCCGAGTGCCGGCGTCTGCACCTCCATCACCTCCCGGTGGGCAAAGAACTCGCGGGTCGCCCGAAGCATCGCGGCCCTGGCGCGAAGCGCATCGGCGGTGCCGGAAGGCCGCCAATCGGCGGTGTCCGATCCGATGTCCGTCGACGACACCGATCGGCTCCTCAAACGGTCAGACCTTGACGCGGTTGACGTATTCGCCGGTTCGCGTGTCAATCCTCAGCACATCGCCGATTTCGACGAACAGTGGCACCTTGATCGTGGCACCGGTCGATAGCGTCGCCGGCTTCGTGCCACCCTGGGCGGTATCGCCGCGGATTCCCGGATCCGTTTCCTTGACGGCCAGTTCCACGAAGTTCGGTGCCACCACGGAGATCGGCTCGTCGTTCCACAAGGTCACGTTGCATACCTCCTGGCCCTGGAGCCAACTCTTGGCTTCGCTGACGACCGTGGTGGAAGCCGCTTTCTGCTCGAAACTGCCGTCGGTGTTCATGAAATGCCAGAACTCGCCGTCGGAGTAGAGGTACTCCATCTGAGTCTCGAGTACATCCGCGACTTCGAGTGATTCGCCGCTGCGGTACGTCCGCTCCCAAACGCGGTCGGTCTTGAGGTTGCGGAGCTTGACGCGGGTGAAGGCCTGGCCCTTGCCGGGCTTTACGAACTCGCTGGCAAGGATCGAGCAGGGATCACCTTCCAGCAGCACCTTCAATCCCGGCCGAAATTCGTTGGTAGAATAACTCGCCACCCTGGTCAATCTCCTTGAATGCGCCCCGGGCCGCCGTTTCGCCGATCCAGGAAAACGACGAATGATACCCGTCAAATCCTCCCATGAAACCAACGCGAACGGGAGCATCGCGACCGGACGCGATTGTTCCATGGGAGCGCATGCGCAGCGGTGGCGACGCGAGCTGCTTCAGGCAGTGACCGACGTCGCCCTCCTGCTCCGCCTCGTCGATGTCCATCCGTCGGAAATCGAGACCGCGACCGGAGATCTCACGGAGTTGCGCGACTTTCCCCTCCGCGTGCCGCGTCCTTACATCGCGCGCATGCGTCGGGGCGATCCCAAGGACCCGCTGCTACGCCAGGTGCTACCCACGACCCCCGAAACCGAGCCGGCAAAGGGCTACGGGCTCGACCCCCTCGACGAGTCGGACGCCGTCGTCGACGCGGGCCTGCTCAAGAAGTACCACGGCAGAGCGCTGATCATCGCGACGGGCTCTTGCGCGGTCCACTGCCGGTATTGCTTCCGCCGCCACTTCGCCTACGTAGACCACCGCCAGGACAGCAGCTTCCCTTCCGTCGCCGCCCTCCGGCGGGATCCGACGATTCGTGAAGTGATCCTCTCCGGCGGCGATCCGTTGATGCTCACCGACGCCCACCTCGGGCGTCTGCTTGCCGCGGTGGGTTCGGTCGATCACGTCGAGAGGATCCGAATCCACACGCGCCTCCCGGTGGTGATCCCACAGCGCGTGACGCCCGCGCTGACCGAGATCCTGGCGAACATGCGTCAACGGGTAGTCGTCGTTCTGCACTTCAACCACCCCAACGAAATCGATGGGGATTGCGCAAGATCGCTAGCGGACCTCGACCGCTTTACGCTGCTCAACCAGAGTGTGCTGCTGCATGGCGTCAACGACGACGCGGACGCCCTGTTCGAATTGTCGGAGCGACTGTTCGACGCGGGTGTATTGCCGTACTACCTCCATATGCCCGACGCGGTGGCCGGCACCGCGCATTTCGACGTTTCCGAACGACGTGCCCTCGCGTTGCATCGTCAGCTTCAAGCACGATTGCCGGGGTATCTCGTGCCGCGGCTAGTGCGCGAGGTTCCCGGCGGCACCGCGAAGGAGCTCGTCGTCGCCGACGGTTAAGAGGTACGTGTCAACCAAACGGCTTGCGCCGCCGACATCCGTAGGGCGGTTCCTGAAGGCGAACGCGGCAACGCTGGCCGGCGTCGGCGGCTACGCCATCGCCTTGGGCGTCGCCTTCGCCAGCATCGGCATTCTGAACGCCGAGCGCAGCGCCAGCGCCATGTCACGGTACGGCAACACGGTGGCAGAAGATCTTGTCCATCACGCCATCGACCCGCTGTTGCGCAGGGATCGCATTCAGCTCGGTTTGCTGACCAACCGCCTCGCGGCACGTCCAGAGGTGCACCGCATCGAGATCCGGACCGTGGACGAACGACTGTTCGTCGTCGCGGGTCGTGCGACGCCGACGACAGCGCCGAGCTACAGCCGTCCGATCACGGTGGAGGAGACGGTGGCCGGCGAGGCCACGGTGACCCTCAGCCCAGAGACTTTCGCGCTGCCGTTGACGGAGGTTCTCTACGAATCCTGGCAATTCGTACTCGCCGGTTTGGCTTTCACCATTTTCGTGTGCCACTTCGCGAGCGGTCTGGGTTCGCCGCGTTCGTCCGTACGGGGTTCGAAGGGCGCTTCCCGCGATGGTCTTCCGAAGGCGTTCGTGGTCGCGGCCAACCTGCCGCTTCGTTCCGTGTCCTGGTCTGCGGAGCGGGAACAGTTGCTGGCGCGCGCCATGGCGATCGGGCGAAGGGTTGCGAACCTGTATGCGGGCCATGTCGCGGCATTGCCCGGATCGGGGATCGTGCTCGTATTTCCCGTTTCGGGACCCGGCGATCGATGCTTCGAGGTCGTTTGCGCGGCATGGCTTACGCGACGCCTGCTATCGCAGAACGGGGCAATCGCCGTCGCGACCGACGGAAATGCCGCCCCGACCCGCGATGCCCTCGACGGCGACGGGACGGACGCATTCCGGTTCGGGGTCGATTTCGCCGAGGCCGGCATAGCGATCCAAGGCGACACCGTCAAGGCGTCGGCAGTCTCCAACGCCCTGCTGCTCGCGTCGCTGGCGGGCGCCGGCGAGCTTGTACTCGGCGAAGCCGCCTTCGAGACCCTGGATCGACCGGAGCGGGTCGCACTCGAGGAACTCCGGAACCCCGCGACCGAGGCTCTGTCATCGGGCGTGGCCATGCCCCACGGCAAGGTTCGGGGCGTTGCCCGCGACTACGACGCGCTAATCGCGCGCCAAGCAGAGGTCATCGCCATGGCATCGGCGATCACTTCGTGAGCGACGAAGGCCGTTGCTTCACTCGACCGAGATGCTGTCTACCCGCTGCAGTCCCCGCGGCAACAAGTGGCCGCGTTGGGCCCGGGATCCCAGGTAGTTCGTCAAGTCCCTGAACCTGACGGTCGTGTGGCGCGCACCCGCGCGGACGATGAGCCGGTTTCGCTCGCCCAGGGCGGCCACCGCGACAACGTGCTCTTCCCCGGCCTTGAATACCTTGGGCGGTATGTTGATGAGCTTCTGCCCCTTGCCACGCGACAGCAGCGGAACGTCTGCCATCGGAAACGCCAGCAAGCGGCCGGCGCTGGTGACCGCTGCAACGTGCGACGCTTCCGCGAAGGCGACCGGGGGCAGCGCGGTGGCACCCGGCGGCACGTTCAACAACGACTTGCCGGCCCGATTCCGGCTAACTGTCTCGCCGAGCGTCGTGACGAAGCCGTAGCCCGCACTGGACGCGACCAGTAGTCGCAGCGTGGCGTCCCCCATCGCCAGCCCGATGAAACGTGCCCCGTCGGGCGGTTTCAGGCGACCGGAAAGCGGTTCGCCCTGGCCTCGCGCCGACGCCAGCGTGTGCGGGGCAACGAAATAGGCCCGCCCCGTGGAGTCGAAGAACACGCAAGGATCGCTGGTCTTGCCCCGCGCGGCGGCCGCGAAACCGTCGCCTGTTCGGTACGACAGGTCCCCGGGATCGATGTCGTGACCCTTGGCGGCACGAACCCAGCCCTTCTCCGAGAGAACCACGGTCACCGGTTCCGTCGATACGAGATCCGCTTCCGAGTACGCCCGGGCTTCGGCCACCGTAGCCAGGTCCGTTCGACGCCCGTCGCCGTACTTCTCCGCGTCCGCCGCGATCTCCTTCTTGATGAGGGTTCGCATTCGCGCCCGGGAGCCAAGGGTTTGCTCGAGGTCCCCGGCCTCCCCCAGGAGTTCCCGCTTCTCTTCTTCGAGTTTGGATTCCTCGAGCTTTGCGAGTTGGCGCAGCCGCAGGTCGAGAATCGCGGTTGCCTGTTCGTCGGAGAGTTCGAACTTCGCCATCAGCTTCGGCTTGGCGTCTTCCTCCTCCCGGATGATCCGGATGACCTCGTCGATGTTGACATGCGCGACCAGCAGTCCTTCCACCACGTGCAGGCGCCGGCGGATACGCTCGAGGCGGAACGTGAGCCGTCGGCGCACGGTCTCCATACGGAACTTGAGCCACGCCGCGAGCATGCTCTTGAGGTCGAGCACCCTCGGGCGGTTATCGAGGCCAATGACGTTGAAGTTCAATCGATAGTTGCGTTCCAAGTCGGTGGTCGCAAAGAGGTGGCTCATCAGGCGCTCGACGTCGACCCGGTTCGAGCGCGGTGTCAAAACCAGGCGAGTCGGGTTTTCGTGATCGGACTCGTCCCGAATGTCGGTGAGCATCGGCAGCTTCTTGGCCTGCATCTGGGCAGCGATCTGTTCCAGCACTTTCGACGGCGACACCTGGTAGGGCAGCCCGGTGATCACCACATCGCCGTTCTCCCGAATAAAGCGGGCGCGGGCGCGAACGGAACCGCGGCCGGTTTCGTAGGCGGTTCGTATCTCCTCTTCGGGAGTCGTGACGAGCGCGTCGGTGGGGAAATCCGGACCCCGGACGTAAGCCATGAGGTCGGCCGTCGTCGCCGACGGTGTTTCGATCAGGTGGATGCAGGCATGCGCCACCTCCCGGAGGTTGTGGGGCGGGATATCGGTGGCCATGCCCACGGCGATGCCCGTCGAGCCGTTCAGGAGCACCATCGGTAGGCGCGCCGGAAGCAACTGCGGTTCCGACAACACGCCGTCGAAGTTGGGAACGTAGTCCACCGTACCTTGGCCGAGTTCGTCGAGCAGCAACTCGGAAACGGCGGCGAGTCGCGCCTCCGTGTAGCGCAACGCCGCGAACGACTTGGGATCGTCCGGCGCACCCCAATTGCCCTGGCCGTCGACAAGCGGGTAGCGGGTCGAGAACGGTTGCGCCAGAAGCACCATCGCCTCGTAGCAGGCCGACTCGCCATGTGGATGGAACTTGCCGAGCACATCGCCCACGGTGCGCGCCGATTTGACGTACTTGGCGGTCGACGTGAGACCGAGTTCACGCATCGCGTAGATGATGCGCCGCTGAACCGGTTTGAGGCCGTCGCCGACATGCGGCAGGGCACGGTCGTTGATGACGTGCATCGAGTAGTCGAGGTAGGCGCGCTCGGTGTAGGTGCGCAGCGGCAGGCCTTCTTGGCCTGCATCCGAAGCCGAATTGTGACCGTTCGACTCGATGTCCATTTCCTACCGACTCCTCCGCTTACTGCCGACGGTCGCCAGCCGCGGCCCTGCCGCGCCTACGTACGCCTTGCCGGACCACTACGCAGCGTTCGCCTCGTTGCCCTTCCGCTCCAGCCAAAAGCGCCGGTCGGCGGCGCGTTTCTTGGCGAGCATCATGTCCATGACCTCTTCGGTACGCGTCATGGAGTCAACATCGAGCCGAACCAAACGCCGGGTATCCGGCGCCATGGTGGTCTCCCGTAGCTGTAGCGGGTTCATTTCTCCCAATCCCTTGAAACGCTGCACGGACGGCGTCCCGCGGCGCTTCTCGGCCACAACGCGGTCCAGGATGCCCTCCTTTTCCGCCTCGTCGAGTGCGTAGTAGACCTCCTTGCCGACATCGATGCGATACAGGGGCGGCATGGCCACGTAGATGCGGCCCGCCTGCACCAAGGGCGTGAAGTGCTTCAGGAACAGCGCGCACAGCAAGGTCGCGATATGCAGTCCGTCGGAATCCGCATCGGCGAGGATGCACACCTTGCCGTAGCGCAACCCCGCCAAGTCGACCGATCCCGGGTCGACGCCGATGGCCACCGCGATGTCGTGGACCTCCTGGTGGCCCAGGACCTCCGCGGGATCGACTTCCCAGGTATTCATGATCTTCCCGCGCAACGGCATCACGGCTTGGAACTCGCGATCCCTTGCGCCCTTGGCGGAACCACCTGCCGAGTCGCCCTCCACGAGAAACAACTCCGAGCGTTCGGCGTCCTGACTCGCGCAATCGGCGAGCTTGCCGGGCAGCGCCGGTCCGGAGGCGACCTTCTTGCGGGCGACCTTCTTGCTCGCCTGGGCCCGTCG
>JAGWBM010000066.1:10105-11198 GCA_021295895.1 Pseudomonadales bacterium
ACACGGCCCCCTTCCGTCGGGTGCTCGTTGAGCCACAAGCTGAAGGCATCCTTCGCAACGCCCGAGATGAACACGCTGGATTGACGGGAAGACAAGCGCTCCTTGGTCTGGCCGCTGAACTGCGGGTCGGCAAGTTTCGCGGACAGCACGTAGGCGCATTGCTCCCAGATGTCCTCGCCGCCGATGCGCAGACCCTTGGGTAGGAGGTCGCGGAACTCGCAGAACTCGCGCAGTGCCTGCACCAGTCCGCTCCTCAAGCCCGCAACGTGGGTACCGCCCAAGGGCGTCGGAATGAGGTTGACGTAGCTCTCGGCGACCACCTCGTCACCGTCCATCACCCATTGCACCGCCAATTCGGCCTCTTCCGAGTTGCCCTTCGCCTCGTGCACGAACGGTGTCGTCGGTACCCGATCGCCCGGACCGAGCGCCTCGGTCAGATACCCGGCGAGGCCAGCGTCGTAGCACCAGCTAGTGCATTGCGGTTCACCGCTCGGGCGCTCCACGGTGAGCGACACCGCAAGGCCCGGGCAGAGCACGGCCTTGGCGCGAAGCAGATGCTCGAGCCTCGGCAACGCCACCTTCGTCGAGTCGAAATACCCGGGATCGGGTAGAAAGCGGACCAAGGTTCCCGTATTGCGTTTACCCACCTTGTCGACGATGTCGAGGGCGGTCACCGGTTCGCCGCCCTCGAAGCGCTGACGGTGCAATGCGCCGTTCTGCTTCACCTCCACGACCAGCCACTTGGACAGTGCGTTGACCACGGATACGCCGACGCCATGGTCGTGGTCGAACTTGCCGCCGGCATGCAACCGGGTGAGCGCCAACTCGACACCGGTCAGTTTGTGCTCGGAGTGGACGTCCACCGGCAGGCCCCGCCCGTCGTCAACCACCTCGATGGAGCCATCGATGTATAAGGTGACCTCGATATTGCGGCCGAATCCGGCGAGCACCTCGTCGACGCTGTTGTCCAGGACCTCCTGCAGAAGGTGGTTCGGCCGAGTCGTATCCGTGTACATGCCGGGACGGCGGCGCACCGGCTCGAGCCCCTCCAGCAACTGCATGGAATCCGCGTTGTAATGCTTGGTCATCGGTT
>JAGWBM010000066.1:11304-14590 GCA_021295895.1 Pseudomonadales bacterium
GAGACGTCGGATCTCGGTATCGACCGATCCGTCCTGGTCCAGTCGTAACCAACGGTAGCCGGGCATTGCGTCGTCGATCGCGAACGACGGCGAGTCGCCCGAGAACTGGAAACACGTCGAAGGCGTGCCGTAGAGCGGGATTCTGCCAAGGGGCTCGGCTTCGTGGTGGATGTGGCCGAACACGTACGCCCGTACGTCGGTGGCGGCCAACACGTCGATCAGTTCGTCGCCGTTGTCGATACGATGCGCGTCCAGCCAGGCGCAACCAAGGTTCACCGGGCAATGGTGACCCGCCACGAGGCGCCAATCGTTGCCGCCGCCAACGTCCAACGCGCGCCGCAGGCGCACCAACTCACCCGGACTCACGGCGCCGCCCACCTCGTCGTCGACGTGGGTGTCGACGCCCGCCAAGACCCAATCGCCAAGCCGAAGATCCGCCATCGGCAAGGCGTCGGCGAACGTTGCGCCGTGGTCGTGGTTGCCGGGCACGCACAACAGCGGCCCGGTGTAGTAGCGGGCAAGCGTCGTCAGGAACAGCGCATAGGTGGCCGGCGTCGGCGCCTGGGCAAGGTCACCGGTGGCCAACACGGCATCCGGCGTTCGTTCCGTACAAGCCGCATCGAGCACCGCTGCCAGGCTGTCGGCCGTGCGCACCCCGAGAAGGGTCGCGTCGGGAGATGGCAGTAGGTGGCAATCCGTTACCTGCAAGACGTGAAGCCTATCCTTGTCTTCCGTCATGTGATTCCTATTACGAGCCGATCATGACCCGCTCTTGGTGGACGATGCCGTGGCGCAGGCAGGCGTTCAGGAACTCCGAGAGAAAGCGGTTGACCTGGACCTTCTCGTCGGGCTGGTGCATCTGCTCGTTCGGGTAGTCGTAGACCGCCTTGAAACGACGTTGGCCCTGGAACTCGATCACCTCCGCCGTCCGGGCGTCGTGGTACGCGCGAATCTTGATCCGCATGCCGCCCAGACCCCGCACACTGGACGGGAGATCCAGGGTCAGCACGGTCGTGTAGCGGCTCCGGTAGGTCACCTCGAAGGAGACGACCAACGCCGCCCCGTGTGGGAATACCCGGAATTCGAACCGGTCCGTCTGCCTCAGATCGGGCATCAGCCGGGTCAGGCGACGATAGTTGTCGTCGCACTCTTCGAGGTGTGCACGAAGGTCGATGTTGTACGGCCGTCGCCTCATGCTCGATCGCTGACTCGGGGCACTTTGTTAACGATTCTAACCAAGGTTTCGTCTCAATGGCACGTGCTTGATGTTCCGACGACGGAAAGTAGCTATCGAACCGTACAAACGCTTGCGAGGGCGTCCATTGAACGCGCCGGGCCAAGCATTGCCCGCCGATCATTTTGATAGACTCACCGCCGCCGTTATGTGTCGGCCGGTCACTAAGCTGAAGGAATCTCCATGAGAATCATGCGCTCTGGTCCATTCGACCCTTCGAGTCGGGGTGCGCCCGCAGGGCGTTCGCCGGATCCCTGGCGCGCCATCAAGCCATTGACGGCTGTGGCGGCGCTGGCCCTGGGCGCGACCTCTTGGGGCGCCGACATCAGCGAGATCTACGCCGAAGCGTGGCTCGTGCTCGGTTCTCGAACGAGATCACAAGAACGAGTGTGACGACGGCCCGGGCGAGCCTCTTGCCGCAGATCAACGCTACTGCGACCCAGTCCTCGGGCACGCAGTCGTTGGACTCCATCAATATGAACCCCAACAGTCCCGACTTCGGTCGACCGACCCCGGACCGCGAATTCACCAGCCAGCGCTGGGGAGCGGGCGTCTCCCAGCAGGTGCTGAACGTGGGAGACTGGTTCGGTTATCGCGCCGCGAAGGCCGACGCGAACCGGGCCGACTGGGACCTGCAAACCGCCTCGCAGGGGCTCATCATCCGAGTGGCGCAAGCCTATCTGAGCGTGTTGTCGCGCCAGGCGGAATTGGAGTCGGCGATCGCCGCCGAAGAAGCCGTGCAGCGGCAACTCGAACAGGTTCAGCAACGCTTCGACGTGGGGCTCGAAGCAATCACCGGCGTCCTCGAGTCCAAGGCCGCCTACGACAGCGCAGTCGTCACGCGCATCCGGGCGGAAAGCCAGCAGCGGGTATCCTTCGAGACCCTGCGCACGCTGACCGGCACCGCCTACGGCGAGATTGCCAACCTCAAGGAAGACCTCGCCATCGTCGATCCGCTACCCAAGGACGAGAACGAGTGGGTGCGCACCGCTATGGATACGAACTTCGGCATCCGTTCCGCCCAACTGGCGCTGGCATCTGCGGAACACAACGTCAAGAACAGCATGTCGCAGTACCTGCCGACCTTGAGTGCCACGGCCAGTTACGGGACCAACAGCGGCCAATCGAGCGTCAACGGAGTCGTGCTTCCAGACCAAGGAGCGTCGACTTCAGTCAACTACTCGTTCAACCTCCAAGTGCCCCTGTTTCGAGGAATGCGCACGCAAGCAAACGTCAAACGCGCGCGCCTGTCCCGGAACCTGGCCCGACAATCACTGATCGAACAGGAGCTGAACGTCGCCGAGCAGGTCCGAACGCGATTCCGTCTGGTGGTCACCGATGTCGTGGCCGTCGCCGCCAGCGCCGAGGCCCTGAAGTCCGCCCAGGCAGCCCTCGAAGCCACTCAAACAGGGTACGAGGTGGGAACCCGCAACATCGTGGACGTCCTCCGGGCCCAGCAGGATGTGTTCCGCAACGAGTACCAGTACAACCTGTCGCGGCACACCTATGTGCTCGACATGCTGCGGCTGAAGGAAAGCGCCGGTATCTTGAGCGATTCGGACATCCAGGATCTGAACAGCGACATCGATGCCGGCAATCCCGTCCAGAAGGCACCGTAGGGGACGGCGCGCCCTTGGGGCGCGTTTCGAGAATGCTGCCGCATTCTCGTGCCAGGGATCTACGTTGCCGTATTCGACGGGCGACGGCGTTCCCTAGTGGTCCGATTCCGAGTTGCCGTGAAAATATGCACGGCGCTGCGCCTTACACGGCGCAATGCCAAGCGAGGATGTGCCGCCCACATGAGCCCCAGAGGCAGGTTACATACACGAAATCGTCCTCCCCAAACATCAACCTATTTGCGACGCGGCACACTGTCGGGATCGATAGGGTCGCCGCTACGACCGACTGCTCAAGCAACTCAACGGCTTCTGTTCGATAGAGGTCAACCGACCGACCGACCTTCGCTCTCGCGAAGCCACGCACATAGGCGGTTGACAACGGCCTGGCGCGCGCCGCGATTGGCATCGACGACGCGTTTGGCCAACTCGCCTT
>JAGWBM010000067.1:0-1435 GCA_021295895.1 Pseudomonadales bacterium
GGATCGTCCCGGCGCGGTTGTTGCGGGCTTTGAAGCTCCGCGACCGCAGCCGCTGCCGCTTCCCCGGCTGTCCACATCAGCGCTACGTCGAGGCGCATCATGTCCGGCATTGGATCGACGGCGGCGAGACGTGCCTGGAGAACCTCGTGCTGCTATGCAGCGCGCATCACCGGCTGCTGCATCACGGTGCCTTCCACATCACGGTCGAGGACGATGGCGTCATGTTCGTCAGCCGGGACGGCGAGGTGATCGAACCGGCGTTGCGGCCTCAGTTCACGGAAGTGCCCGCAAGTGTTTCCGGGGAAACCCAACTGCTCGGACCCGATACGCCCATGCGAAGGAGCTTCGACGGGATGGCTGCGACAAACAGCACTCGTCCTACCCGGATGAGGATCTCCCCGTAGCGTCGTTCGACGCCATGATCGGCTCTGGTTCGCCGCGTGGTTACGAGGCCAGAGCGTAGCGGTGCCGCCGTTGTTCAGGACTCGCTGAGCCGCCTTGGATACGTCCTGCCGCCCGACGTCCAACCGCCGGGCTAGCTGAGCAACGGTGGTCTTTCGCCCCACCGAACCGTGCACAGGCGCACTCACATCACGAGACATTGACTACCCTTCGCCACACGCTAAACGGATTCGTCGAACAACCGTATTACCCGTCAAGAACCCGAACTCGGCTCGCGCATTTCGTCCAATGCATCACCGATGACCCGTCTAAGGTCGGTACCCGCCCGTTTGAATCCGAGCAGACGGCTCACCTCCCGGATCAGGTCGCCCTGCTCCACTCGGCCGCTCTCCCGTTCGATCAACTCGGCGGCTGCCACGATTTCCATGGGCGGCAACATCGCCGCCTTGTCCGCACCGGCGCCCGCCGCCGATCTGTCACGTATGGGCATCTGTTCGCTCTGCTCGCGTGTCAGCCAGAATTCGCGGCGCTCCAGCAAGTCGCCGCCACTGTGCCGCTTGGCCTCGCGCAACGCCGTATGTGTCGCGTCGGCGATTCTCGCGCCGGCACGGCCCTTCCCGAACGACTCCGCAACCCGACGCGAAACCAGGTTGACGTGAATGGGACCTTCGGCCACAACGATCTCACGCACCACCTCGGCCAGGCGCGATGGCGCGACCTCGTGGGGTTCCAGCGCCGAATCCACCGCGACGTCGGCTTGGCGGTAAACCAACGGCGCGGTGATCGCCGGCAGGGACACCGCGCCCACATCTAATTCGATCATCGAAGCCGAATCTTCCGGTTCCGCGCGCCAACCGTCTTCATTGGCTCCGAGAACCCGCGTGCGCTCTTCCCCCGCCCGCGCTTCGGTGAGCGCTTGCGCCAGGCGTTGTCGCTCCTGGGGACGGCGATGGAACCAGTCCGTGCTCCAGATCCGGTGGAACGTCCAGCCGAGCCCCTCGAGCACGGCCTGGCGATGCCGGTCGCGCTCGCG
>JAGWBM010000067.1:1541-11539 GCA_021295895.1 Pseudomonadales bacterium
AGGTAGCCAAGCGAGCGGATGACATTGGCCACGTCCTCCTCGAACGGGCTGTCCGCGCCTCCGCCTGTAGGCCTGCGCTCCACCGCCTGGCCGGTGTTCGCGAAGTCGAGAAACCGCTTCAGGACCCGCGGACCGTTCCCGGGGGCGCGTTTCAGATCGTCCCCGGGGTCGAACGAAGCGAACACACGACAACGCGCCCGGGCACGGGTGAAGAGGACGTTCAGGCGCCGCTCGCCCCCTTCCGCGTTCACCGGACCGAAACGCATGCTCCTAAGCCGTCCTCCGGGCTCGGTCGGTCCATAGCCGACGCTGATGAAGATCACGTCCCGCTCGTCCCCCTGGACGTTCTCGATGTTCTTGACGAAGGCATCTTCCGCATGACCCTCGCGCAGGAAGTCGTTGAGCACCTGATCCCGACGCCTTTCGTATTCGAGGAGTTCCGTGACCATGTCCGCCTGCGCCTTGGAGAACGTCACGACACCAAGCGACAGGCCCGGCCACTCCCGGGCGTGATCCGCGACCGCGGCGACGACATGTTCGGCCTCGATCCGGTTGGTGCCAGGCCGACCGGCGCCGCTTCCTCTCGTGGCATAGACCCCCGGGACTCGTTCGAACGACAAGCCATAGGAGTCATCCAGTTCGAGGGGCGAGGGAGGCAGGATGAGGCGGCTGTCGTAGAACTCCTCGTTGGATACCCGAATCAACGACGGATCCCGCGAGCGGTAGTGCCATTCGAGCATCCGCGGGCTGATGCCCCGCGCCTCGCACAACGTGAGGATGCTCTCCATCTCGGTGGCGCTGGCAACGCCATCCCCGTCGTCGTCCTCCTCGTCGAGGGGTTCGTCCGCCCCCAGGCGATCGAAGAACGAGGTGGGCGGCAATTGCTTCTGGTCACCGACGATGACGATCTGTCCGCACCGCGCGATCGCGCCAAAGGCGTCCTCGGGTCGCACTTGGCTCGCCTCGTCGACCACCAACACATCGAACCGCAACGCCCTGGGCGGCAAAAACTGGGCGATGGAGATCGGGCTCATCAGGAACACGGGCTTGATGCGCTGCACCATGCCGCCCGCCTTCTCCATCAGCCGGCGAATCGGCATATGCCGTCTCTTGCGGGCGATCTCGCCACGGATGACGGCCATCTCGCCGGCAGCGCCGAGCGGCAGTTGGGCAAGGTGACGGGATCGGATCAGGTCTTGGACGTTCTCGATATGCTCGGACTCCAAGACGTCGAAGGCCGCAACCAGTTGGTGTCGGTCCAGGTCGGCGAGACTCGCGAGACCGGGGGCGGACTCGGTGGCCAACTCCCAACGCGCTTCCGCCGCCGCGTAGGCGAATTCGTCCACCGCGTCCGCAGGTGCCAGCCGCCCGTCGTCCAGCATCGCCACGACCGCGCCAAGACCGGCGCTCGTTAGCTGTCCGACAAGGTGCTGGATCCGGCGCCACTCGTTGTAACGCTCTCGATTTTCCGCCATCGCCGCGAATCGGTCGTGCAGGGCAGACAGAGGGGCTTGATCGATGTGCTCGCCGAGCCCCATGTCCGCCAGGTCGAGGCGTAGTAGCTCCGCCACCGTGCGGGCTCCGTCCAACGCGGAGGTTGCCGTTTCCCCTATCGCTCTTCCGGTTTCCACCGGCCGAGGAAACGCCGACTCCACACGTTCCAGGTCGGTGGTCGAACCTGCAATGTGCGTGGCCTCCAGATCGGCGAGCCAGACAGCGGCCTCGCGGAGGCCTTCGAAGTCCGTTCGTTCGCCGCGCCATGCAGCGCCGAGATGTTGTGCGAGGAACCCCTCCTCGTTGGCCAGTTCCCGACGGCGACGCTGCACATCCGCCAGTTGTCTCGCCAACTCAACGCGATCAGCACCCGACTTCGGCAGTGCATCCACCGCAAGCCCGGCGAGGGTCTTGCTTGCCCGTCGGTAGGCGCCGCCCAGCCTGGCAAGAAAGGAACCGAGACCCGGTGCCGCACCCCGTTCGAGGTCCAATTGCAGGGGTGCCGCCGGTATCTCCCAGGCGTGGTCTCGAAACCGAGGCTCGGCATCGTGTTTGGCCTGCGCCCATTGGCGACCGGTTTCCAGCGACTCCGCCAGATCGCGCGCCGATTCCTTGCCGAAGACCGCGTCGATCAACTGAGTCGCCCGTTGCGGCCGCTGCCCGACCAGGTCGAGAAACCTGGCGCTTTGCCGGAGGTCGGCGACGGACTCCGCCCTTGGCAGCCACTCACCGGTACTCGATTCTTGCTCTTCGTGAGCGCGACCGAAAGCGAACGCCCGGCTCGTCGACATCGCGTCGTCGAGTGCGCCGATCGCCGTGGCCAGGGCGTTGTCCACCCGCTGCAACGCGACCGGTTGCAGGTCGAGTTCGCGACAGCCAGCGAACGGATGTTGGGCGCGTGGGCCGGTGGTCGCAAGGAGTTCGGCCAGGCTCGCGAGGTCGCGCTCGATCCGACGACGTTGTTCGACGTCAAGTTCGCCCAGGCCCTGGCGGTTCAGCTCAGGCGGGCGTAGACCGTCGGCGATGAATCCCACGACATCGGCCATGGCTTCGAACGGCGTGTAGTCCCGATGCTCAATGGCCGTGTGCAGCAGGTCCGCGATACCGTTCAGTTCGTCCCGTTTGATGCGCAGTTCCGTCGCGTCGATGTCCGGCGGCATTTCCTCCTGGCGGGATTGGAGCGTCCGACCGATCTCCTTGAGGACTTCCCGCTTGTTGGCGTGCCGCGAATGGAGTTCAAGACAAAGATCGCCGAGCCCGCACTTCTGCAACCGACCGTGCACCACATCCAGGGCGGCCATCTTCTCCGCCATGAAGAGCACTGTCTTGCGGTCGTGCGCCGCAGCCGCGATGACGTTCGTGATGGTCTGGGACTTGCCGGTCCCCGGCGGCCCCTGGACAACCAGGTTCCTTCCGCGCCGGACCTCCTCGATGACCTTGGTCTGCGGGGCGTCCGCGCCGATGACCTGCACGATTTCCTGCGGCGGGAGCAGGTTGTCGAGCCTTTTGCCGTCCGGGAACGGGGTGGATTCCGGTTCGAACCCGTCGCGCAAAAGCCCTTTGATCGTCGCGTCGGCGGCGAGGCCGCCTTTGGGCCACTGCGTTTGTTCCAGGTCGCGCTGCATCAGCTGCTTCGCGAACGAGAAGAATCCGAGTTGCATGCCCTTGTCGTCTACGCGCCAGCGCGGCTTGGCCGTCAGGGCATCACGGACGGCATCGTAGTAGACGGAAGGACTCCACTCGTCCTCGTCCTTGTCCTCGATCTCGGGCAGCGTCAGACGGAAATCCTCGCGCAGCCTCGACTGCAGGGGGAGGTTCGTGACGATGTCCTCCTCCCGGGCGCGGATGTCGTATGTGGAAGTACGTTCATTGCGTACCAGGTCGACGGGAACGAGGATCAGGGGGGCTTCGCGCCGCACATCGGACTTCTCGTCTTCGAACCAGGCAAGGAAGCCAACGGCGAGGAACAGGATGTTGATCCCTTGTTCCTCCTCCGCGGTCCGCGCATCCCTGGCCAGTTGCAGCAGCCGCTTCTGCAACGCGTCCGTGCCGAGGTTGGTGTCGAGGAGACGGTCGGTGAACCGCGACTCGTCGATCTCGTCGACGCCGTCGAAGCCGGCCAGATCAACCTCGTCGAAGTGAACGGCGTCCCCGTTCTCCTCTTCGTCCGGCGCAGCTTCCGAGGCATGGAATCGCATTTTGCGCCGCTCGGCATAGAGGATGCGGAAGACATCGTCGGCCCGTTCGTTGACGATGTTCAGGAATCGGCCGCGGGCCTTGCGGTTCACGTGGACGAGGCGGTTGCGTGTTCCGGTGTCTACGAGCTTCTTGCGCGCATCCTCGATGAGTTTCGACACGCGCGGATCGACCCCGGTATTGGGGTCAACGACCTCATCATCTGACATGGATCAACAAGGCAGCCCAACTGCACCGTCCCGCGCGAACGTTCGAGTGTGCGGAACCCGATAACGATCTGCAACGACCGGGCGGCTCCCGGCGACAAGGACTCGGCAGGTTAGCCCTTCGAATCCGCCATTGACGCAACCGTCGCGTCCATCGAATAGCTGCGAGCCGCCGTGCGATGGAACAGGTCGGCGCGCTCCTCCTCCGACAGCCCCAGATCATTCGCGATGCGCTTGAAGGCGTTCCAGAGGTTGCCGTAGGAGCACGACAGCTTGTCGACGGGGAAATTCGACTCGAACATGCACCTTGATGCGCCGAAGCACTCGATGAGGTGTGCGAAGTACGGTTGCCAGGCACGAGCAAGCGTCTTCGAATCCGGCGGATCCTCCTGCTGCTCGAAACCGAAGCCATAGGTCACCATTCCGCAACCGCCGACCTTGACGACGATGTTGGGGCAGCGCGCGACGGTCTCGATCCCCGCCTTCCACTCCTGGAGCAAGCGCCCGTCCCGCTCGCCCTCGTACGGCCCCATGGCGATCGGCCCGCCGATATGGTTGAGGATGATCGTCGTACCCGGGAAGGCATTGGCCAGCGTCGCAACCTCCCCCAGTTGGCCGTGGTAGCCCCAGCAGTCGAACACCATGCCGAGCTTGTCGAGTACCGAGAACCCTTCGCGGAAGGCTGGCAGCGCGAGGAGTCCTTCGGTGCCCGCGGTCGGGTGGTGGGACTTGGGCATGTCGGGCGATGCGTGCCAGCCATGGGCGTGGCGGATGCCGCGGAAATTGCGGCCCGCCGCGCGGTGCCCCAAGAGCACCTCCTCGACGGCGGCGCCGAGCGTTAGATTGGCGAAACCGACGATCGCCCCGCAGAAACGCACCCCCTCGCCGTAGAGCCCCGACGCCGCCATTGCCGAGGCGCCCTGAACGAACTCCGTCTCGCCCACCGGCGCAAGTGTCCCGCCATATTCGCGATACATGGACCGGCACTCGACGAAGACCGTGTCCACGACGTTGTGGCCGGCGCCGCGGATGTCCTCCACCAGGTCGTCGGCGAGGTAACGAAGTTGCTGTCGTGCGTCCCGCGCAAGTTCCGGGCGGGGAAGGCGGTCCCAGAGATGATGGTGCGGGTCGATGATCGGCTGGTCGGGGTCGATCGCCTCTTCCGGCGTGCGCGCCAGCCAGCGCTTGAGGTTCTCTCCAGGGACGTCGCGGGGCGGTTCGGCCATGTCCGATCCTTCACGGTCGTGTTGCGAGGATGATAGACGGAGTGCCGGCGTGGGGTTAGGTGGAACCCCGATGGCCGCGCGTGTTCCGTTCCCGGCACCGCTCCCCGTGCCGCCATGTCGACAACCGGTGATCCCCTCAAATCTCTTCGCGGATCCTCAGGAAGCTCGCGAACCGGGGAATTCCGTTGGCGGTCTTGCCGTGGTACTTGAAGGTTACCGTCGCGCCGACTGCCGGCGGCACACGACGGTCTTCGTCCGTGAATCCGCTACCGAGCCTGAATCGACGACCGTCCGGCAGCTCGACGAGGAGCGAGCCCATCATGCCCTCGTATTTGCCCTTGCCTGGCAGGTGGGCGACGACGACCGCTTCGGCATCCTCGTGGGTCTTGAGCTTCAAGAGGTCGTCGGAACGACCCGGGCGGTACGGTGACCGGCCGTGGCGCAGCATCAGACCTTCGCCGCCCTGATGGACGACCATCGCGAGCGCCGCCATCAGTTCGGCCTCATCCGCAACCCGGAACTGATGGACCACGTCGACGTGCGGGGCTTCAAGCCCTTCGATCAACGCCTTCAGCCGGACGAGGCGCTCGTCGAAGGTGCCGGGGTGTGACGGCAGGTCGAACACCATGTAGCGGATGGTTCGCCAGGCCTCGTCATCCGGCGCCAGACGCCGGACGACGCCCGAGAGTTCGTCGAACGTGCCGCGGCCCATCCAAAGCTCGCCATCGAGGGGCACGCCCGGTAGCCCCTCGAGGAACCAGTCAGGGGCTGCATATCGATTCCCACGGCGCGAATGGAATGCGTCGCCGTCCCAGAATGCGCGGACACCGTCGAGTTTCTCGCTGACCCAGTACTCCCCGAGATCGATGTTCTCGTGGTAGACATTGGCCAGCGACAGTGCCGGCTGATCCGACTCCCCGCCCCAGGCAAGCCACGGGCAGAGCGCGAGCATAACGACCAGGATGCTGCCGAGGTGCACTTGCGCGTACTTCATTTGATACTCCGATCGATGGTTGGCACCCCACTTTGCGACGTCCGACGCAACCGCGGCAGCGGACGACAACCCGCTGTGGTGTAGGAGATTGCCGCTTTCGGCCGTAGGCGTTTAGCCTGACGACTTCATTGGTCCCGCGTCGGCCGCCTGCTGCCCATGCCCAATGCCATCGACACACCGCCGCGTTTCGTCGCCGACGCCCTGTTCGACGTGTAGTGCCACGCTACCAAATGCCGCTGTTGTGCGAATGTTGGGTTAGCATCCGCAGGCCCATCGACGGCCAACGGAGTCCCACTTGACCGACACCGCCTCCTGGAACGACGAATTCATCGAGACGGCCCTCGCCGAAGCGCACGTGCCGTCCCTGATCAACGCCCTGGTGCACATGACGGGCGACGTTTCGTTGATCCGTGGCGAGGAGCGGCCGCAAAGCCAACTGTTCGGCGATCCCCAGGGCGGAATCTCGCCCGCGCACCAGGAAGCCATCCGCGCCCGGGCATGCGATGCCCTTCGCGCGCACCGTGACGCCGGCTTTCCGGAACTCCCGCCTCCCGCCCCGGCGTTGGTCAAGGAGATGGTGGATTTCATTACCGGCGTAGAACTCGACGAGGGCTACGGCGATTTTCTGATGTCGGAGTTGAAGATACTCGACGAGGATCCCTACCGGGTGTCACTCGATGATCTGCCCGAGGCCGCGCGGCGGGACTTCCACGTGCTCGTGATCGGCGCCGGCATGTCCGGAATCGTCGCGGCGATCCGGCTGAAGGAGGCCGGTGTCGGCTACACCGTGGTGGACAAGAACGCCGGCGTCGGCGGCACCTGGTTCGAGAATCGCTACCCCGGCTGCCGGGTGGACTCGCCCAACCACACCTACTCCTACTCGTTCGCGCCGGAGGACTGGCCCCATCACTTCTCTCCCCAGCGCGTGTTGCTCGAGTATTTCGAGCGGATCGCGACGGAACACGGCATTCGGGACAACATCCGGTTTTCAACGGAAGTCCTGGAAGCCCGCTACGAGGACCCAGGTACGTGGCGGGTGAAGGTGCGAAGTCCACAAGGCGAGTCGACGCTGGTCGCGAACGCGATCATCAGTGCGGTGGGTCAGCTGAACCGACCCAAGTTGCCGGAGATCGAAGGACGGGAGAGCTTCGACGGTCCCGCATTCCACACCGCCCAATGGGAGCCCGAGCACGATCTCAAGGGCAAGCGCATCGCGGTGATCGGCACCGGCGCCAGCGCTTTCCAGGCCGTGCCGGAGATCGCCAAGGAGGCGGCACAGGTCACTATCTTCCAACGCACGCCGCCATGGGTGTCACAACGACCGGACTACCACGCGCCGATCTCGGATGCCAAGCACTGGCTGCTGAACGAGGTTCCGTTCTACGGCAAGTGGTACCGGTTCTTCATGTTCTGGACCACCGGCGAGGGTCTGCTTTCCATGGTGCGGCGCGATCCCGAATGGGACGGCAATCCGGGCGACGATTCGAACGGCGAGCGATCGGTGAGCCCGGCCAACGACCAACTGCGTGCGTTGCTGACCGCCAACATCGAGCGCATGGTCGGCGACGACCCGGAACTCCTCGCCAAGTGCGTACCGAACTACCCGCCGGCGGGCAAGCGGATGCTGATCGACAACGGCCACTGGTTTCGCGCTTTGAAGCGCGACAACGTCGAACTAGTGACGGACCCCATCGCACGCATCACCGCGGACGGCGTGGAGATGCAATCCGGGCGGCACCTCGACGCCGACGTCATCATTTTCGGTACCGGCTTCTACGCCAGCCGCCTACTGTTCCCGATGAAACTCTTCGGCAAGGACGGCGTCGAACTGCGCGAGCGCTGGGGCGACGACCCGCGAGCCTACCTCGGCATCGTCATGCCGGACTATCCGAACCTGTTCTGCTGCTACGGTCCCAACACCAACATCGTGGTGAACGGCAGCATCGTGTTCTTCTCGGAGTGCGAGGTGCGCTACATCATGGGGTGCCTCAAGCTCCTGATCGAGGGCGACCTGGCCGCCTTGGACTGCCGCCGCGACGTCCACGACGCCTACAACGAGAGGATCGACGCGGGGAACCTGGGCATGGCGTGGGGATCGCCGGATGTCCGAAGCTGGTACAAGAACGCGCACGGCCGCGTCACCCAGAACTGGCCGTTCACGTTGCTGGAGTTCTGGGATCAGACCCGGGATCCGAACCCGGCTGACTACACGTTCTCGTAGGGGACGCCCTCGCGGCGTCCCGCTCCTACACGATCGCCCCTACCGCCGACGGCGTCGTGCCAGCGGATCGAAAGGCGTCGCCGCGGACATGTCGACGACCTTCTCGATCTCCTCGGTGAGATCGTCGTAGTTCGCCTCGAGGCCCAGCGAGACCCCCTCGTTGGTAAAGGTCTGCGACCTGGAGAAACGTCCGCCGGCGGCATGGATCGTCTGCGCGGACGGAGCGTCCTCGCTGCACATGTAGAGCACGGCGGGCGTCACCAGCGCCGGGCTCATCTGCGGCGGCGGTTTCGACATGTCGATGGTGGAACCCGGGACACTCGCGGTCATCCGCGTCGCCGCTCCCGGTGACAGGCAATTGACCCGGACGTTGTGCGTCATGCCCTCGATGGCGAGCACGTTCATGAGGCCCAGCATTGCCATCTTGGCGGCACCGTAGTTGGCTTGCCCGAAGTTGCCGAAGATGCCGGACGTGGAACTCGTGAACACCACGCGGCCCCAGTTCTTGTCGTACATGATCGGCCAGGCGAACTTGGTCACGTAGGCGGAACCGCGCAGGTGTACGTCGATGACCAGGTCGAACTCGTCGAGGGTCATGTTCTTGAACGACTTGTCGCGCAGGATGCCCGCGTTGTTGACGACGATGTCGACGGTGCCGAACGCCGCCAACGCGTCGTCGACGATGCTCTTGGCGCCGTCCCGGTCCGATACCGAGGCCTTGTTGGCAATCGCGACGCCGCCCGCCGACTTGATCTCCGCGACGACCGCATCCGCGGCGTCGGAGGCGCCGCCGCCGTGCACGGAGCCGCCGAGATCGTTGACCACCACCTTCGCACCCCGTTCCGCGAATGCCATCGCGTGGCTGCGGCCGAGACCGTTGCCCGCGCCGGTGACGATGACCACCTTGTCCTCGAAGTCGCTCATTGATGTCTGCCCTGCTTGAAGCGAAGCCCGCTATTTCAAACCAACACAGCGTCGCATTACAAGCTGACAACGGCGAACGTCTCGCCCGAATCCAGTGCGCCGCGCTAGACCCACCATCCGTCGCTTCGTGCAGCGCCGCGACATCCTGGCAACTCAAGCTACGCAAACAACCACCGCAACGTATCGGCGAAGAGTGCGCCGCCGTGGCGCAGGTTGTGACCGCCGGTGCCGAATTCGAAGCGGTAGTCGTAGCCGGCGAAGTCGAGGGCGGCCGCCATCTCCTGGTTGGCGAGCGGCCAACTGCCGAGGATGATGTTGGCGTCCGCCGCACCGCTTTGCAGAAACACGCGCAAGGGTTTGCGGGGCGTACTCCGGACCAGGTACGGGTAGTTGTGGCCGCCGCGAATGGCGGTGAACGACCCGCAATGGCTGATCACGCGGCCGAACGCCTCCGGGCGGTGCCAGGCGGCGTTGAACGCGCAGATGCCGCCGCTCGAGATGCCGCAGATGGCACGTCGAGCGGGATCGGCGGCGAAGGGCCGTCCGACGGTTTCCTCGGCGAGGGGCAGCACGTCTTCGGCGAGGAAACGCGCGTAGTCGTCCGTCATCGAGTCGTACTCAACGCTGCGCTGATCCCGGCGGTCCCGCTCGCCCGCCACACCTTGACGGGCGCCGGGCATGACGAAGACGCCGACGAGCGCATCGAGTTCCCCGGCAGCGATCAGGTTGTCGAGTAC
>JAGWBM010000067.1:11557-13756 GCA_021295895.1 Pseudomonadales bacterium
CCGTCGTTGAAGACGATGAGTCCGGGCGGATCCCGGTGCCGTTCGAGACCGGCCGGCGTGTAGATCCACATGTCTCGGCGGGAATTCGGAAACACGGTACTCGCCGTGTAGCCGCGAATGCTCCGTACGGTTCCATCCGCCACATCGGGCCGTTTCGTGGCCTCGGGGCAGGGGTGGTAGTGGGCATCGCCCGGCGTGTCGATCGCGTTGGCGATCTCCGCGTTGGCGCGACCGTTGACCACGCCGTCGGGATTCACCTCGTTGAAGTTGCGATGCAGACCGTGGCGTCGATAGGTCTCGATGTCCATTGATTTCCCCCGGGCAGACGACACGAGCGTAGCAGCCCCTCGGGCGCGGCACGAGCGCCCCCTTACCCGTGGATCGAAGCCCGCCATCACGCTTGCCGCTCAGCCGAACGCGGACACAACCGCACGGCTGGTGCATCATTGTGGGTTTGGCTCGGGCAGAAGGAGCTTCCATGGTCGCACCCTTCGACGGACTCCGTGTCGTCGACCTCTCGACGCGCCTCTCCGGTGCATTCGCCGCCCGCCTGTTCGGGGACTTCGGTGCGGACGTACTGCTCGCCGAGCCGCCCGAAGGTCACCCGCTGCGCAACGAACCACCGTTCCTGGACGACCGACCCGGGCCGGATCGCAGTGCGGTGCACGCCTACTTCAACTGGAACAAGCACTCGGCCTGCGTGGATTCCGAGGCAGCGCTGCCGGACATCTTGCGCGATGCCGACGTCATCGTGACGACGACCACCTCGCCAACGCAAGTCCTGGCCGACGCGCTCGCCGCGCTGCCGCCGCAAACGGTTCACCTGTCCATCACCGCACACGGACTCGACGATCCGCTGACCGCCGTTCCCGGCAACAACCTGACCATGGGCGCGCGGGTCGGCTGGGCATCGGTCAACCGTTTCGCCGACGAAGCCCCGCTACAGCTTCCCCGCGACTCGTCAGGCGTGGTCGGGGGCGTTACCGGCTTCATCGCCGCGGCCGCCGCACTTCGCCGCCGCAATGCCACCGATCATGCCGAGCGCGTTGACGTCAGCGAACTCGAAGCCTTCGCATTGACCGTGCATCCCTGGGGTGTCGCGTCCGTCTACCGCGGCGCGGACGGCCGACGGCGCGGGGGCGGCAGACGTCGCGGCGATCCCGGCCCGCTATGGGACATGGCCGATGGCCGCATGAATCTCGGCCTCGCGGACTTCCACAATTGGCAGGAGGCGATGAACGTCTGCAACCTGCCGGAAATCGGCGCGCGGCCGGATCTCATCCCGGATATGGGTCGGCACTCCCAGGACATGCGCGATGTCGTCTGGGGGCTCGCGGAGAGCCTGCCGAAGCTCAAGCGCTGGGACGTGTTCCATGAGCTTGCCAAGCTGCGTTGCGTGATCGGCGTGGTGCAGGACGTGGAGGACATGCCCGCCAACGAACAGTTCGCCGCCCGCGGTTATTTCGTCACCACCGAGGTGGAGGGACGCCCGGCCCGGGCAAGCGGCGCACCTGCCAAGCTCTACCCGTCGCCGTGGAAACTCAGACGTCCGGCACCGCGCCTCGGAGAAGCCGCATTGCCGTCGAAGCCCGGGCGCGCCGACGCGCCGCCGATCAAGACACCGCCCACCAACGACCTTGCCCCAGGCCCCCTGGCCGGCATCCGCGTGCTGAGCTTCGGCCAGGCATGGTCGGGAACCTTCGGCACGGAACTGTTCGCCCTGCTCGGCGCGGATGTCGTCCAGATCGCCTCCACCAAGCACCCGGATTCCTTTCGCCGGATCAGCAACCGCGTCCCCGCCGGCGTCGCCGACGAATCGCGGCGCCAACATCCGGCCAACACCCAGGGCCAATACAACGCGGTCAACCTGCACAAGCGCGAGATCAACCTCGACCTCACCCACGAGCGGGGCCGCGAGATACTCTGGAAGCTCCTGCCACGCTTCGACATCGTCGCCGACAATTTCCGGCCCACCGTCCTGCCGTCCTGGGGCATCACCCTCGAGCGACTGCACGAGATCCGTCCCGGCATGATCTGGGCTTCCATTTCCGGCTACGGCGAGGACGGCCCGTACCGCGACTATCCGGCCAACGGCAACACCACGGAACCCATGGCCGGGCTTGCATCGCTGAACGGCTACGAGGGCGACCCGGGGATGAACACCAACGGCCTGGTCCCCGATCCGGTCAGCGGCTATTT
>JAGWBM010000067.1:13785-15126 GCA_021295895.1 Pseudomonadales bacterium
CGCAACGTGTGGACCTGTCCATGATGGAGTCCGTGGCCACCAGCGTCGGCGATGCCCTCGTCGAATACGACATCACCGGCCGCAAACCCGGCCCACGCGGGAACCACCATCCGCGCATCGCGCCGCACAACACCTACCGCGCCGCGGGCGACGACCACCTGGCCCTCGCCGCGGAAACCGAGGAGGCCTGGGCAGCACTCAAGACGATCGTCGGGGATTCCCGGCTCGGGACGGAGGCGTTCTCAACGAACGCCCGACGCAAGGCGAACGAAGCGGAACTCGACGAGATTCTCGCGGCCTGGTGCCTGCGCCAGGACGCCGAGACGATTGCGGAAACACTCGGTGCCGCCGGCGTCTGCGCAGCCCGGGTGGTTCCCTTGGCGGAGGTCTACAGCCGACCCCATCCGCACCTCGCGAAATCCGGGTTCATCACCAGGATCGATCACCCGGAAGCCGGTCCCACCTGGCTGCCGGGACGGCCTTGGCGATTCTCCGCCGCTCTGTCCGAACCGATTCGGGGGGCACCTTGTGTTGGTCAGCACAGCCGCGAAGTCTTTGCGGAGGAATTGGGCATGACCGACGCCGAGTACGATCACCTGTTGGCCGCCGGCGTGACCGGCACGTTGGACGAGATGCAGTCGAGGACGTGAGTTCCCGACGCCGTGCTATAAGGGTCGGCATGCGTACCCGGTCGCACGACCACCGCCGCCCCGATCTGGGTGCCCGCCTTCCCGGACTGTTGGCAGTCCTCGTGATTGCCTGCGGCGCAGTCGAATCCGCTGCCGAGGAGAGCGCGGCGCAAGCCCTCGTCGAGCAGACGATTGCCGACACGTGCGCAATACGAAAACTACCGATCCAGCGCGCCGTCGAAGTGCGGCCGATGACGACCTTCGAAGGCGGATACACCAAGGGAATCGGCAGCACGGTCTGGGAAGAGCACTACGCCGAGGCGTGGCGGGACGGTTGGTGTGCAGTCGGGGTCTACTGCGACACGCAGGACGAGGCCGAAGGCACTGGAACAACCGGAAGCGAACGGCCTCGTGGGCTATACGACCACACCGCCAACGTCCTCTACGTGAATACCGAGTCCGACGACTTCCACAGCACGGTCGCCCACGAGTTCACGCACGCGCTGCAGCACCAGAACTTTCCGGCGCTGAACGCCTTGCATCTTTGGTACAACCGCGATCTCGCCGCAGCCGGCAACACCGTGATCGAAGGCGGTGCCCACGTCGTGGGATGGTCCTTTCGACCAAGCCAGCGGACGCAGTTGTGCATGATGGCGCCCGACGAAGGCGCGTCTCGGCAGCCGCGCTGGTGGGACTGGGCCGCAGACGACTT
>JAGWBM010000067.1:15308-15804 GCA_021295895.1 Pseudomonadales bacterium
GGGACTGCGAAATCGGCCTTCGCAACACCGTCGGCGCAGTGGGGATCTGGGGGCTGCTGCGCACCCACGGCGACGCGACACAAGCCCTGCCTGAATTCATCGACGCGTGGACCGGCGACCGATTCGTTCATTTCGCCTGTCCGGACGACAACGACGACGAGTTCGCCTGGCTGTCGCGCTGGCGGAGCGCCGACGCAGCCCGGGAGTTCGCGCAGCGTTGGCGCGGCATCTCAGCCGCCATCGGCCGCTACGGCGGCGTTCTCCGCACGGGACTCACCGCCCATGTGCGGGATCGAATTGTGATCGTTCTGACGCCGGGTATCGAGGAAGCCTTGACCTTACTCGAGGGCTCGGAGGTGCGATCCTTCTCGCGTTACGGGGACTGGATCGCGAGCGACTGCTTCCCCCAGGAAAGCTGCTACCACCGGAACGACGACGGTTCCGATGAACGCGGAGCGACCGAGCCAGGCTCGTGTCCTTCAGACGCCGCAACGCC
>JAGWBM010000068.1:0-974 GCA_021295895.1 Pseudomonadales bacterium
CGGATTCGCTGCCGAAGGCGCGTTGCCGCTTGCGGAGAACCTTCGTCCGCGCCAGCCACCGCCTGACCCGGTCCGGGGAATTGCCGGCAGGCGCGTTCTCCGCCTCGGCCATGAGGCGGACGAGTTCGATGTACTGCGCCAACGTGAGCTGGGGGCGCGGTCTCCTCGGCGGTCGCCCGCGACGGTCGCCGGGGCTCGGCCCGTGCTCGGGTTCCGCCTCGGCCTCTTCGGTCCCCGCGTCGCATCGAAGTGCCGGGTCCGGCGCCTCACCATCGCCGTCCGGCTCGCGCCCGGCCACGGTTTCCCGGGGATCGGGCGTCTCCGTCGGCCCGGCGAGGGGCGATCCGACGACCGCGACCACGCGCGGCGCATCGGGTTCCGCCGGACGGGGATCGAGGCCGGACAGCACCGGCCGCAGGTAGTTCTCCAGGGCCTCGACGCTGTTCTCCTGCAACCGGTCGTGGATGGAGGTGTCACGGATCTCCTCGATCCGTTCCGCCAGTTCCGCGCGCACCGGGTTGAGGTCGACGTACGCCATGGCGGCGATCAGCGCCTCCTCGGTCAGCAGGGCGCCGGAGTAGAAGCGTTGCTCGAAGAAGTGGCCGGTGCAGTCGTCCTCGAGGTTCGCACGCCGGGCGATGGGCTGCTTCAGGTGTTTCATGAAGTCCGACATCGACCCCAGCGTGCACCGGGCTCGCGCCACGCGTTTCGGGTCGTCGAGCAGGAGTTCGCGGCGTTCGGGCTTGAGCTCCTCCACCACCGCGCCCCGTTCGGTGGGGGGGAACGCCTCGACCCACCGCCACGCCACCTCGTCGTCGTACCAGTCGCGGTGGGCGAGGGGGTCGTGGCGCAGCACCAGGTGGAAGTGGTTGCTGAGCACGGTGAACGCGTAGACGTCGACGGCGAAACAGGGCGCCAACTGCCGCAGGCGCTCGACGAGCCATGTCCGGCGGTGGGAGCAGTCGCGGCCGGTG
>JAGWBM010000068.1:989-1358 GCA_021295895.1 Pseudomonadales bacterium
CGGCGGACGCACCGGGACACGAGGTGGTAGTCGCACTCGTTCTCGGGGTCCACCAGCAGATGTCGCGGGGTTGCCATGCCGCCAATGGTCCCCGAACCGGTTCGCAGGCGGTATCCGCGAGTCGCCTCGACGCCCGTAGGAAAAATCCCCAACCGCCGTGGGACTGTGGCCCGGCCCGCCGTGGGACCGAATTCGTGTGTGTCCGGGTCCTAAGTTTCGCCGACGGGGCCGGCAACTGGAATGTCTTCGTCGGCGTTGGCACTTCAAAGCGCATCACCGTCATCAACGTGATGGAATCCCCCCGCCGGGCATCTTGCGAATCTGTCGGCTACGAACGTCGCATTTCGGGAAATAACCCCTGCCTCTACT
>JAGWBM010000068.1:1549-7117 GCA_021295895.1 Pseudomonadales bacterium
GAGATCGTTGCAGGAGCACTATCCGCGGGCGACGGTGTTTACGCTCGGCGGTAGCTCGAGCTCTTAGCCCGATAGATGCAAGGCGTGAACCCAAACGTTGTACGATACTGGTCGTACTAATAGCGGAGAGAGGGGCTCGCCTTGGTGCGCCAGACCTTAAGACAAGCTCTCGCGTTTACCGCATTCGGGGGCGGTATCGCCGTGTCTGCTTGGGCGACCGATGGGGAGCCGGACCGTCCCACCTTGGAGTACGAGCATCAGCGCGCCGTTGGTCACGCCACGATGCCGAGTACGATGTACGCTTCCAATCCGACCGAGACGCCTTCCCCCCACACGACCGTGTCGGGTCACGGCAACTTTTGGGAGCGACTCGTCGGTCACCCCTCTCGGCGGTGGCTCCTTCGCACGGACGGCGAGACGGCTACAGAGCTCTTCCGCAATCACATCTCGCCGGTCGTCCAGGAGAAGTGCATAGCCTGTCATGTGGATGGTGGCGCATCCGGCCACACCCAGCTCGTCTTCTATCGATCTTCGCAAGCCGACCATGAAGCGCTGAACCTTGGGGAATTCGAGGACTTCCTGGACCGGGTGACCGACGGTGCCGACCTGATCCTGGAGAAGATCAGCGGCGGCTCGGGACACGGTGGCGGTGTACAGGTCGCCGCGGATAGTGCGGACTACGCCCACTTCGAACGCTTCCTGGCGCTGCTCGAGGATGAACAGACCCCGGTGCTAACGGCCCAGACGCTGTTCGATACCGTGAGGATGTCCCCGGCTAGAAATACACTGCGTCGTGCGGCGTTGATCTTCGCGGGACGCGTGCCGACTCCTAAAGAGTACGAATCCATTGCCGAGACCGGCCTGCGGGCCGCCATCCGCAACGTGATGGAGGGGATCCCGTTCCACGATTTCCTGATCCGCGGCAGCAACGACCGCCTGCTCACCGACAACGTCATGGGCCGAGTCCTCACCCTTCGGGGCACGTTCGTCGAATACACCAACGGTCGAATACGCCGCTGCGAGCTTGGCAACCCGGTGTCCGGCAGGTTCGGGTTGGGCTGGATGGACCGGGTGGAACAGGGTGCACGGCGAGCCCCCCTTGAACTCATCGCCCACGTGGTCCGGAACGACCTCCCCTACACCGAGATCTTGACCGCGGACTACATCATGGCCAATCCCTGGTCCGCCGAGGCGTACGGCGCGGATACCGAGTTTGACGATCCCTTGGACGTTTACGAATTCAAGCCGTCGAAGTTCGCTGCGTACTACCTCGACAACGGCACGACGTCGTATGACGCCACCGCTACATGCGGTAACTACATCTCCTATCCGGGCGATCTTCGGCTGGACTATCCCCATGCCGGCATCCTGAACACGACGGCGTTCCTGAGGCGTTTCCCGACGACTCCCACCAACCGCAACCGGGCGCGGGCGCGGTGGACCTACTACCATTTTCTCGGCGTCGACGTCGAGCAGCTCGCGGTGCGCACGACGGACCCGGACGCGTTGGCGGACACGGACAACCCCACGATGAAGAACCCGGCGTGCACGGGTTGCCACGGGGTTCTCGATCCGATGGCCGGCGCGTTCCAGAACTACGACGAAACGGGACACTACCGGTCCAACTACGGTGGCCGGGACTCGCTCGACTTCTATTACAAGAACAACCCGCCGGGTGCGGACGAGGCCATCGTGGAGGCGGGATCCTGGGAGTTGCGCGAGACGGTCACGATCCACAAGCACCTCGACAGTGGCGAGAACGCGGTCGGGCTGGCTGCGGTCGAGAACCCCTACCGGAGGGAGATGGGAGTCGCGGGCTTGACGGTACGCGACGACGCCGGTCGGATCGTGGCGCGACCCCGGCTGCCGTATGGCGACAACGATGGTTGCGTACGCGTCGCGGGCGACTATTTCCGGATGTTGTCCTACTGCGGAATCACCTTGGGCGTGGACATTGCCCAGCGAGGGGAGCATAGCTTCAGCATAGACATTTGGAGACCGTATTCTAATTTCCCGGCGGCCATCAAGATGTGGGCTGGCAAGGAGTTCTATCGCCACGGCGACACCTGGTATCGCGATATGCGTGAACCGGGTTTCGAGAACGCGACGTCGCCGAGCGCGGACGACAGCGTCCAATGGCTGGCGGCACGGATAGCCGCCGACCCGCGGTTCGCGGAGGCGACCGTGAAGTTCTGGTGGCCGGCGATCATGGGGACGGAGGTGGCGGTACCGCCCCACGCAACCGGCGAAGCCGACTACGAAGGAAGGCTGCTCGCCGCCCAGGCGCAACACGCCGAGGTTGCGAGACTTGGCGAACTCTTCCGTGAGGGTACTGGCACCGGGACGCCTTACAACCTCAAGGATCTGCTCGTGGAAATCGTCATGTCGCCCTGGTTTCGGGCTGACACCGTATTCGACGACGATCCGGTTCGTGCGGTCGCCTTGCGTGATGCGGGTGCGAGACGCCTCCTGACGCCGGAGGAACTGGCGGCGAAGACGCTCTCGCTGACCGGCGTTCAATGGGGTAGACAGGAACCCGACTATCGGCGGAGGCACAACCATGCGTTGACGACCGACTATGGGGTGCTCTACGGCGGTATCGGGGCCGAGGGCACGACCCGCGCAAGGGATCTCACACCTGTCATGGCCAGCGTGTCGAAGCTGCATGCCGTCAGAATGAGTTGTCCCGTCGTGCTGCGGGAGTTCTACCTTCTTCCGTCGGAACAGCGCCGCCTGTTCGGCGGCATCGACCATACGGTTGCGCCGACGGATTCGACGGGCGAGATGCAGATCAAGGAGAAGCTCGTGGAGCTCTTCGATTCGCTCCTCGGCGTCGACGCGACGGTCACATCACCGGAGATCGTCGCGGCCTACGACTTCTTCGTTGACGCCTGGAAGCGCCCGCGGGCGTCGAACCGCTTCCTGGATGGCAACCTATGCGAATGGGGCACGGACGCTTACTACCATGACGACTTGCCCGAAGGTGCCCTGGCCGGGAAGGACCTCAGTGACCGCCGCCGCATCGCAAGAACCTGGGTTGTCATGCTCGCCGCGTTGTTGATGGACTACCGGTACATTCACCTCTGATGCCATGAACAGGCGCTCAGTCATCAAGGGACTCCTGGCCGGCGTTGCAGCTGGCGGGTTCCGCATGCCGCTCGTCCATGCCGCCGACTACACGGGCAAGTTCTTCGCCTTCGTGCAGGCGGTGGGCGGTTGGGATCCGACGAGTTTCTGCGATCCCAAGGCAAATACGCCCGGGGAACCGACCATCAACCACTGGGCGGAAGAGGACGAGGTCCGCGAGGCCGGCAACATCCCGTACGCCCCCTTCGCCGCCAACGAGGCGTTCTTCGACAAGTACCATGACCGGATGTTGGTCATCAACGGCGTCGACGCGCAGACCAACTCGCACACGATAGGCACGGTCCACAACTGGAGCGGGCGCAGTTCCGAGGGTTATCCCACCGCCACGGCGCTTTTGGCGGCGCACCACGGCCCCGACCTTCCCGTTGCCTACCTGACCTTCGGCGGGTTCTCCTATCCAGCCGGCATCATCCGTACCACCCGCCTAGACAACACCGACCTGCTTCAGGCGCTGGCGGCACCTTCGACCGCCCCTGCGGGTCGGTACTTCGGCGAGGCCGACTGGGCGGCGCTGGAGGCCTACGCGAACGAGACGGCGAATCGCCTGGGCGAAGCCGCGGAACTGGTTCCGGCCGAGTCCCGCAGGCTCGCCGAGTACCGGTCCGCCTTCGGCGCCGAGGGCTTGAAGGGTTTCGCCGATGCGATCAACAACTCCCGCCAGGAGTCCGGACTGAGACGCCAGGCGCAGCTCGCGGTGCTGGGTTTCCGGACGGGTGCCGCGGTCAGTGCGGATTTGGCACTGGGGGGCTTCGACACGCACGCCAACCACGACACCTTCCACGCGAACCGGCTTGCACAACTGGCCAATGGCGTCGACTACCTGTGGGACTTCGCGGAGACCGAGGGTGTCGCCGACCGACTGGTGGTTGTGATGGGTTCCGACTTCGGGCGAACCAACTACTACAACGCCGGCGACGGAAAGGACCATTGGCCGATCGGCAGCTTCGTCGTCATGGAGAAGCACCAGCCATGGGCGGATCGTGCCGTCGGCGAAACAGACGACATGCACTTCGCCCGGCGGATCAATCCGGCGACGCTTCGGCACGACGATGCCAATGGCACGGTCATCCACCCCAGGCACGTCCACAAGGCGTTGCGGCGCTACTTGGGCATCGAGACGTCCGTGGGGGCCGAGCGCTACCCGTTTGACGGCACAGAGGACTTTGCGTTCTTCGCAGAGCCGAGTGCGGACTCGTGAGTGTCGTTGACGAACCGCAGCCGGCCCCGGCTCGCCGGTCCAAAGCCATTCCGTCCACGACCGTAACTACGCCGGGCGGAGTTCGGCTGATGGCCGGCGCGTGCGTTCTCGTGACGTGTTGGGCCTCCGCCCAGGAGACCGCGACGGACGTATTCAAGGAGCACATCTCCCCCGTCGTACAGGACAAGTGCATCGACTGCCACGTCGAAGGCGGATCATCGGGCAACACCCGTCTCGTGTTCGTGACATCGGACGATGACGACCACGAGACCGTGAACCAGCAGGTCTTCGTGGACTTCCTGGCGGAAGTCGACGACGGCGCAGATCTCATCCTGGATAAGATCAGCGCCCGAGTGGCACATGGCGGTGGCGTTCAGGTGGCGGCTGACAGCACTGACTATGGCCACTTCGAACGTTTCCTGGACCTGCTCGACCCGGAAGATTCCTCGGAACTCATTCCGGACCAAAACCTACGGGCTGCTCTCGCGGAAGCACTCGGCAAGGAACCCGGTGAGGAAATCACCGCGGAGGACTGGGCTGGTCTCGACACCCTCAACGTCTCGTACCGCGGCATCGAGGACCTGACCGGCCTCGAGGCGGCGACCGGGCTGACCACGCTCTATCTGTCCGGCAACCGCGTTGCCGACCTCTCTCCGCTGGCAGGTCTGACGGCCCTGACGAGGCTCGATGTCCGCTCCAACTCGATCATTGATCTTTCGCCCTTGGCGGGGCTTGCCAACCTGTCGGTGCTAGATGCCGGCTACAACTGGGGGATCGTCAACATCTCCGATCTCCGGGGCCTCACGCAGCTTACTCACCTGACGCTGTCCGGTTCGAGCATCCAGGACCTTTCGCCGCTTGCCGACATGGCCGCACTCGAGGCGCTGTATCTTTTCCACGGAGGGTTGTCGAATCTCGCCGCGTTGCCGGTCCTCGACGACCTGCGAAGGCTGGATGTGGGCTTCAACGAAATAACGGATCTAACGCCACTGGCCGCGTTTTCTGGATTGGAGCGCTTATACCTCTATTACAACGACATCACGAACCTTGAACCACTGTCGTCGCTCACCCAGTTGACCACGCTGTACCTCAATGGCAACGATCTAGTCGATCTCACCCCGCTATCCCAGCTCACCGCGCTGCGCGATCTGTCACTTGACCGTACGGGTGTCGCCGACCTGTCGCCGCTCTCGAGCCTGACCGAGCTTAAGACGCTGTATACT
>JAGWBM010000068.1:7334-8917 GCA_021295895.1 Pseudomonadales bacterium
ACCTTCAGCTGAACTGGAACGAGATTGAGGACATCGGGCCGCTCGCCGACGTGCGCTCGCTTGAGGATTTGGATCTCTCTGTCAACCTCGTGACGGACATCGCACCGCTTGCGGGTCTCGATCGGCTCGAAACGCTCTCGCTGGATGACAACCAGATCGAAGACATAAGCGCCGTGACCAACCTCGAGCGACTACGCTGGCTCAATCTCAACCGGAATCCGGTTTCCGACCTGTCGTCGCTCGCGAGGCTCTCCAACCTGCGCTACCTCTACGTCGGCTACTGCGACGTGGCCACGATCGACGACCTTGTGGGCCTGCGTCTGTATACGCTGATGCTCGACGGCAACGAAATCGAGGACCTGTCGCCGCTGGCGAACATGACCTCCCTGAGGGGACTTTATCTGAGGCGCAACCGCATTGCGGACGTTTCGGCCTTGTCCGGACTGGCCTCGCTCACGGAGTTGTCGCTCAGCGGCGGCGACAATACGGTCTCCGAGATCTCCGCGCTTTCCGGCATGGTACGCCTCACGGGGCTCGGCCTCGGCGGCAATGCCGTGACCGATGTCTCGGCATTGCAGGGACTGCCAAGACTGTTCTGGCTCAACCTTCGCGACAACGACGTCACCGACCTATCCCCGGTCGCGGAGCTAGAGGAGATCTACTGGCTGGACGTCTACGGCAACCCGCTCGACGAGACCGCTGTCCAGATGCTGATTCCCGCCCTGCGCGACCGCGGGGTCTACGTGAATTTCTGAGCGCCCGTTCGCGAGGGGGCAGGTTCGGTCGTACGCAGGCGGAGCGGCTAGGCGGTCCACTTCTCCACGGGGGCGAACGCATCGATACCGATCTTCGCTCGCAGTCCGACCGCACCGGGGCTTCGTGCGGTTCGTCCGCGCGAAGTGACCACTGGCGGAGTCGGCAGGGCGGGCCACTTGCCCGGATCGCTGGAACCCCGCCCGGCCGGAGCATGTCGGTCACATGCCAGTCGAGGCGCAGGCGATTTCTCAAGGGCTCGCGGAGCCGCACGACCGCAACGCAACGTGGAAAAGTTGCAAAATCGTTGTAATGTATGAGTTCCGAACGGCATGAATGTTGGTTTGTTCGGCTACAAAAAAACATATACAAACAACGACTTGAAATCACCTTCCATCCTGTGACTCGCTGCGTGATCCGAAGGTGTTGGGCGCAAGAACGACCAATTTGGTGCCCTGGAGGCGCGCCTGAAGGGGTCGAATGAAGGTATTGAATTGACGGGACTTGACGTGATCATGAAGTCCGACATCGAGCCCAGCGTGCACCGGGCTCGCGCCACGCGTTTCGGGTCGTCCAGCAGGAGTTCGCGGCGTTCGGGCTTGAGTTCCTCCACCACCGCGCCCCGCTCGGTGGGCGGGAACGCCTCGAACCACCGCCACGCCACCTCCTCGTCGCACCAGTCGCGGTGGGCGAGCGGATCGTGGCGCAGCACCAGGTGGAAGTGGTTGCTGAGCACGGTGAACGCGTAGATGTCGACGGCGAAACAGGGCGCCAACTGCCGCAGGCGCTCGACGAGCCATGTCCGGCGGTGGGAGCAGTCGCGGCCGGTG
>JAGWBM010000068.1:9137-19086 GCA_021295895.1 Pseudomonadales bacterium
CGCTGTGGGACGAATCCGTGTGTGTCCGAGTCCTACGTAAGACGGGAAACCTACGGGTGACCCTAACGCGTTGCGAAGCGACCCGGTTGCCCGGATCATTCCATTGGTTGCTCCACCACGGGGCGGGACAACGCCGCCAGGCTTGCCGACCGGCCCCAGCCCCCACCGGGACCGTCCCTACGCGGTCTGACCGTTGTTCCGCCGCTTGGCCGCCCGGGCGGCGTCGATCTCCAGCTTCATCTTGTAGATCCCCAGCGATTCCTTGACGTTCTCCGGAACCGGCGAGCGAAGGGCGGGGATTCGTTGGTATTCGCCCCTCTCCATGGCCAGACGCAAGGTTCGCGTTGTCTTCGGTGTCGAGTAGGTGGCGATCTCGGTGAGACCGGACGAGTAGAAGCCCATTCTCCGCAGAAGTTTGTCCGAGGCGTTGGCGAGGACCTCCGGGTCCACCGTCAGTTGCCAGTTCTCCTGCTGGCGCAGCCAGGGCTTCACGTTGGAGTTGGTCATGATGTAGCGCCATTCGTCGGTGTGGTTGACACCGGTGCCGTGCAGGAGGCGGCCGTCCATGAGCACCACCGTGCCGCCCTTGGCTTCGACGTTGATGGCGGGCGGTAGTGGCCCGACTTCCTCCCCCGGCCGGACGGACGAGACCAGCCGGTGGCTGGTCGGTATCACCAGCGTGCCGCCGTTGACCTCGTTCATGTCCTGCATGATGTAGACGGTGTTCACCAATATCGGCGCGCCGGGTGTCTGGATGGGATGTATGGCCCCGGAATCCTGGTGCAGGTTCTGGGGATAGCTGCCGGGCCGGGCGATGTTGGAGGCGAACGAATAGGCGTAGTGGCCGCGTCCCAAAAGCTCGTTGTTTAGCTGCTCGATGAGCGGACCGCCCTGGACCCACTCGGGATCGAACTCGATGCACTTGGCGAAACAGTCGCCTTTGTTGACCAGCGTCCACATGATATGGAAGTGAGGGGACATGTCGGCAAGTCCGCACTCCCGTTCGGCCTCCGCCTGCTCCTCCAGGCGGTTTCGCATGGTGGCGCGCTGGCGTTCGCTCATGGCGTCTTCGATCAGGCAAAAGCCGTACTTCCTGAGGTCTCGCCTGGCCTGGTTGATGTCCTTGGTCTCGCGCGGCAGATCGTCGAACAACCTCCAGTAGTTGTGCTTACGCCCCACCGTCGTGTCGTAGTAGGGGGTGCCGTTCAATCCTCCGCCCTCGGCGCTCCGTCCGGCCTCGAACAACGGGCACCGGAAACGTTGGTTAAGCGAGCCGTCGGGACGCAGGGCGGGCACGCCGTTGCCGCCCGCCGGGGGTTTGAGCCAGGGATTGTTCCTGTGCATGGAGCGAAAGGGTTCGCCGGAGGCGAACCACTGGGCGTCGGTCATCCGGGAGTCGTCGTCGGATAGGGCCGCGACGTTTTCCGGCAGGAACTCGCTCGGTACGGAGTCGTCGGGTGTCGCCGGTTCGGGTGTGGCCATGGCGTCTCGAGCAGGTCGATGTGGAGTCGAGGAGTCTACCAAGACGGCGCGTCGGCGCGTCGTCTACCATAGCTGAAGCCAAGCCGAGAGCCGGCAAACAACCCGTGAGAACGCAAATCGCCGTCGCCGTTTGCGCACTGGCCCTGTCTGCGCATCCCCAGGAACCGACGTCGCCCGTGGACGACTGGGCCGAGTCCCGTTCGGACGAGGACAGGCCCTTGGTCGTGCGCGATACCGCGCGTGAAGCGGAGGAGGTCATCGTGACGGCCGCGCCGCCGGACCCCGGGATGGTCCCAACGTTCGAGTTCATGCAGCAGACCTACGAATCGCGGGGCAAGGGCGCATGCCTCTACATCAGCGGCAGGTACGACGAGGCGTTTCCCTACCTGCAGGCCGCTGCGCGCAAGGGCTTCAAGCTGGCCCAGGCGCGACTCGGCTTCCTCTACCAGCAGGGGCTAGGTACCGACCGCGATCCCTACGCGGCCGTCGGCTGGTACGGCGTCGCCTCGACCGGCACGACGTTGCCGGAAATACGCAACCGGTTCAGGGACGTATGGCGTCGCATACCGGAGGAGTACCAGCCGGAGTTCACGACAGTGGTCAACGAATACCGTGCGAGGTACGGCTCACGCCACCATCGCGTGGACTGCGACCTGAGCTTCCGGTCCGGCACGTTCCTGAAGAAGCTCACGTGCCGGTTCCGGGACGAGGGCATCCACGTCGACCACGGCCCGCTGGTGCAGGCCATGGTCGAAGACCGGGTCCAGGAAAGCGGCATTCTCGACAACCCATTCCCGACCTCCACGCCGCTGCGTGCCGGGAGCTTTGGCTGCTAGGAGCTTGCCCTGACAAATAGCCGGAACCGGCGATATGATCGGGCTACGGCTGGTTGTGGGAGCGATCATGAGGAATCTGGCTGTAGTTCTTCTGTTCCTGGGAGTTGGCTCGACGGCGATTGCCGAGGAAGAGACGACATCTGCACACGTCTTCCAAGCGATCGCGCAACTCGGCGCCGATGTCGACCTCGTGCGCGAGGTCATGGGCCGACCCGAGTCGACCACCGATCCGTGGATTGTGATCGAAGCGGAATCAAGGCACGTTTTCTACCAGGCGCTAACGCTCTTGCGAAAGGCGAATCGGCTGGCATTGGAGGTGACGGAGGAACAACGGGCGGGATTGCTCCCGGCTGCGGAGGGCGAGATCGAGCCAGCGCTTGTCCTTGATGTCATCAACCGGGCGAGGGTGCAGATCGATGCCGTACGCAGCGAGTTCGGGATCACCTACCGGGCGGAGCCCCCGGAACTCGAAGCCGACCGTAGTTCGGCGGATGTGCTCCGCGAGATCGTCCAGGTCAGCCGGCAGTTGAACTTCCTGATCGATCGGAAATTCCGACCCGCGGATGTGTATGGGCGGTTGGTATTGGCGGCGACCTACGTCGCCGGTGCATTGACGGTGGACGAGACCGTGCCGGACTATGGCGAATTGCCGCCGTTCGAGTCCGGCAAGGTCCCGGCCGACGTCTACCGACGGGTCCTCGAGTGCCTGGAACTCGCCACGGTGATTGGCGATAAGCGCGGCGTCGACGTGTTGAAGCTGAACCTGCGTCGCGAGCTTCGCCGCCGCGACATTGGGCCCGCCGATGTCTACGACTTGGCAACAACGCTACTGTCCGAGGTCGCCTACCTGACCTTGGTAATCGACGCCAAGGACGTGGACGCGCCGCCGATCGAACGGCCGAAGCACATCTTCCCGTCGCACGTCTACCAGATCGCCGGCATGTTGCAGGACGAACTGGCGCGTCTGGAAGGCCGGATGTAGTCGACTTGCACGAATCCTGGATGCGTCACGCGCTCGCCCTGGCGCGGCAGGCGGGTGCCCGGGGCGAAGTTCCCGTCGGCGCGGTGGTGGTCGTGGGCGGGGAGTGCGTCGGGCGCGGTCGCAACGGACCGATCGCCGCCGTGGATCCCACCGCCCATGCGGAAATCGAAGCCTTGCGCATGGCTGCCCGCGCCGTCGGGAACTACCGGTTGCCGGGGGCCGTGCTGTACGCGACGGTGGAACCCTGCGCCATGTGTGCCGGGGCCATGGTCCACGCTCGCGTCGCGCACGTCGTGTACGGCGCCCCGGAGCCCAAGTCGGGTGCCGTGGCGAGTACGGGGCGACTGTTCGAGTCACCGGGAGTCAACCACCGCCCCGAGGTGACGGCGGGCATACTCGCCGACGAGTGCGCGCAAGTGTTGGCCGAGTTCTTCGGCGCGCGTCGGGGTTCCTGACACCGGTTTCCCGATAACGGCAGAGGGGCTCGACGCCGTATAATGTGGCGCTCATGCCGCCCCGCGTCGAGATTCTGACCGGCCCACCAGCGTTTTCTCGCGCGCGGCTCGCCGCGAAGCTATCCGAGCTACAGCGACCCGATCCCCGTGTTGAAGCCGTATTCGCCGAGTACGTGCATTTTCTGATTCTTCGGGACGAACTGGCGGACTCTCAACGGGCCACGGCCCATGCGCTGCTGACCTACGGACCACGACACGAATTGCCGCAGCGCGCGGGCGAGCCGTATTGCGTGGTGATGCCGAGGCCGGGAACCGTGTCTCCTTGGTCGAGCAAGGCGACCGATGTCTTCCTGCGCTGTGGGCTGTTCGGCGTGGAGCGTGTGGAACGGGGTGTGCGCTGGTATTTGCCCGCAGGCATGTCCACGGCTCGCCTTGCACGAGCGCCGGTGACGGTTCGAGAGGATGCCGTCGCGCAGCTCCTACACGACCGGATGACCGAGACGGTCGTGTTCGATGACGACTTCTCGTCATTGACCCGGGCGACCGTTCCGAGGTCGTTGAACCGGATTCCCTTGGGTGACGACCCCGGAGCCGCTCTGGGTGCCGCCAACGAACGCCTGGGTCTTGCGCTCTCGGACGACGAGATCGACTACCTGGCAACGGCGTACTCGGAATTCGACCGGAATCCGACGGATGCCGAGTTGATGATGTTCGCCCAGGCGAATTCCGAACACTGCCGGCACAAGATCTTCAACGCGAGTTGGCGGGTCGATGGTCGGAGCCACCCGAAATCCCTGTTCGGGATGATCCGCAACACCTACCAGCGCATCAATGGCGAGGGGATCCTCTCGGCCTATTCGGACAACGCGGCCGTGATCGAGGGCGCCGTGGCGGCGCGCTTCTTCCCGGACGCCGAGCATGTCTATCGCTCGACACCGGTCTCGATCCACGTGCTGATGAAAGTGGAGACCCACAACCACCCCACCGCCATCGCGCCGTATCCGGGGGCGGCGACGGGATCCGGCGGCGAGATCCGAGACGAAGGGGCCGTCGGCCGGGGCTCCAAGCCCAAGGCGGGCCTCGTCGGATTCACCACCGGCCACCTGGAACTCGGGCCTACGCTCGAACCCTGGGAACTCGGTGCGGGGAAGCCGCCCCGGATCGCGTCGGCACGGGAAATCATGCTGGACGGACCCCTGGGCGCGGCGGCGTTCAACAACGAATACGGGCGACCGTGTCTCGCCGGTTACTTCCGAACCTTCGAGGCGCGGCGTCGGGACGGCGAGAACTGGGGCTACCACAAGCCCGTGATGATCGCCGGTGGCGTTGGCGCGATCGCGCAACAACACGTGACGGCGGGCGCGGTGCCCGTGGGCGCGAAACTCGTCGTACTCGGGGGTCCGGCCATGCTCATCGGCCTCGGCGGTGGCGCCGCGTCGAGCATGGCTTCCGGGGAGAGCGACTCGGAACTCGACTTTGCCTCCGTGCAGCGCGACAACGCGGAGATGCAACGTCGCTGCCAGGAGGTCATCGACCGATGCTGCGCCCTCGGCGACGCCAACCCGATCCGGCTCATCCACGACGTCGGCGCCGGTGGGCTTTCCAACGCCTTGCCGGAACTGGTCAACGACGCCAACGTGGGCGGTCGGTTCGACATCCGCGCCGTACCGAATGCCGACCCGGGCATGTCGCCGATGGAGATCTGGTGCAACGAGGCCCAGGAACGCTACGTGCTCGCCGTGCCGGCGGAGGATCTCGACGTCTTCGACGCGATCGCGACGCGGGAGCGCTGCCCCTACGCGGTCGTGGGCGAAGCCACGGCCGACAAGCGGTTGATCGTGAACGACTCGGAACTCAGCGGTACGCCCGTGGACATGCCGCTGGCGACGTTGCTCGGTAAGCCGCCGCGGATGGAACGGGAGTTCGTTTCCCGGCCACGGGAGACCGAACCATTCGACCATCGCCGCGTCGACCTCGCCGAAGCCATCGAGCGCGTGCTGCGCTTTCCGGCGGTCGCGAGCAAGAAGTTCCTGATCACGATCGGCGACCGAAGCATCACCGGCCTGGTCGCCCGGGACCAGATGGTCGGTCCCCACCAGGTGCCGGTGGCGGATGTGGCCGTCACCTTGGCGGACTTCGAAGGGTATGTCGGGGAAGCGATGGCGATGGGGGAGAGGTCCCCGGTAGCGGTGATCGATCCCGCCGCAGCGGCGCGATTGGCCGTAGCCGAGGCGCTCACCAACCTAGCCGCGGCGCGAATCGAGAGCCTGTCCCGGGTCGTTCTCTCCGCCAACTGGATGGCGGCAGCGGGCCACGACGGCGAGGATCAGGCGTTGTTCGAGTCGGTCCGCGCCGTGGGCGAGGGGTTGTGTCCCGAGTTGGGCATCGCCATACCGGTCGGCAAGGATAGCCTGTCGATGCGGACGACCGGCGATGGCAAGACCGTCGTTTCGCCGGTGACCTTGAACGTCAGTGCCTTCGCACCAGTGACGGACGTGCGCCGAACCCGAACGCCAGTGCTAGGTAGGGACACCCACTGCCTGTTTCTCATCGAGCCGCATTTCGCCCGGCACCGGCGGCTGGGCGGGAGCGTGTTGGCGCAATGCTTCGGATCCCTCGGCGACAAGCCGGCGGACGTGGACGACGCAGCCGCGCTGAAACGCTTGATCGAACTGGTCGGGGAACTCGTCCACGCCGACCTGATCACCGCCTATCACGACCGATCGGACGGCGGGGTTATCGCGACGCTGCTGGAGATGTCCTTCGCCGGGCGCAATCGGGGCCTCGACATTGTGGTTGGGGACGACCCGGTAGCGGAACTCTTCGCGGAAGAGGTGGGCGTCGTGGTGGGGGTTGCGCAACACCACATCTCCGGGGTCCGGACCCTCGCCGCCGGTGCCGATCTAGAGTGCTCGCTGGTAGCCACGCTTCGTGACGACCAGCGCATCGTCGTTCTCGACCGAGACGTCGAACTGTTCGCGTCGACCCGGGCCGAATTGGAACGAACGTGGGCGTCCACCAGCCATTGCATGCAGCGACGGCGCGACGACCCGGAATGCGCGGATGAGGAGTTCGCGGCGATCTCGGCGCACGAGCCCGGGCTCGTCTACCGCGCGGCCTTCGATCCCGAGGAAGCGGTCACCGCGCCGTTCATCGCAACGGGTATCAGACCGCGGGTGGCGATTCTCAGGGAGCAGGGCGTCAACGGCCAGATCGAGATGGCCGCGGCCTTCGACCGTGCGGGCTTCGCAGCCGTGGACGTGCACATGTCCGATCTGTTCAAGCACACGGGTTACCTCGACGAATTCCAAGCCCTCGCCGCCTGCGGCGGATTCTCCTATGGCGACGTGCTCGGCGGCGGCGGGGGCTGGGCAAAGTCCATCCTGTTCGAACCCCGGGTGCGGGCAGCGTTCGCGGGGTTCTTCGCCCGCGATACCGTGTCGCTCGGGGTCTGCAACGGCTGCCAGATGATGGCCGAACTGAAGGATCTGATCCCCGGCGCGGGGAATTGGCCGAGATTCGTCGGCAACCGGTCGGAACGTTTCGAAGCGCGCACCGTGCAAGTGCGAGTCAACGGTGTGGACTCCCCGTGGCTTACGGGGATGGCGGGCGCGCTGCTGCCGATCCCCGTGGCTCACGGTGAGGGTAGGGCGGAGTTCGACGAGGGCGTAGCGGTGATCGACTTGGAGCGCGATGGACAACTTGCCGTGCAATACGTCGATGGCGAAGGTGCACCCGCGATCCGCTATCCGAAGAATCCCAACGGTTCCGAACTTGGACTCGCGGGCATCACGGCGGCATCGGGAAGGGTGCTCGTGATGATGCCGCATCCGGAACGCGTCTTCCGGGCCGTACAGAACTCCTGGGTCCACCCGTCCTGGCACGAAGACGGGCCGTGGCTCCGTCTGTTCCGAAACGCGCGTGTCGCGCTCGGTTGAATGGCTTTGTTCGGCACTCTCGGACACAATGCGCGGGACAACCGAACGCCGTAGCCGATGATCTTCAGCCTCGACGATGCCCACCTCCAAACCGAGGGCGACTACTTCATCGCCGAGACCGCGGTCGTCATCGGCTCGGTACGCCTGAAGCACGAAGCCTCGGTGTGGTGGGGTGCCGTACTGCGGGGCGATTTCGACTCGATCACCGTGGGTGCGCGCACCAATGTCCAGGACAACGCCGTCGTGCACATGGACGAGGGCTATCCCGTCACCTTGGGCGACCAGGTAACGGTGGGCCACAAGGCGGTGCTGCATGGCTGCACCGTGGGCGACAACAGCCTGGTCGGCATCGGCGCGGTGGTGCTGAACGACGTCATCATCGGCAACGACTGCCTGATCGGCTCCAACGCGTTGATTACGGAAGGCAAGGTGATCCCGGACCGCAGCCTGGTGCTCGGTTCACCGGGCAAGATCGTCCGGGAACTCACCGACGAGGAGGTCGAGGAAGTCACCGGATTCTCGGAACTCTACGTCAACAACTTCCGGCGCTACCAGGCCGGTCTGAAGCCCTTCACGAAGCACGACGGGCGATGACCAGGATCGGCACGCCGCTATCGGCCAGCGCCACCCGGGTGATGACGCTCGGGGCCGGGGAACTCGGCAAGGAAGTCATCATCGAACTGCAGCGCTTGGGCGTCGAGGCGATCGCCGTGGACCGCTACGAGAACGCTCCCGGGATGCAGGTCGCCCACCGCAGCCACGTGATCAACATGCTCGACGGCGACGAACTTCGTCGCGTCATAGAGGCCGAGAAACCGGACTTGGTAGTGCCGGAGATCGAGGCCATCGCAACGCCGACGCTCGTCGAGATGGAAGCCGAAGGCTGGCGCATCATCCCGACGGCGCGGGCGGCGAGGCTCACCATGAACCGGGAGGGTATCCGGCGCCTGGCCGCGGAGACCCTGGGGGTCGCCACGTCCGCGTACCGGTTCGCCGCGACGGCACAGGAGTACCGGGCCGCGGTGGACGCCATCGGCACACCCTGCGTCGTCAAGCCGGTGATGAGTTCCTCGGGCAAGGGCCAAACCACCGTGCATTCGCCGGCGGAGGCCATGGCGTCGTGGCACGCGGCCCGGGAGGGCGCGCGAGGCGGCGCGGACAAGGTGATCGTCGAGGGCTTCATCGACTTCGACTACGAGATCACGCTGCTCACGGTCCGACATCGCGGCGGCGTCACGTTCTGTGCGCCTATCGGCCACCGCCAGGAAGGCGGCGACTACCAGGAGTCCTGGCAGCCTCAGCCCATGAGCGACGCGGCGCTTACCGAATGCCAGCGCATTGCTGAACTGGTGACCGGCGAACTGGGCGGCAGCGGCATATTCGGTGTCGAGTTCTTCATCAAGGACGACGCGGTCTGGTTCAGCGAGGTGAGCCCGAGACCCCACGACACGGGCATGGTGACCCTCATCAGCCAGGACCTGTCCGAGTTCGCCCTGCACGCACGGGCCATCCTGGGTCTCCCGGTTCCGGTCGTCCGGCAGGTCGGTCCAGCGGCCTCGGCGGTGATCCTCGCCCACGGTGACTCGGACCGGGTGTCGTTCGGCAATCTCGAAGACGCGTTGGCCGTGCCCGACACGCAGTTGCGCTTGTTCGGCAAGCCCGAGGTACGTGGCGAGCGTCGTATGGGCGTCGGACTGGCGCTGGCGGACTCCATCGGCGCCGCGCGCGCCAAGGCTTCCGCAGTAGCGGCGGCGGTCGATATCAACCCGTAGGGGCGACCCTTGTGGTCGCCCGCCATCGCCCGTCATTCGGTGGCCAATCGATACCGATTTAGCTATAGTCCGCTTCGCCTGCGGGCACGATCACGATGATGAAACCCCGAATCGACACCAACCCACCGCGACTCGCCACCCGCGCGAGCCTTATCCTGCTGCTCCTGCCGGCTTAGCCGGCTATACCTCATCGAAAGGGCACCATCCGCCCACCGTCCAAGACCCCGAACACCCGAAACGGAGTTTGCGCGATGAACACGCAGCATCGAAAGATCGCCTCTGGCAGCCGCAAAGGGGCCATGCCATCCCACAAGTACCGACCATTCGAGCCGGTGGTTCTTCCCGATCGCCACTGGCCCAGCACCGTGCTGACGGGCCCGCCGCGCTGGTGCAGCGTGGATCTCCGGGACGGCAACCAGGCGCTCATCGATCCCATGAACGTGAACGAGAAACTGCGCATGTACGAGCTTCTGCTGGACGTGGG
>JAGWBM010000069.1:0-9730 GCA_021295895.1 Pseudomonadales bacterium
GAGATCGAGGTGGGCTTCCCGGCGGCGTCGCAGCCGGACTTCGACTTCATCCGCCGCATCATCGACAACGGCATGGTTCCCCACGGCGTGACCGTGCAAGTCCTCTGCCAAGCCAGGCCGGAGCTGATCGAGCGGACCGTCGCAGCCCTCGATGGTGCACCGAGTGCGATCTTCCACCTCTACAACTCCACCTCCGAACTGCAGCGGCGCGTGGTCTTCAACATGGATCGAAGCGGGATCATCGACCTGGCCGTGCAGGGCACGGCGGTGGTCAAGGAGGGCGTACGTCACCTGACCGATACCGACATCCAGTTCGAGTACTCGCCGGAGAGCTTCACGGGTACGGAACTCGACTTCGCGGTGGACATCTGTACGGCCGTGGCCGACGAGTGGGGCGCGACGGCCGAGCAACCCATCATCGTCAACCTGCCTTCCACCGTGGAGATGGCAACGCCCAACGTCTACGCGGACCAGATCGAGTGGTTCGGCCGGCAGTTCGCGGACCGCGACCGCATCGTCATCAGCCTTCACACCCACAACGACCGGGGCACCGGTGTCGCCGCCACGGAGCTTGCTCTCATGGCCGGCGCCGAACGCGTGGAGGGGACGTTGTTCGGCAACGGCGAACGCACGGGCAACTGCGACCTCGTGACCGTTGCCATGAACTTGTTCTCCCAGGGGGTCGACCCCGAACTCGACTTTAGGGACATGCCGCGCATCCGCCAGGCCGTCGAGGCCATCAACAAGCTCCCGGTGCACGAACGCCATCCCTACGCCGGCGATCTGGTATTCACGGCTTTTTCGGGTTCCCACCAGGATGCCATCAAGAAGGGCATGGCCCGGGTCGACCGCGAGCATTGGGAGGTTCCCTACCTGCCCATCGATCCGTCGGACGTGGGGTCCTCGTACAAGGAGACCGTGCGCGTCAACAGCCAGTCCGGCAAGGGCGGCGTCGGCTTCATCCTGGAGGAACACTTCGGCGTTGCGCTTCCACGGGAGATGCTGGTGGAGTTCTCCAAGGTCGTGCAGGCGCTGACCGAACGACTCGACCGGGAGGTGCGACCGGACGAGATCTTCCAGGCACTCAAGGACGAGTACCTGGTCGACACGGGACCCTACCGGCTCATCGACTACTACCTGAGCCGGGCCGAAGGCGACGCCCAGCATTGCACCGCAAAGCTCGAAGTGCCGGATGGCGAGGTCGCCATCGTGGGCGAAGGCTCGGGGCCCATCGAGGCCTTCGTCAACGGTATGGTGACGACGCTCAACGAACCCCTCAACATCATCGACTACCACGAGTGGGCGATGGGCGCGGGCAAGGACGCCAGTGCCATCTGCATCGTGGCGATCGGGGATTCCGACGGCAACGGGGACCCCGCCGGCGGTTCGAACTGCTACGGCATCGGAATCAGCCAGAACACCGTCACGGCTTCACTGGTCGCGATCGTCTCGGCGGTCAACCGGCGCTGGAAGCAATAGCGGCGTTTTGTCGGTGCCAAGGCAGGCCCCGGGGTTCCGACCTTGCCCTGTTGAACGCCGCTGCTCGACTGCGCGGCGAAGCCGTCCATTGACCGTGATGGCTACAACGAGATGCTGCGGGTTCGACAGTTGTCTTCGGGATTGACCTCGCAAGGCACGTCGATACAAATCTCGTAGGTGTTCGTGCCGGCTTGGCCCGTGCCGATCTGCTGTCGATCGAAGATCTCCTCTTCGTCGGGGTCCAGCGCGGGAATGTCGATCACGACATTGTCGCCGCCGGTGAAGCGCAGCTTGCCTGCCCGGGAGGGACCCGTGCCGCGGTTGATGACGCCGATCTGGACTTCCACGGGGCCGCCGACGCCGGCGGTGTGGATCTGTAGCCGCGAGACGTCCATGTCGGGCCCGTCGCCCAAGAGGATCTCGGCCGGCACGGCGCAATTGTTGGTACGCACGCGTTCGCCGCGGACGAAGCTGACGCAGGCGCCGCAGTAATAGCAGCCATCGTCCGTCGGTGCGGTCATTGCGAACGAAACGTCCTGCGCCGCGTCCGGCTCGAGGGCGCTGACCGAGCCGGTGCCGACAAGGTTGTCAGACGACGTGTCGTACGCGCTATCCGAGGCCAGGTAGTAGCGCATCCCGGCACCGTGAGACCGCCCGTCGCCAAGATTGCGCACGGTGGCGGTGAAGGTGAAGGAATCCCCGGCACCGGGGGTGCCGTCGCTGACGGCGGCGTCGTCGACCGTCAGGTCGGCAACCTTGGGGATGGCGTAGCCGTAGACCACGCTATCTGTCGCGTCGGTGACGTAGAGCCTGCCGTTGGCGAGGGCGATGCCGTCTGGTGAACCGTTGTCCCGATCCAGATTGAACTCGACGGCCGAGTCGCGCTCGCCCGCCGTCGTGTAGACGTAGACGTGGTCGTCGAGCAAATCGACCACGAAGAGCCGGTTCTCGGCGAATGCCATGCCCCAGGGGGTGCCGTTGCCGCTGAACAGGTCGAAGTCGGCACCCGCCTCCCGTTCTCCCGCCGCACCGTACACGTAGACCTTGTCGTCGCTCGCGTCGGCGACGTAGAACCGATCGCCGGCGACGGCGATCCCGAACGGGCTCTGATTGTCGGAATCCAAAGCGAAGTCCGCATCGGCGTCGCGCTCGCCGGCGGCGTTGTAGGCGTAAACCTTGTCATCGCCCGTATCGACGACGTAGAACTTGCTGCTCGCATAGGCGATAGCCACCGGGCGGGAGTTATCGGCATGGAGGGAGAAATCGGCGTCGACATCGCGCGCCGCCGATGTCCGGTACGCATAGACGTGGTCGTTCCGGGAGTCGAGCACGAAGAATCTGCCGTTGTTGTAGGCGATGCCCGTGGGGTTTCTGTTGTCGGAATCCAGCGCGAAACCGACCGTCGGCCCGCCGGTGTCCACGGGGACGGTGATCTCCAACGCGTCAGAGCAGTTCCCCCGATCGTACTCATCGGGAAGCGCGTCGATACAGACCCCGAAGTTGAAGAACCCGGCCCTCGATGGTGCCCTCAGGTCATGCGATTGCTGGTGGATTTCGGCGACGGCGAGTTCGTTCAAGGCGTCGTGGCCAACCTCGTCATCGTTGCGGGGAATGGTTGTGTCGACGGAACGGTAGTAGCGCAATGTCGTCGCCGCCGCGCGGCGGTGGCCGATGTTTCGTACGGTGACGTCCACGGTGAAAGTGCCGCCGGCGGCCGGCATTTCCTCGTCGACGGAGAAGGCGTCGACGACGAGGTCGGGTCGGTCGCTGGGGTAGGCAAAGACCCGGTCTGCGTCGGCCACGAAGAACCTGGCGTCCACGTAGGCGATGCCCCGCGAGAGGCTGTTGCCGTCGACTAGGTTGAAGTCCGCATCCCGGTCTCGTTTTCCATCGGTTAAGTACGCGTAGACCTTGTCGTCGGAGATGTCCACGACGAAGAACCTGCCATTGCCGTAGGCGATGCCGCGCGGCGAACCGTTGTCGAACGTCAGCAGGAAGTCCGCATCCGCGTCGCGCTCGCCGGACGCCCGATACGCATAGACCGTGTCCGTCCACGCATCGGCCAGGAATAGCCGGTCGTTGAAGTAGGCGATGCCGAGCGGCTCGCGGACGGTCGCGTCCACGTCGATGGTGGCGTCTGGCAGGTGCTGACCGGCCGCGTCGTAGACGAACACCGTGCGCGGGGCGTGCTCGTCGAGGAATTCGTCCTCGTCGACGACGTAGAACCGGTCGGAACCGAGCGTGATGCCCGCGGGCATCGTGTTGCTGGCGGCGAGATCGAAATCCAAGGCCGCGGCGCGTTCGCCGAAGGCATCGTAGGCGTAGACCTTCAGGTCGGAAGCGTCGACCACGTAGAAGTGACCCCTGCCGTAGGCGAGCCCGACGGGAGAGCCATTGGCGTCGTCGACGTCGAAGTCTCGCTCACCGAGCGCGGTGGTCTGGACGACCCTGCCCCGGGTGACTAGCTGGTTGTCGATGACGCAACCTGCGGAATCCCGGCAGGTGAATCGATGCTCCCCCCACTCGACATATCCGCCGTTCTCGAAATCGATGCGCACGACGGCATCGGACACCGAGACACTGGCGCCGCGCACCACCTCCGGATCCGATTCGAGCGTCGAGATCATGGCGGTGATTTGGTAGGTGATGGTGTCGCCATCTTGCGTGGACGGCTCGAGGAGGCGCCAGTCGAAGTCCACCTCGCCGTCGCCACACCAATTCAGGCGCCCCGAGAGCCTTGACTCGAACACGAGATCGGACGTGCAGGAACTGGCGTCGTCGGCGGTGAGCGAGAGCGACGCCGTGGACACCCCCGTGTTCTCGTAGGAATAGCTACCCGTTGTGGTTTCCCCGTCGCGGGTTTCCCGGTAGCCACCGTCCGGAAGAAGGTCGACGAACCTTTCGCCATCGCGTTGCACGATCCGTTTGCCGACGGCGCGGTCGTCGAAGGCCGAACGGTTGGCGGGAGCCGTCGTCCGGGGAACGCTGGAGAGGTTGGTCAGGTGCCCGGTGGGGTTCGCCATCAGGTTCATGACGTGGATTGGCGCGTCGGACTCGACGATCAACTGCCACTTGCCAGCGCCGTCGCCTAGTTCGCCGTCGAAGTCCAGGCTGCCGGCTTCGAGGTCCGTAGCGGTTAGGATCCTGGTCTCGCCGGCGGCAACCGACAGCGTGACACCGCTCCCGGGCGACTTGCCGTGGTCGTCGATTCCCGTGATCGAGACCAACGCGGGGCCGGAAACCCGATTCGCCAATCTCAGCTGGCTCACTTGGGCCCGGTTGCTGCCGGGGTTGAACAGCGCCACCCGGTGCCGGTAGCCGACGACACGCACGATCTCGTGCATCGCCGTCAGGAAGTCGTCCCGGGTGAGGCTGTACGCGCGCACCTCGATGTCCAGATCGCTCGACAGCGCGAGCCGCCAATCGCCTTCGCCGGCGCCGACGCCGCCGGAGAGCCCGATCTCGGCGTTGCCGAGTTCGAGGTCGTCCGTATCGAACTGGGCCGCTTCGTTGGCGTCGAGGCCCAAGGTGATCGGCTCGTAGTCCCGTGTCGAGGTGTCGAACATCTCGATGTGCACCGTGCCGGCCGCATCCGATCGGTTGATCACGCGGACGAGCCCCTGCCGGGTCGTATTCGAAGAACCCGGAAACAGCGGTACCCGATGCATGCCGGTGGCGTCGGTGCCGGGTGCTTCGGAGGAGAGGTTCGCAACGGGGCCGGCGGAACTCGCGAGAAGATTGACGACCGTGACGGCTTGGTCGGACGAGACCGTAAGCCGCCATTTTCCAGTGCCGTCGCCCAGGGCACCCGTGAACGTGTCGTCGCCGGACTCGAGTTCCTCGGCGGTGAGCGTCCGCGCGCCTCCGGCGGCTATCGACACCTCCACCTCGGTACCGGGAGTCTCTCCCTGATCGTCAACGCCGGTAATCGTGACAGTAGCTGTTTCTGTACCGGGATTGATCAAGCGCAGATTGCTAGCGGGTTCGGCGTCACCTGGGTTGAAGAAGGAGACTGCATGTGTTGCATCGGCGCCGGGGGCGACGACCTCGTGCATGGAAGACACGAACCCGTCGGTGGTGCGGATGTAGGCCAGCACCTCGATGTCCAGATCGCTGGTGATCTCCAACCGCCAATCGCCGCTGCCGGAACCGGCGCCGGCATCCAGGCCCTTGGCGGGGTTGCCGTTCTCGACATCGGGGGAGTTCAGGTGGACGGCCTCATTGGCGTCGATGGCCAGGACCAGCGGCCCGGGGCCGTTGCCGTCGTCGTCGATGGGGCTGATCTCGACGTCGCCGGCTCGGTCCGCATGGTTGATGATCCGGATGAAACCTTGGCGGGTCGTGTCGGATGCCGAAGGGAACAAAGGCACGTCGTGGCCCGCCTCTGCGAACGGTCCAGGGCCACCGAGGGTCGCCGCGAGGATGCCCGCGCCGAGCCAGTGGCCAATCCGGGTAGATGGATGGCTCATGCCGAGTTGTCCGATTCCATGGGGTCCACGGTTCGCTTCCGGCGGTGGTCAGGCACCGGCAACCATACGCCCCCTTGGACGCTTTCGGTGCGGGCGGGTTCCCGGTATGCGGCGCCGGTACCGACCGGCACCGCCGTGATCGCAGTGGTGTGGAACGCAGTCGTCCTGCACCGCCACCGGGACACCGAGACGGCTCTCGTTGAAAACGTTCGGGACTGGCACGCGAACCGCGTCAGCGGGACCGGACGACGTACGACTCCGACTCCAGGCCGAGCAGGGTGCGCCCGGCATCCTCCATCAAGTGCGGGGCGACCGTTGCGTGCTGGCGCACCACGCGCACGTCCCGGCTGATGCGTTCCAGCGGATCGCCGATCCGGTTGGCCGAGGTGCCGGCCGCTTCGCACAGGATGTCCACGGTTTCCACGGCCGCGCGGGCGGTGTCGGAGGCAACGATATGGAACATCGCCCTGTCCCGGGGAGACACCTCATCGCCGCGCACGACCGTCTCCCAGCTTGCCGAGGTGAGATCCATCAAGGCCGCCCGCGCCCCCGTGAGGCGGGCTTCGGCGAGGGCGATCGCACGTTGCGCAAAGGGCCTGTCGCGCACGGTCCGGGTAGTGAACCGCGGTTGCTTGGTGGTTGCGAGTTCGACGAAGGCGTCGATTCCGGCCCGGGCGATGCCGATGGCCACCGCGGCCTTGTTGTAGGCCAGGCGGTTGCCGAGCGGTAGCCGCAGTTGGGGCGTCGTCGCCTCGTTGCCGCCGATCGGCGCAATGATCCGGGAGTCGGGTACGTAGACGTCATCGAGTCGAACGTCGTGGGAACCCGATCCCCGCAGGCCGGCCACGTGCCACGTGTCGACGATCTCGAACTCTCCCTCGGGCACGACGGCATAGCGGTTGCCCTCGTCGAGGAGTTCGTCGCCGTCGTAGAGGCGCACGGTCGCACCGAAGAGCTGGGCGTTGTGGATGCCACTCGCGAACTGCCATTGGCCGGCTACCCGCCAGCCGTCGCCGTGACGCTGAGCCCGGTGAACGGCCGCCGTCGAACTCGCCATGATGGTCATGGGATCGGCGATCAACTCGGGACATCGATCCTTGAACCCCGGGCCGATCAGGCCGAACGTCTCGATGCCGATCATCAGGTTCCAACCGGCGCTGCCGTCGGCCCGGGAAGCGGCTTCGATGACGCCGATCTGGGTCATCGGGTCGGCGTCGGCGCCGTGGATGTCCTCGGTGCCGGCAAGGCGGTAGAGACCGTTTTGGGCGAAGGCCCGGGCCACCGGGTTGGGTAGGTGACGGATGCGCTCGGCCTCGTCGGCGTGGCGGCGGATCAGCGGGGCCAGTCTCTCGGTGGTCTGGATGTGGTTCGGCGCGGTCACGCCGAAGAGTGTAACCCGCTGCCTTGAGGCGTTGGGCACGGGTAAGATGCCGCCATGGACGAATCGGGCGGTGAAGGGGTCGAGCAACCGGTTGCGGACGCGGAAGAGTCGTCGGCGCCGGTCACCTGCCCCAACTGCGGCTCGCTGAAACAGGGCAGGTTCTGCGCCGTCTGCGGCCAGAACGATCGCGACTACCTGCGCTCGCTGTTTCCGGTTGTCTACCAGGTTCTCGGGGAGACCTTCGAGGCCGACTCGAGGGTGTGGCGAACGATGCGCGCCCTGTTTTTCCGCCCGGGGTTCCTGTCGCTGGAGTTTTCGCGCAACCGGCGTGCCCACTACCTGTCGCCGTTTCGGCTGTACCTGTTCACGAGCCTGCTGTTCTTCCTGGTGTTGTCCTTGACCGTCGACCGCGAGGGCGGCAAACGACCCGATGGTCCGCCGGGGCTGATCCAAGTGGGCGTCTCGGACGATGACAAGGAGGTCGTGGCGAATTCCGAAGCCATCGAGACCCTGAAGCGCGGCTTGGGCGAGGAACGGGCCCGCAAGATCGACGACATCATGGCACGCCCCGAATCGTCGGTTCCGCGGGTTCTGCTCAACGTGAATGCGGAATGGCTCGCGGGCGGAGACGAGGGATTCGACGAATCGCTCGATCTGTTCATCGCAGGGCAACTCGTGGACGTGTTTCACGCGCCATGGCCGTCTGTTCGGGACCGTTTCGTCGGCTATTTGCCCGTTGCCATGTTCTTCGTGCTGCCGCTGTACGCGCTGATGCTGAAGGGGGTGTTCATCCGGCGCCACCGGTTCTATGCCGAGCACCTTGTGTTCAGCCTGCACATCCACACGATCGCGTTCATCGTGTTCGGCGTCGGGCTGGTGACACCGTCGAACTGGCCCGGGGTTGACGGAATCCTTCTACTCGCGCTGACGGCGTACTACTTCATGGCGCTGAAGCGTTTCTACGCCACCGGCGTTGTCGTGGCGATCGCGAGTTTCCTGTTCCTGGCCTGGCTCTATACGCTGTTGCTCGCCGCGGTGATCGTGGGCTCGCTCGCGGCCGTCGTCGTGTTTTTCTAACTTTCCGACTGAGTCAGCCGACCTCGCTACGAATCGCCTCGTGCGCTCGCCCAAGCACTTCGATCATCGCGTCGACGCTGCGCGCCCCGGCCTGGAAGATGGCCGTGGCGTTGAGAGCGCCCCAGCCGAAGCCCATCGCCCGGACTTCGGCGGCTCGGGCCCGGACCCGGTCCAACTCCGCGTAGAAGCGCTTGCCGGCCTCGTCCCGGGGCGGCACGTCGAGCATCATCTGGTAGCCGATCTCGCCTGGATCGCGACCCGCCGCTTCGGCGTAGGCGGTGATCTTGGCCCGGCAACGCGCAGCGACTTCGGGATCGGTGATGGCGGTGGCCAGCCAGCCGTCGCCGGACTCGGCCACCCGTTTCAGGGCACGGTTGGAACTTCCGCCGATCCAGATGGGCAGCCGACGACCTTGCGGCGGCTTCGGCTCCATGGCCATCGCGGTGGATGTGTAGAACCGACCTTGGTAGTCCACCTGCTCGTCCGACCAGTAGGCGCGCATGAGTTCGATCGCCTCGTCCATGCGCCGGCCCCGGGTGTGGAACGCCTCCTCCAGGGCGTCGTATTCGGATTCCTGCCAGCCGACGCCGATGCCGAGGCGGACGCGGCCACCGGAGAGGGTGTCCAGGGTACTGACCTGCTTCGCAACGAGTACGGGTTGACGCTGGGGCAGTACGAGGACCTCCGTGCCGAGGCCGATGCGTTCGGTGACGGCCGCGAGGTGCGACAGCGCCATCAGGGCTTCGAGGATGGGCATTTTCGGCGGGTACATGGGCGCCGCCCGGTCGGCGGTGGGGAAGCCCATGACCACGTGGTCGAAGACATCGAGTTGGTCGAAGCCGATCGCTTCGATGCTCTGTGCGAGCCGGCGAACGCCATCACCGCCTTCGCGATAGCTGACACTCGGGAACTCGACCGATAGTTTCATGACGTTGCCTTGTTGAATGCTATTCGGATGCCGGACGTGAAACCGGGGTGGCGCCGTTCGGTGCCACCCCGGTGGTTTGGTGAGGGACTCAACCTCCCTCGAGATTCCAACTAAGGAGTCAGAGGGGGTTGCCCCCAACAAAAGATTGCACTGATCACCTCCTTATTCCGCCCAACACGTCGCCGGACTATACGCAGTTGAGTCGTCAGTGCAAGCGGATGTTTGGAGCGTCGTACAATCCGCTACGACTAACAGGCGGAATCGAGCCGATGGCGGATGTTGGAATTTGGGAACCGCACCCGCCGGACGGTCCGCCGACGCCGCCGGTCGCCTCGGTACTCAAGGGCATTGGCGGCAATGTGCTGCTCGGCTTGGCCCTGTTCCTGCCATTGCCCA
>JAGWBM010000069.1:9736-10446 GCA_021295895.1 Pseudomonadales bacterium
CGGGCAATCCTGATCGCACTCGTGATCCTGCTGGGGCTCGTCTTCGTGGTCGATTACGTGGCTGCAGGACGTGGCGCGGTGTTCCAGCGCTGGGGGCTGTACGCACTGTGCGCCATGTTGTTCGCGAAGGCCACCGTGCTTCTGGCGCTCGCGTTGGGGTGTACCCGGATCGAACGATTCGCGCACCTTTTGGCCGGCTTGCTGGCGGTCGAGATCGGCGGCGTGGTGGTTTACGCTGTGGTCCATGCGTTCGAGTCGCAAATCGCCGACAAGGTACTCGCGTACTACGTCGCCGCCGTCGCGGCCCGGGTCGTGTTTCGGGAACTCGATGTGACCCGGGCACGCCGGGCGGTTGCCGCACTCGTTGCCGTTGCGGCACTTGCCGGTCTGGTCGCCTGCCGGGGTCCGGCGGTGCCGGTGGTGTTGCCGGCGCCGATGAAGCGCCCGCCGCTCGACGTCGAGACCATCTACTACGATCAGCCGCGGCTCGTCCAAGCTGCCCTGGACGGCGTTCTCGTCTCGCAGGACGGCGTGCCCGAGACCTACTTCGTGGGCTTCGCTTCCAGCGCGAAGGAGGATGTCTTCGAGAGCGAGGTCAAGCGTATCGAGTCGCAGTTCCGGGAACAGCTTGGTGCCGAGGGTCGAACGGCGATCCTGGTCAACAGCCGGAGCACGATGGGCGAGTTGCCGCTCGCGAACGGTCCGAACCT
>JAGWBM010000069.1:10799-14468 GCA_021295895.1 Pseudomonadales bacterium
TCGAACGCGCGGTGCCCCTCGTCCGGGAACGCGAAGAGAGCCGGGGCTACAAGCACTCCGAGCCGCAGATCTGGATGGGTGAGGAAATCGCCGACAAGCTGCCCTTGACGCTCGCCGAGGACAGCACGGCGCAGTGACAAGGGAGCCCGCGTTTGCGCGTGACGGGACAAGCCCGTCCCCTACGCGCCTGTGCGGCACAGATTCCTACGGCTCCTTGAGCTGCGTCTGGGCGATCCGCTCCAACGTCGTCAAGCGCAGTTCGTCCTCCACCGCCTTGGATTCCGGCAATCCGGCCAGATTGCGGGTCTCCAACGGGTCGGTATGGCGGTCGAACAGTAGGTGAGCGCCATCTTCCAGTCCTGGGTCATCAACATGAACTCGCCGGCGATCTCCGAGACAACGTTGTCCCGGTGCTCGGCGTTTGCCTCAAGCGCCGGGCAGAGTGAACGGGCGAACTGGCGGTGGGTCAACTCGCCGCCGGCCAGTTCGGTGAGCGTCGGGCCCAGGTCGCAGTTCTCGACCAGTTCGTTGCTGATCAGGCCCCCGTTCTTCGCGGTCTCCGGCGTGCGGATGAGCATCGGCACCCGTAGCGACCCGTCGAGGAACACCGTCTTGTAGATGAGACCCCAGTCGCCGTTCATTTCGCCGTGATCGGAGGTGAAGCCGATGACCGTGTTGTCGAGTTCACCGCGCGCTTCGATGGCCGCGAGAATCTCGCCGATCTGATCGTCGATCAGGCGGACGTTGCCGGCGTAGTTGGCGCGCATGGCGGCTTCGTCGCCGGGGTCCAGCTTCGGACTGCTGCGTTCCATGCGCTGATCGAGCAAGCCCTTGGGGCGCGGATGCTCGTCGACGGGCCGGGGCACCGGTGCGGGCATCGCCTCCGGGTCGTACATGCCGGCGTACGGTTCCGGGGCGTCCCAGGGTTCGTGGGGTCCGCCGAAACTGACCCAGCAGAACCAGGGTTCGTCCCGGTCGTAGGTCTCGAGGTAGCGCTTCGCCTGCTGGCCCACGTAGACGTCGATGTAGTCCTCAAGCGGCAGTGCCGAGGGCCGAACCACGTGCGGCTTGTTGGAGAATCGCTCCTCGTAGTCGTCCCGGTAGGCCTCAAGCAATCCCTTCGCTTCCCAGCGGGCCGTCAGGTGGCTCATAACCACCGCACTCGCCCGCGGGCCACCGATCTCGTCCACGTCGTCTAGGCCGTAGGCGTTCAGGAGGTGCTCGCGTTCGCGCAGATCGCCGCGGTGCGGATGCAGGTGGGTCTTGCCGAACAGGCTGGTGCGGTATCCCAGGTCGCGGATGGACCGCATCCAGGTGGGTGCATCCGGCGGCATGGTGTAGCGCATGTTGTTCCACACCGAGTTGTTGTGCGGATAGCGGCCGGTGGCGAGGGTCACCCGGGCCGGGATGCAGATCGGCGTCGTTGTCACGCATTGGGTGAAACGCACACCCTCGGCAGCGATCCGGTCGAGAGCCGGCGTGTCGACCCAGTCGCCGGAGCAACCCATGGCGTCCCAGCGCTGCTGGTCGGTCATCAGGAACAGGATGTTGGGATTGGTCATATCGCTACGGTACGCTTGCGGCTTGTCGATAGGACTCAGGGTGGCGCGATGTCGGAGCAAATTCAACGCATGGGGTCGGATGCCGGGTTCATCGCCGCGCTGGACCAAAGCGGCGGCAGCACGCCGAAGGCGCTCAAACTCTACGGCGTCGACGAGTCGGCGTACTCGAACGACGACGAGATGTTCGACGTCGTACACGCCATGCGTACCCGCATTATCACCAATCCGAGCTTCAACGGCGATCGAGTCCTCGGCGCGATCCTGTTCCAGAACACCCTGGACCGCGACGTGGCCGGCATGCCGACCAGCGAGTACCTGTGGCGCGAAAAGCGCGTTCTGCCGTTCCTCAAGATCGACTACGGCATGGCGGACGCTGCCGATGGCGTACAGGTGATGAAGCCCATACCCGACCTCGCCGAAAGGCTACCCGCAGCCAGGGCCAAGAGCGTGTTCGGCACCAAGATGCGCTCGTCCATACAGTCGCCGAACGAAGCTGGCATCGCACGGGTGGTCGAGCAGCAGTTCGCCTTCGCCGATGAAGTCCGCAGTCACGGTCTCGTGCCGATCATCGAGCGCAGAAGCCGGCCTGCGAAGCCATCCTGCGGGACCGGCTGCGCGATGGACTTGATAATCTCGACGGTGATGTTCCCGTAATGTTCAAGCTGACCTTGCCCGATGAGGCGAATTACTACCGGGAGTTCTGCAACCACCCCAAGGTGCTGCGCGTGGTGGCGTTGTCCGGCGGCTATTCGCGCCAGGTCTCGAACCAGAAGCTCGCTGCAAACAACGGCGTCATCGCGAGTTTCTCACGGGCGTTGACCGAAGGCCTTCACGTCGACATGGACGACGCGGCCTTCACGGCGATGCTTGACGGCTCCATCGAAACGATCACCGCGGCCTCCACCACCTAGGAACAGCCGCGATGGCGCGGAGGCGGGTGCCGATGGCGAAAAGGGTGACACTTGGCAGTGCTTTTGGTTCTTGCGTGGCGAGTCTACGATATGTGCCATGCCAACCGTCTACTTCGTAACACTCGACGGCGACACCGTTGCCGTCGACGGCGACCCCGGCGACATCGTCATGGAATTGGCCCGTGCCGAGGGCATCGAAGGCATCGACGCCGAATGCGGTGGTGGCTGCGCCTGCGCGACGTGCCACGTGCACGTCGATCCCGACTGGATGCCGATCGTCGGGCCGCCGAGCGAGATCGAGCAGGACATGCTGGCGTTCGACGGCGAAGTCGCGCCGACGAGCCGATTGTCGTGCCAGATCGAGCTAACCGACGAACTGGATGGTCTGCGGCTGAAAGTCGTCGGCCGATAGCACCGCCGAACGGCTCAGAGGTTCGGCGAGCGGCGTCACGCGGATCGCTGCGTGGCGTCGAGTGGCGCGGTGGCGGCTCGTTCCTTGCGTTGCACGGTCCACATCTCGGCGTACTTGCCTTGTTGGGCCAGCAGTTCGGCGTGGTTCCCGGTCTCGAGGACCGCGCCGTCCTCGAGCAGGACGATTCGGTCGGCATCCACCACCGTGCTCAACCGGTGCGAGATGATGAGCGTTGTGTGGCGCGCGGAGACCTCGTTGATGGCGTGCATGATTGCGCGCTCGGTGACCGTGTCGAGGGACGAGGTGGCCTCGTCGAAGATCAGGAAGGTCGGATCCTTGAGGATCGCCCGGGCGATGGCGACACGCTGCTTCTCGCCGCCGGAGAGCTTGAGTCCGCGTTCGCCCACCACGGTGTCGAATCCGTTGGGAAGGCGGTCGATGAGTTCGTCCAGGCGGGCGAGGATCGCCGCCTGTTCCACGTCGGCCTCGGTGGCTTCCAGTCGGCCGTAGGCGATGTTGTGGTAGAGCGTGTCGTTGAACAGCGTGACGTCCTGGGGGACCACGCCGAACGCGTCGCGGAGGCTCGCGACGTCGATCCTGCGAATATCCTCGCCGTTGACGCGGACGGCACCCTGGTCCGGGTCGTAGAACCGGAACAGCAGTCGCGCGATGGTCGACTTGCCGCTACCACTCGGCCCGACCAGCGCGAGCGTCTGATGCGGCTCGATCAGGAAGTCGATGCCTTTCAGGATGGGCCGTTCGCTCTGGTAGGCGAAGCGGACGC
>JAGWBM010000070.1 GCA_021295895.1 Pseudomonadales bacterium
GGGGGACTGGCGATTGGAGAATACTCGTGGGCGGTAACGATGGGCGAAGGCTACTCGGCGACGGCCAAACACCCTGCGCGATACGTGCACCGAGCCTTCACCGTTCCGGAAGTGCCGAAGATCTGCGCCGCGGCGCCGCCGGCGTCACGAATCGAGTTGGACAAGGGCACGATGACGCTACACGTGGGAGACGACTCGGGCTCGACGATCTTCCGAGCGCCGCCGCCTTCGATGACAAAGGGGTGCTCGCGGAGGCCGAGCCGGTCATCGTAGATCGCACGTCCGGGCATTCATCGGTGGAGGTCCGGCCAGGAGCAGACGTGGCATGCGGTTGGGCCCGGCGAGGTCGAGGTGACCGTGCGCGGAGCCTGCCGAAAGCACCATGGGCTGCGGGTCGTGTTGACGATCGTCGTCCGTGGGCCGTCGTCGCAGGAGTCGTCCGACCGAATCGAGGGAACGACTATGGACGATACCGCTCCTTGATCCGCGCGTAGTCCGCAACCTGGTCGAGCCGTGCGCCGTGCCTGGTCACCAGTTCGGCGGCGGCGAAGTTCGCGAATCCAGCGGCGGCGGTCGGCTCGGCACCGTTTACCCGAGCGTGGAGGATGGCGCCCGCGTACATGTCGCCGGCGCCCGTGGTATCCACGGCTTGGCTGGGGAAACCGGGAGCGAACCGGCTCTTGCCCTTCGCCACGGCGAGGCTGCCACGCGCGCCGAGCGTGATATTGATGAACGGGGCGATATCGCTGAGTTCGGCGACGGCGATATCCAAGCGGTCCGTGCCAGCCCAGGTCAGGGCTTCCTCTTCGTTGCAGAACAGTTGATGGACACCGTTGCCGAGCATGTCGACCAGGGCGTCGCGGAAGTTCTCGACCATCGACGGGTCCGCGAGCGACAGGCTCGTCCGTACACGGCTGGACTCGGCGACTTGCCGGGCCAGGGTGGCTGCCTCTCGACCGGTTTCCGATGATGCGAGATATCCCTCGACGTAGAAGTAGGCGGATCTCGCGACAGCTGCCTCGTCCACATCCTGTGGCCCGAGTTCGGCGGATGCGCCCAGGAATGTCGTCATCGTGCGTTCGGCGTCCGCCGTGATGAGGGTCAGGCAGCGGCCCGATTTGCCCGGGCCGTCACGCGTTCCGGCGGTGAGGACCCCGGCGTTGCCGAACTCCTCGAGAAAAAAACGGCCGAGATCGTCGTCCGCGACGCGGCAGGAGTAGGCGCCACGACCGCCGAAGCCGCGCACGGCGAACACGGTATTCGCGGCGGAGCCGCCGGCGCGACGCTTGGGCTCGTGGTCGTCGAGGCTTGCGGCCAGCGCGTCGATGCGGGACTCGTCGACGAGGGTCATGTGGCCCTTGGCAAGGTCCATGTCGCGTAGATAGGCGTCGTCGACGGTGTATTCCAGGTCGACCAGGGCGTTGCCGAGCCCGTAGACGTCGTACCGCGTCTGACGCGGTTCGGGTGTCGCGGAACGGGCCATCAAGGTATCACGCGAGCCCGCCAAGGATCCGGCCGGCCGCCTGGAGGGTGCGATCGACCTCGTCGTCGCCGTGAGCGCCGGAAACGAATGCCGTTTCGAAGGCAGAGGGTGCGAAGTAGACCCCCTGGTCCAGCATGGCGTGGAAAAACCGTCGGTAACGGTCAACGTCGGCGGCCGCGACATCGTCGTAGGTTCGGACCGCGCCGTCCCTGAAGAACAGGCTGAACATGCCGCAGGCCCGGTTCACCGTGAGTGGCACACCGCGGGTTACGGCCAACTGCATCATACCGTCGGCGAGACGGTCGGTCGTCGACTTGAGGGTCTCGTAGAATTCCGCGTCGAGCGAATCGAGCATGGCGAGCCCCGCCGTCATTGCCAGCGGATTGCCCGACAGCGTACCGGCCTGGTAGACCGGGCCCGTGGGTGCAAGGCGGTCCATGATGTCGGCCTGACCGCCGATGGCGCCGACCGGAAGTCCACCGCCGATCACCTTCCCGAGCGTGGTCAGGTCCGGCGTCACGCCGTAGGCCCCCTGGGCGCCCGCGCGGCCGATACGGAACCCGGTGATCACCTCGTCGAAGATCAACATTGCGCCGCCGTCGGCGGTCGACTTTCGCAACGCCGCGAGGAACCCCGCCTGGGGCGGCACGCAGCCCATGTTGCCCGCGACCGGTTCGACGATGACGGCGGCGATGTCATCGCCGAAGCGCTCGAAGGCCCGGGCAACGGCATCGGCGTCGTTGAACGGGAGCGTCAGGGTGTGTTTCGCGGTGTCCTCTGGAACGCCAGGCGAGTTGGGAAGTCCGAGGGTCAGTAGGCCCGATCCCGCTTCGGCGAGCAGCGCGTCGGAATGGCCGTGGTAGCAGCCTTGGAACTTGACGATCATGTCGCGGCCGGTGTGACCTCGCGCCAATCGGATGGCGGTCATGGTCGCCTCGGTGCCGGAATTGACCATGCGCACTTTTTCGATGGCGGGAAACCGTGCGACGACGGCTTCGGCCAATTCCACTTCGACTTCGCTCGGCGCGCCGAACCCGAGCCCGCGCTGGGCACGGGCACGCACCGCGTCGATGACGGGGGGAAAGGCGTGGCCCTGGAGCATGGGTCCCCAGGAACCGACGAAGTCGATGTAGCGGTTGCCGTCAACGTCGGTGAGCCAGGCACCTTCGCCGCTCGCGAAGAAAACCGGCGTGCCGCCCACGCCCTTGAAGGCGCGGACGGGCGAGTTCACGCCGCCCGGGATGCTGCGTTCCGCCCTCGCGATCAGGTTGGCCGACTTGTCATGGTCCATTGTTCACCACCAAGCTTGTCGTTCGATGTCCTCCCGGGTCAGCACGCCGACCACGGCAATCGGTTCATCCGCCGGGGCCTTCTTCGGCGCCGCGCGAATGACACACAACGCGTCGCTGCCGGCGCGATTGAGTTCCGTCATCGCCTCCTGCAGCGTGGCCCGGACATCGACGATGCCGGCACTGCCGCGTCCCGACGGCAACGCCGTCAGGTCCGGCCGGGCGGTAGCCATGTTGTCGTCATGGTAGGCGACGACGTCCTCGACGTTAAGCACTAGGGGCAAGCCGCCGGGAATGTCGACCACGATCCACTCGGGCTTTGTCGACAATGCCGACTTCAATGCCGCCGGTTCGGGCTGTCGCGGAAGCTGAACGACCTCCCGGGACATCAAACTAGCGACCCCAACGCGCATGAGGTGCTGTGCAGCGGGATGCGGCGGATAACGAACGCCCAGCGTTGCCAACATGGTCAGTAACACGGACCGTTGCTTCAGCAACTGGCTGACCGTAAGCGTCGCCATGGCGATGATGAGCATGGCCGGCAGGATGACCTTAGGGTTGGATGTAAGCTCCAGGACGGCGACCAACGCGGCCAGCGGAGCCTGGAGTACCGCGGCCATCATCGCGGCCATGCCCAGCATGACGTAGAGGGCGTTGTCGGATGCAAGGTCGGGAACCAACGCGTTGCCGGCAGCCCCGAGCAACCCACCCAGCACGGCTCCCATAACGAGGGTCGGTCCGATGATTCCCACGGGTAGTCCTACCCCTACGCAGGCGGCGGATGCCACGGTCTTGGCAACGAGGATGACGAGCAGCGTGGTCCAGACGAAGTTGTCGAGCAAAGCCTGGTTGACGGTGTCGTAGCCGACCCCGAGTACCTGCGGGGCAACGATCGCCCCGACCCCGGTGATCGCGCCTGCAGCCGTGGCTCGCACCCAGAACGGCCCGGCCCTGAACTCGGCGACGGCTTTCACGAGGAGGATGAACAAGCCGCCGAAAAGTCCCACCACGATTCCCGACACCATGATGTAGGGCACCTCGAGGAGCGACCGGAGATCGGTCTCGAGCCCCGAGAATTCGATCACGTCGCCGAGGTACCAGCGACTGAGCACGGTTGCCGTCACCGTGGCGATGATGACCGGGATGAAGCTCACAATCGCGTACTCCATCATCACCACCTCCATGGCGAAGATGACGCCCGCCATCGGGGTGTTGAACGATGCGCCGATTGCGGCCGCGGTCCCGCAGGCCACCAGCGTGCGCACACAGTTGTCGGGTAGCCGGAACGCCTCGCCGAGCAGGCTCGAGGCGGCGGCGCCGAGATGCACGGCGGGACCCTCGCGGCCACCGGACAATCCCATGGCAAGGCCGAAGACGCCGCCCGCGAATTGGTTGATGGCACTTCGTACGGGTAGCCGTCCACGATGCCGCGCCAGTCGTTCCATGACATGGACGACGCCGAAACGCCGCGAGTCGGGCGGCAGGCGATTGAGCAGGATACCGAGGCCCAGTGCGCCGATGATCGGCAGAATGACCCGCAATTCGAGGTTCAATAGGTCGCCATCCGCGGTCTGACCATGGAGCAGCCACGTGACGCCTTCGATGGCGCCCCGGAACAACAGCACGACGACGCCGGTGACCAAGCCGACGGCTACCGCTAGAACCGATAGCTCCGGGAGTGCGGCACTGTCGGAAAGCTGGCGGCGAAGAAACTCCATAGCCACCGTCACGGGCGATCGGCGAGTAGACGACAGAGCGAGTCCTATTGCCTAATGGGAAGCGAGTAGGCGGTTACTATAAACCGCGATGTCGCATGGTGTCGGTCGAGCCGTACGCCGTGTACGCCGTGGGGCGATGCTCCGAGTCGCCCACGATTGGGTATAATCGAACGATGGACGCGAACATTCAGTTCTCCTCCCGCGCCGCCGGGAAGGTGCGCGCATTGATCGAAGACGAGGGCAACGGCGCCCTCAAGCTGCGCGTGTTCATCACCGGCGGCGGATGCAGCGGCTTTTCCTACGGGTTCACCTTCGACGACAGCATCGCGGCGGACGATTCGATCGTCGAGCGCGACGGCGTAACGGCGGTCGTGGACCCGATGAGCTACCAGTACCTGGTCGGTGCCGAGATCGACTACAAGGAGGATCTCGCCGGAGCCCAGTTCGTGGTCACCAATCCCAACGCATCCTCCACCTGCGGTTGCGGCAACTCCTTCGCCCCGTAGGGCCGCCCTTGTGGCGGTCCGCGATGACGAGCCGGCGGTGCGGGAGCCCTTTGAGCGGGCGACCGCGCACCCTGCAGGCGCGGTACAGTTGCCCTACGAACCCGGGTAGATGGCGCCTAGTACCCGCGGACCCTTGGCACCCGTTACGGCGGGTACGTTGCTCGGTTGCCCGGCCAGGGTGCGATGTGCGAACCACGCGAACGCGGCCGCCTCCAAACCGTCGCCATCGACGTCGAGGTCATCGGAGCGAAAAATCCCATAGCCGGGAAGACTCGCCGCAAGGCGGTTTATCAGGGCGTGGTTGTGGCGACCACCGCCGCAGGTGACCACGTCGCCGGTCCCGGGTCCCCAGCGCTCGACGGCGGTGGCGATACTCCAGGCCGTGAATTCGAGTAGTGTGGCTTGCACGTCTTCGGGCGGGTAGTCGAACGGGGTCGACGCCCGGCTGACGTAGTCGAGGTTGTAGAGTTCCTTGCCGGTGCTCTTCGGCGGCGGACGCGACACGAACCCATCGCCCCGAAGGGTCTCCAATAGCTTCGGCGCCACGCTTCCCTGCGATGCCCAGGCGCCGTCGCGGTCGTAAGGCTCGCCCCTGCAGTGCCGGATCCAGGCATCGAGCAGTGCATTGCCCGGGCCGGTGTCGAAACCGAGTATCGAGTCACTCGCCGCAGGCAACATTGTTGCGTTGGCGATACCGCCGATATTGACCACGATCCGGTGCCGCTCGGCATCCCGGAACAGGGCATCGTGAAACAGCGGCGTCAGCGGCGCACCTTCGCCACCGGCGGCCATGTCACGGCGGCGCAGGTCGGCAACCGTGTCGATCCCGGTGGTTTCCGCCACACGGTTTGGATCGCCGATCTGCAGGGTAAACGGGGGTGTCGTGTCGGGGGAGTGACGGATCGTCTGGCCGTGACAGCCGATGGCCCGGATGTCGTGAGGCGAGATCCTCCAGCATTCGAGACATGCGAGGACGGCCTGTCCGATGAACTCGCCAAGCGCGGCGTCGCAAGTTCCGGCTCGGGCGATTTCGTCGTCACCCGCGCTGGTGAGGGCGACGAGGGCGGTCCCGAGGTCGGGGGGCAGGGCCACGGTCGTGGATTGGGCAATGCGCGGCGCCCCGGCGGATAGGTCGAGAACGGCGATGTCCAAGCCATCGACGCTCGTACCTGACATGACGCCCACATAACGCATGGTCTTGGCGATGTTCTCGACGCCCTGGCCGGACCGACCCCGTTTGGAGCCTAGTCGGCGCCTGTCGGTACCAACGGACTCAGGTAGGCGAGTTGGCGGTCCTGCTTGTGACTCGCAAGCGATCCGAGGAGCGCGGATGTCGCCGCGTCGAAACGCACGCGCTCGGCAGCATCAATGGGTTCTGCCGGAGGCATCGAGACCCTGCGTGGATTCGTGTGTCTGCCGTCGACGAGAAACTCGTAGTGCAGGTGCGGACCCGTGGCCCACCCGGTGGCCCCGACGTAGCCGATAACGCGGCCCTGCTCGACCCGTCGGCCGGGTTCCATACCGGGCGCGAACCGCGACAGGTGCAGGTACTTGGTCTGATACCGTTCCCCGTGCTGGATCACGAGGTAGTTCCCCTTCGACGACGACTTCGAGCGCTCCGTCACCACGCCGGCACCGGCAGCCTTGACCGGGGTACCGGAAGGTGCCGCGTAGTCGATGCCGAGGTGCGGCATCATGCTCTTCCACAACGGATGGAGGCGGTTGCGGCTGAAGTTGGAACTGATGCGCGAGTAGTCCAAGGGCGCGCGCAGAAACGCCTTGCGCAGATTCTTGCCCCCGGGGCTGTAGTAGCTCGCGTTGCCTGCGCTGTCAACGTAGCGCACGGCCTTGTAGCTCCTGCGCTGGTTGACGAACTCGGCGGCCAGGATGTCGCCGAACCCCATGAATTCGCCGTCGAGTTGCTGTTCTTCGTACAGGACGTGGAACTCGTCGCCCTCGCGGATATCCAGGAACATGTCGATATCCCATTTGAAGATATCGGCCAGGCGCAACGCGAAAGCGTCGTCGAGACCGATGCGTTGGCATGTCCGGAATAGGGAGTGGTCGATGCTGGCATGCCTGTACGTTTGGATGGTGTCGGGTTCCTTGACCGTGGTCGAAACCTCGAACTCGTCCCCGACCCGTTGGAACTTCACCGTTTCCCAAGGTCCCGGTCGGTACTGGAGATGGACCAGGTTTCGCTCAGCGTCTCGACCGAACTCGATCTCGTAGCCGGGGTAGAGGTTCGCTAGCTCCTTGCCCAATTGGCCGCTTTCGACCAGGAGGTGCAAGTCGCGGGCGGCCAGCCCGTGGCGTTGGAAGATCGTCGACAGGTTGTCGCCAGGTCGTACCTCGGCCGTGAACGTCTCGAGATTCGGTGCCGGTGGCGGGGAGGGAATGCCTGGGTCTTGCTGGGGAGGTGCGGGACTGACGCTCACGTCGTTCCCGGCGTTGGCACGCTGTTCGACGCCACTGGCGACCCACACTAGCCCCGCAAGGAGCACAGCAACGCAAGCCCCATAGATGGGCGTGTAGGGTTTCTGCGACACGTCCTTCAGGCCTGCTCTACTACTCTCCCGCCAATCCCAGCCTAGCGCGTCTCGCTGCGCGAGCCGTTCAAGAGCAGTTCGAAGCGCTTTTCCATTTGCAACCTGAGTGTAAGCATGAAGGGTGCTCAAGGAACTAGAAGGCCGCGAGTCTCGGAAGTATATGTAAATTACCGACTATGGGAACCCCCGGATTGCAGATGCCGGTGGCATCGCCCCCGGACCCCGGACGCGGTGGGAACGTGCCAACGCATCGCGGGCTCTGTTATGGTGCGCTCCGTTTCACCAGCACCTTCCTTGTGCGATGTCCCTTTCCTTGCTAGCCACCCTTGACCGTCGCCGCCTGATCGCGCAGGAGTCCGACCGTGCGGGCTTGGACGCTCACCTGTCGAGCGGCCCGCAAGCGGTCTACGCGGGCTTCGATCCGACCGCACCGAGCCTGCAGGTTGGCAACTTGGTACCGCTGTTGATGCTACGGCGATTCCAGTTGGCCGGGCATCGACCGATCGCGGTGCTGGGCGGGGCGACAGGTGCGATTGGGGACCCATCTGGTCGTACCGAGGAGCGATTGCTGAACGACGCGGCGACCATCGAAAGTTCGCTCGAGGGCATCCGTCGGCAAGTGGCGCGTTTCGTCGACACCGAAGGCGAACGCGGCGGCCTCATCGTCAACAACCTGGACTGGACACGAGACGTCGACGTCATCGCGTTCCTGCGCGACGTCGGGAAGCACTTCTCGGTCAATGCAATGATCCAGCGGGATTTCGTGCGCTCGCGGCTTGAACGCGAGGGCGCCGGCATCTCCTATACCGAATTCAGCTACGTGTTGCTGCAAGCGCACGACTTTCTCCAACTGGCGCGTCACCACGACTGCCGGGTACAGATCGGTGGGGCCGACCAATGGGGCAACATCGTCTCCGGTATCGACCTTGTCCGCCGCGTCCTGCAAAAGCCGGCCTACGCCTTGTCGATGCCGCTCATAGCCAAGGGCGACGGGACCAAGTTCGGAAAGAGCGCCGGCAGTTCGGTTTGGCTGGACCCCGCTCGAACATCGCCTTACGCGTTCTACCAGTTCTGGCTGAACTCGGCGGACAGCGACGTGGTGGACTACCTACGCGTATTCACCCTGCTCGGATTGGACGAAATCGACGCCGCGGCGACGGCCGTCGAGGAGCGCGCCCATCAACGGGACGCGCAACGTTTGCTCGCACGGGAGGTCACGCGGTTGGTACACGGCGACGAGGCGGTGGCGTCCGCGCGACGGATCACCGATGCCTTATTTGATGGCGATGTCCGCGCCTTGGACTACGACGACCTGATGCAACTCGAGCAGGACGGCATGGACGCGACGCGGGTCGCACCGGGTACCGGGCTGCTCGCGGCCCTGACGGCCGCGGGCCTCGCGAAATCCAATGGCGCCGCCCGCCGACTCGTCGATGCCAACGGCGTCCGGCTCAATGGCGAAGGCGTGACCGATCCCGGGTTGAATCTCGACGCCAGCTGCGCGCTGTTCGGTCGTTACCATGTCGTTCGACGAGGCCGCAAGATCTGGCATCTCATCGTCCTGGAGGCATGACTTCGGGGCGTTCTCGGTACTGTCACAAACACGTTGACAAGGACCGTTCCGGGCGTATGATACGCACCCCTTGGCTCGGAGGCCCAAGCCTTCGTGCCTGCTCTTTAAGAACGTGAAGACAAGCCATTCGTGTGGGCGCTCGTTTTGAGCTTCGAGCAAACCTTTTTGGCTGTGCTGCAACGGGCGCAAGCCCGTGGTGGTGCGGCCTACGTAAATGAACTGAAGAGTATGATCATGGCTCAGATTGAACGTTGGCGGCAGGCCTCATACATGCAAGTCGAACGCGAAAGGCCCTTCGGGGCCGAGTAGAGTGGCGAACGGGTGAGTAACGCGTAGGAATCTACCCGACAGTGGGGGACAACTCGGGGAAACTCGAGCTAATACCGCATGTGATCGCCGGCATTCGTGCCGGGGATGAAAGCGGGGGATCTCGCCGTCGCAACTTCGGTTGTGGCGGAAGGACCTCGCGCTGTCGGAGGAGCCTGCGTTGGATTAGCTTGTTGGTGGGGTAATGGCCTACCAAGGCGACGATCCATAGCTGGTCTGAGAGG
>JAGWBM010000161.1 GCA_021295895.1 Pseudomonadales bacterium
CGTGTCGTAGACGCCGGCGGTGAACTCGGTGGGGATGTAGAGCTCCCAGCCGAGTTCGCCGACGTAGGTGATCCGGGAAGCGCGCACCAGGGCGTAGCCCAACTCGATTTCCCGGCTGTGCGCAAAGCGAAAGGCCTCGTGCGAGAGATCGTCCGGGGTCAGCGATTGCAGCAGCGCCCGCGCGTTCGGCCCCATGATCGAGATGACGCTCATGGCCGACGTCACATTGGTCAGCACGCAGTGGGCGTCGGTCGGAACGTGCCGTTGCAGCCAGTGGAAGTCCCGCACCTCCGTGGCCGCGGCGGTGACGATCAGATAGTCGTCTCGGGTAAGCCGGGTGACGGTGAGATCCGCCTCGATGCCGCCCCGGGCGTTCAGCCACTGAGTGTAGACGATGCGGCCCGGACGCACGTCCACGTCGTTGGCGCAGACGTGGTTCAGGACCCGGGCGGCGTCGGCGCCCTGGAACCGGAACTTGGCGAAAGACGACAGGTCGAACAGCCCCACCCGCTCGCGCACCGCCCGGTGTTCCCGAGCGGCATGCTCGAACCAGTTCTGCCGTCCGTAGCTGTACTCGTAACGGGCGCGGTCCCGCTCCGGTGCGTACCAGTTGGGCCGCTCCCAGCCGGCGACCTCGCCGTGGCACGCCCCGACGGCTTGCAGCCTGTCGTAGAGCGGCGATCTGCGGACGCCCCGGGCGGTGTCGTACTGACGATAGGGATAGTGGGTGGCGTACAGCAGGCCCAGGCTCTCCGAGACCCGTTCGCGCAGGTACTTCCGGTTGCGCTGGAAGGGGTGATTGCGGCGCACATCCACTTCCCACAGATCCGACGGCGGGTGTCCGGCGCGAATCCACTCCGTGATCACCCTGCCGATGCCGCCGGCGGATTGCAGGCCGATGGAATTCAGCCCCGCCGCCACGAAACAGTTGTCGAGTTCGGGCGCCTGGCCGAGGTGATAGCGCACATCCGGCGTGAAACTCTCGGGCCCGCAGAAGAACGTCGAGAGTCCCGCGGACTCCAGCGCCGGGACGCGCACCATGGCCTGTTCGAGGATCGGCTCGAAATGCTCGAGACTGCCGGCGATCTCGTCGAAACAGAAGTCCTCGGGGATGCCCGCCATGCCCCAGGGGCGGGCGTGGGGTTCGAAGGCGCCGACGAGGAGCCTGCCCGCGTCGTGTTTGTAGTAGGTGCAGGCGTCGTAGTCGCGCACGACCCGGCGACCGATTCGAACAGGGCGTAGTAGTGCTCGCAGGCATGCAGGGGCACGTTCACCCCCACCGTCGCCGCCAGCTCCCGGGTCCACATGCCGGTGCACAACACCACGCAGTCCGCGTCGATGTCGCCGTGTTCCGTGGTCACGCCGGTTGCGCTGCCCCGTGCGGTACGGATGGCCGTCACCGCCAGGTTCTCGAAGAGGCGCGCACCGGCCGCACGGGCACCCCTGGCCAGGGCGTTGGTCACGTCCACGGCGTTGGCATAGCCGTCGGAAGGAATGTGGATGCCGCCGAGCACGTCCGCCGTGTGCAGCATGGGAACCCGGGCTGCGATGTCCGCCGGCGTGACCACATTCACCTCCAGCCCGAACACCTTGGCCATCGAGGCGCTGCGCCGCAGTTCCTCGAGGCGTTCCTCGTCGGTGGCGATGGAGATGGAACCGCAGCGCCGGTAGCCCGTGGCCTGGCCCGTCTCGGCCTCCAGGCTCAGATAGAGCTCGCTGGTATAGCGCGCAAGCTCCGTCATGTTGATGGACGTGCGCAGCTGCCCCACCAATCCCGCCGCATGCCAGGTGGTGCCCGACGTGAGCTGCCGGCGCTCCAGCAGCGTCACGTCCGCGACCCCGGCTCGCGCCAGGTGGTAGGCGACCGAGCAGCCGATGACGCCGCCGCCGATCACGATCACGCTGGCGCGACGCGGCAGCCGGGTCGCCATGGTCGTCAGGCGCGCAATCGGTGGTTGGCCGGATCGTAGACCGGATCCTGGTGGATGGTCATTTGCCGCCGTTGGCCGAGCACGTCGACCGTCAACGCCGTGCCCGGTTCGCCGAGCGACGGCGGTACGTAGCCGAAGCCGAGGCTCTGACCCACAGCATGGCCATAACCGCCGGTCGTGGTCACCCCCACGCAGCGGTCGCCGGCGAAAATCGGCTCTCCGCCCTGAACGTCGGCATCGCCGGCGTCCAGGCTGAAGTAGATCAACTGCAACGTGCGATCCTGCTGTTCCAGGGAGCGCAGCGTCGCTTCCCGGCCGACGAAGTCGCCCTTGTCGAACTTGATGAAGCGGTCCATGGCCGCGTCGATCATTGTGACTTCGTTGGTCAATTCCGCGCCCCAACTGCGGTAGGCCTTTTCCAGCCTCATGCTATTGACCGCGTAGAGGCCAAAATTGCGGATGCCGAATTCCGCTCCGGTTTCCGTCAGCGCATCGTACAGCGCCTCCATGTGTTCCATCGCCGGGTGTAGTTCCCAGCCGAGCTCGCCCACGTAGTTCACCCGCAGGGCCCGCACCGGCATTCCGGCGATGTTGACTTCCCTACCGCTCAGCCAGCGAAAGGCGCTGTTGTCCAGGGACGCATCCGTGAGTCGAGCCAGCACCTCCCGGGACCGCGGCCCGGCCAGCACCAGTACGCCGCGTCCGTCCGTGACGTTGTTGACCCGCACCTGTTCGCCCGGGCGCCGGCCCTGCTGCAGATGGTCCAGATCGCGCAATTCGGCGCCAGCAGCCGAAAGCACGTAGAAGGCGTCGTCGTCGAGGCAGGTGACGGTCACCTCCGCGCCGATGCGCCCGCCTTCGGAAAGCAGATGGGTGAGCGCGATTCCATTGCGCCTCGGTATCCGGTTTGCACACAGCCGATCGAGCATTGCCCGCGCATCGCGACCCGTCACGTCGTACTTCGCGAACCCGGAGAGATCGAGGATGCCGACCCGTTCGCGCACGACCATGCACTCGTCGCGCACCAGTTCGAACACGTTGTTGTGGCGAAAGCTGTATTGCTCCTCTCGGCCGTCCACCGAGAACCACTTGGGGCGCTCCCAGCCAAAAGTCTCGGTATACACGCAACCCTGTCCCTTCAGCTTGTCGTACAGGGGGCTGGTCCGGCACCGACGGGCGGCCGGCAGTTCTTCCCCCGGCAACGCCGTGGCGTAGGTCATGGCGTAGTCCTGGCGCCCCCTGGCAGCCATGTAGCCGGCGTCGGCGAACACGCCGAAGCGCCGGGGGTCGAAGCCGGTCATGTTGATTTCGGCGTCGCCGTGCAGCATCCACTGCGCCAGGTACTTGCCGCTGCCGGCACCTTGGGCAATGCCGAAGGACGAGCCGCAGCAGAGCCAGAAATTGTCGAGCCCGGCGACGGGGCCGAGCATCGGCAGTCCGTCGGGGCTGTGGGAGATGGCCCCGTTGACGATGCGCCGGATGCCCGCCGGTTCGAAGATCGGCATGCGCGCCATGGCGCGGCCGAGCCACGGCATCAAGCGCTCCAGATCGTCGGTGAACAGTTCACTGTCGGAATCCCAGGGCGGCAG
>JAGWBM010000071.1 GCA_021295895.1 Pseudomonadales bacterium
CGCTAGGCGGCGGCCACCCGCGCCAACGTTTCCGCGAGGCCGGTCAAACGAATGCCGAGGGCCTCGGCACCGGGTTGTGGGTCGATGTCGTCGTCGTGATCCAGAACGCCGAGCATGGCCCGCGTCAACGGGGGGTTGTCGCTGACCCGTTCAAGCATCCAGGCCAGTGCGTAGCCCAAACCCAATGGCAGCGACACGATCCGGGTTCCGACGCCGGAGGCAACGGCAATGAGTTCCCCGCGGGACAATGAACGGAGTCCAGCCAACTCGAGGATGCCGGTGGGACCGTCGGCGGCGAGTCCGCCCCGGATGGCGTCGACCACATTGCCCGCGTAGATCGGCTGCTCCAGGCTAGATGCCCGGAATTCAAAAGCGACCCGTCGCCTTGCCTTGGCGAGTAACGCGACGCTCGCGTAGTCGCTTTCGCCGAGGACCATCGGGACCCGGATTACCAAGCTCGGGATCGCCGACTGCAACAGGATCGTCTCCGCGCGAGCCTTGGATGCGAGGCAAGGATTGGGCGAATCCACGTCCGCGCCGAGGATGGACAGGTAGACAATGCGCCCGACGCCAGCATCGGTAGCCGCGCGCAGCAGGTTGCGGGTCGACTCTTCATGTGCAGCGGCGTAGGTCGCGCGTGCGCTTTCCTTGATGATGCCGACGAGATGTACGACGGAGGCGCATCCGACGCACGCATCCCGCAACCGGACACCATCCCCATAGTCGACGATACCGACGTCGCCGTGGTCGGCAAGCGTCGACGCAGCCGCCTCGGAACGAACCAACGCGCGGGTCGGGGCCGTCAGTTCCTTGAGTAGCCGGCGGCCGAGATGGCCATTCGCACCGGTGACAAGGACTCGATCCACCGGTTCTCAACGTGAGCGGATATTCGCGATGCGCTCGACACACCGCTCATCGAGACTTCGGGCCTGCTCGACGAAGCCGCGTTTGTCCCCCGCGCTGGCAGTCTTGTCGGACGCCCGGTACAGAAGCCGCGCCAATGCCCGGTAGTCGACGGCGAGATCGCGCGCCTGGCGCGGATCGATTGGACCGGGGAACACCGCCGCAGCGAGATCCTGGAAATAGTCACCCGCCCGTTCCCGGCACTCGCCCCACACGACGGCGTTCCACCAGTTGCCGTGATCGTCCGCATGACCGGCGTCGATGGCCGCGAGCCAGTTGTCGTACGCCCGGGATCCGGTGCCGTACGCGTCCCAGGCGAACTGTTCCGGGCGACCCCAGAAGTCGACCGCGAAGTCCAGCGCGGAAGTGGTTGCCGCAGATTCACTGCGCCGCCTGCAGGGCTCGAGCTTGAAGAAAGTCACCGGCGGCGACGCGATGAACTCTTGCCAGGTCCCGAAACTCAACCGTCGGGGCGTACTGTCGACGACGCCCTCGCCCCAGGGTTGCGAAAGGTCGAAGCCCGTGTCGTCGTAGGCAAGCACGAGCTGATGGTCCAGGCTGACCGACGAGCAGACGTTGCCTTGATCCAACTCCGAGCGGACCCGCGCCTCCAGTTCCTGCTTGTCGGCTTCGGGAGCCGCTGCCACGAGCATCCCCAACTCCTCCATGCGAATTCCGAGGTTGGGGAGCAGCTCGCGGAATCGATCCTGAGTCCAGCAATACGGCCCGCTCGGACACAACTCCTCGTGAATGTTGATCACGAAGGCATGTCCCGACAGGACGAACGTTTCCGCGGGCGCAGTGTCTATGCCGTAGTAGTCAAGCGCGCCTTTGACTACGCCGATCAAACTGGTGTCGTAGGGGGGTTGAACGAGATTCGTGCTATTCAAGAGGCAAACTCTCTGTCGTTGCTCGGCGAAGTGGACGCTGCCCGCCGACGTCGCTAACAGCGCGTCATCGGCTTCAAGAAAAAGGCGACAATCGCGTAGCATACCGCTGTTCGGGCTTCGGGAGGTCGCCATGACCTCGGGTGAACGGTGGCGCGCTCCCCTCTGCCGCCTGTCCTTGGCGTTCGTCGCCGCGCTTGCGGCGGCGGCTTGCGAACCGACGTTCGTCTTCGCCGGTGGTGAACTTACGGGTGCCGAACAGCCAATGCCGTCGAGTTGGGAGTTCACCGATGACTTCGACACCGTGCAGATCGAAACCCGACCCAACGACCCGTACTCCGTGAATGTCTGGGGCGTCCGCGTGGATCGGAATTTCTACGTTGCCGCATCCGATGCCGCCGATGCCGCATGGGCGCGCGCGATCGAAGCCGAACCGCAGGTGCGTCTGCGCATCGGGGACGATATCTACCCCCTACTCGCCACCCGCACCGACGACCCGACCGAACTGGCCCAGGTCATCGACGCCTACGTCGACAAGTATGGCGGCGAGCGGGAGCGCAGCTTCATCCAGCATGCCTGGGTATATCGGCTCGGATCCCGATGAACGAATCCGGCGTCGGCGATTCGCCTCCCGCCATCAAGCCACGCTGGTTGACCACCGCGAACGTCATCTCGTTGGCACGTCTGGCTGCCACGCCTTTCTCGCTCGCCGCCGTTCTGGACGGCAATTGGCGTCTCGCCGCAATGATCTTCGCGGGTGCCGTGGCGAGCGACTTCCTGGACGGCATCGTAGCCCGTTGGCGAGGCACGGTCTCGAGCCTCGGCGGCGTCCTCGACCATACCGCCGACGCCGCATTCGTCGCGGTTACGCTTTGGGGGATCGCGTATCTCGAAGTCGGGACGGGAACCGATGTCGTTCCCGGCATCCTGCCCTGGTTCATCGCCCTGGCGTTCCTGCAGTACTTCTTCGACTCCAAGGCGCTAGCCGGCCAACCTCTGCGCACCAGTTGGCTTGGGCGAAGCAACGGCATCGCCTACTACGTGGTCGCCGGCACGGTGATCGGTAAGAACGCGTTGGGTCTCGACTGGCTGCCGGACGAAGCCATCTACTGGGTGGCATTGGCTGTCCTGCTGTCGACCTTGCTCTCCATGTTCGATCGCCTAAGGGCCCTCACGAAACTTCGAACCGACTGACGCGGCCTCGCGGCACGAGGTTGAATCCGCCTCGGTCGGCGGTTCATGCTTAACGGTTTGAGCCGTACGAGCTTGCGCGAAACCATGATCCTCAGCACCACGCCCAACATCGAAGGCAGGACCATCGACGACTACCGCGGCATCGTCACCGGCGAAGCCATCATCGGCGCCAACATCTTCAGGGACTTCTTTGCGGGCATTCGCGACATCGTCGGCGGTCGATCCGGTGCCTACGAAAAGGAGCTGCAGACCGCGCGCGAGATCGCCTTCGAGGAGATGACCGCGGCCGCCGAGCGATTGGGTGCCCAAGCCGTGGTCGGGATCGACCTCGACTACGAGGTCGTTGGCCAGGGCGGCAGCATGCTGATGGTCGCGGCAAGCGGCACGGCCGTCACCCTCCGCTGAGCCCGTCGTGCCGATGATGTCGAACCCTGCCGACATCGCCCAACCCCGGACAGACGGCGGCTTACCGTATACGACGCCAGGGGACCTGTTGCGCGACTTCGCAAGTCGGGGGTTGGTGGCCCTGTCGCCCGAGGACTTAGGGGTTTCTCCCGAGATCCACGACGTGATCTACGAGAAGGAACGGGAGGCATTCAACGCGGGTCGCTACATCACCGCTGCCTTGATCCCCGAGATTCTCGACGTCATCGAATCACCCGGCGTCGTCGCCGCCTGCGACGCCCTTCTCGGTAGGAACTGGGCGATCGTACCGTTCACGCACAACACGCCCTTCCCCAGCGGCGCCCGCGACCAGCACTGGCACAAGGACGACAACGGACCGTACAACCTCCGCAAACACCGCCACCATCAGGCAATCCAAGTGGAGATGCTCTACTACCCGCAGGAAGTGCGCCACGACAACGGACCCACGGCCGTCGTGCCCTATTCCCAGTATTGGACCTTCAACCACGAGGAGAACCACGACAACTTCGCGGGTGCCGACCACCTGGACTTCGGCTACCAGGTGAGCGGCATGGAGGGTTCTGCCGTCAGCGGGCCGACGTCGAAATACGACACCGAAGACATCGTCAACCGCCGTACGCCGCACGATATCCGCATGCGGGAAGCGATCCTGAACACCGGCTGGCCCCTCGTCGCGCCGTTCGAAGCGGCACCGCTCAAAGCCGGCAGCGTGGTGCTCTACTCGCACAACCTGTTCCACCGGGGTAATCACCGCCGGGACGATTGGCGCACTTGGAAGGCACGGCCCCGGTTCATGTGGCGGTTTTGGCTTTGCCGGACCACCGACCCCCGTGGCGAAGCACGGGACGAGGTCGATTGGCGCGGCCTCGGCATCGACGCCATGACCGGCGTGGATCTGGCCCAGGCGCCGGAGGATGCAACCATCGTGTGGCGCCACCACCATCATTGGCTGCACACCGGCCGACCGCCACCGCGACGCGAACGCGACGCGTCGGTCAACGCCCCGCAACTCCATGCGAAGGGCGAGGCCGCCGAAGCGACGCGGATCGGGGTCGCCTACCGACTTGCTTCCCACCGCGACGGCGCGCTCGCGCTACGCCTGCTCGGCGAAGCGCTACACAGCGAACGCGAGAGCGTGCGCCGGGCCGCCACCTACGGCCTGGTCGCGCTCGGCTCGGATGCGACGGACATCTTTCTCGATGCCACGAAGTCCGCCGTCAAGTGGGTCCGCAAGGCCGGTGTCTACGGACTCGGCGACGTCGCCCCGTTGGACGAACGTGTTCTCAACGCCGTCGCCGACCGCCTCGCCGAGGATCCCTCGGTCTACGTCCGCTCGGTGGCGGCCAACGCACTGGGCTGCCTCGGTCGCCGCGCCGTCGCCACGGGGGCCGGCCGATCCCTCGTTCCTCGATGCGTGGGCGCACTCGTGGAATCACTTGGCCGGGAAGAGAACCGGTTGGGTATGAACATCGCCCAAGATCGCAGCATCAAGTTCGTTCGGCCCACCGACGAGTGCGACGTCTGCGAGGGAATCGGCATCAACTACAGCACCGAGCGATTCAAGCGCGTGCGTTCCGCGGTACGCGAGAACGCCCTGACGTCCATGGTTGTCCTCTGCTCCCACGGCACCGCGGTGCTAGGGAATGAACTCGAACCGACGGTGGCGGCGCTCGCCGATATCGTGCGAACCGACGAGAACGTGTTCAGCGTCGGCTTGGCGCTCGATTCGTTGAACCGATTGGCGAACCTGGTGCCACAAAAGCCGTCGCCTACCGGTACCGCCTTTTGCCCCAGCCCAAGCCGCCCTAACACCCCAGGGGCCGGCAACGACCCGGCGATTCGAACAACACTGTTCGACCTGCTCAAGCACATGCCGATTCACAGCTTTGAACCCCTAGTGCGTAGCGGCCTCGATCCGTCCGTCGTTCGGGAGTTCACCCAGTCGGAGATCGAGCGGCCCTGACGGCGACACCGGGCACCTGGCCCGAATTCCCGACGATCCGTCAACTGGCTTCAACCGAACAACTCCCGGTTGGCACGCGGCAGGAACATCACGCCGATCACCGCGTTGAACACCACGAAGAAGGTGTGCATCACCAGGCTGAAGGCGGCGACCTCCGGATAGTCGGGAAACAGCACGGTCCACAGCACCAGCGCGCCGGCATGGAACGGCAGGGGTAGGGCGGCCGCCAGGAAGATCACCGGCAGGAACGCCAGCATCTGTCCCAGGCTCACCTCGACCTGGAAAAGATCCAAGGCGAAGGTGTAGACGATCACCGCGCCGATCAGGTTGGGCGCCTTGAACAGCACGATCAGCAGGTAATGCACCGGTCGTGCCTGCCTGAATGCCGTCAATATGGGTTTCTCGCGCAATCCTCCCGCGCCAGTGCGGAAATACGCGATGTGAAGCGGCAGGTAGGCAAAGGCGAAGATCATGACCGCCGGTAGGATGATGTCGAGCGGCCAATCGGAGGACGCCTCCACCACCAGGTGGAAGTTGAGAGCGACGCCGATGGCCGAGAAGAGCAGTAGCTGGAAGATCTCCATCAAGCCGAGCAGGATCATGCTCGACAGCGCCCGCCATCCCGGCACCTTGTGATGGCGCAGGAGGTAGAGCGTCATCGCGCCCTTGCCAACCTGCTCGTTGACCAGCGACAGGATGTAGGCGCTGGCGCGAATGGGCAACATGCTCGTGAACCTGAGGTTCGGTGCGTTGAACCAGCGCACGACGCGCCACGTGACGTGGCTGTCGACGAGGAAGAAGAACACCGAATAGGGAATCATCAGCGCGAGCCAGAACAGCCAGTTCGCATCGCCGAAGAACTCCACGAGGTATTGCCAGGCGTTGAGATCCCTGCGCGCCGCCGCCTCCCCGATCTTGGTGTAGACCAGGTAGAAGCATCCCGCCGCCAGCACCCACGTGGCGATTCGGAACACGACGCCCCACGGTGACTTGCCCCGCTCTTGCGACGTGATCGAGGACTCCATTGGCGACTCTTCGCTCATTTCCTGACCAGTACCGTCATGGCGTAGTCCCCGCGTTTCTGAAATCCCAGCTTCTCGTAGACGTGGATTGCCTGCACTTGTGCCGGACTGCCGGTTCTGACATGCAGAAAAGGTACGCAATCGGCGCGTTGCTGTCGCCGGACGATCTCCAGCACCAGCGCTTGCGCGAATCCGCGCCCGGTATACGCCTCGTCGGTGCACACGGCGCTCACCTCGCGGTAGCCCTCGAGGCAGATCCGCTCACCCGCCATGGCGACCAGCCTGCCGTCCCTAATGACGCCGATGTAGTCGCCCAGTCGATTGGTGCGCGCTTCGAAAGGACCGGGATCCGTTTCGCGGGCAAGTCGGAGCATCTCATCCGCCTGCGCATCCGTGAGTTCGACCCAGTCGATCTCCGCGTCGATTGGCGGCGGGTCCGGGCAAACCCATTGCGAGAGCGGGGCCATCGCCGCGAGCCGCCAAAGCCCCTCCGGTGGTTCTCCCGGCGCGAATACCGCAACGAATCGGCCCGGCTCGACGAAGCCCGCGAGTTCAACCAAGGCTTGCGTGCTCTGATCCGCGACCGCCGCGATCGGCGAGATGTCGGGCAGGTAGCGCGCCGCTCGCTCGCCGACCATGCCGAAATCGCGCTGTTTGCCGTTTAGCGCGTGCCAGGCCGGATTGTCGAGTTCGCGCACGACTACCACCCAAATCAGCGGCCGACGATCAACGCGCCGCGAGAAGGTCGGCAGCGCGTTCCTTGAGCCGCGGCGTCCCGGCGCTGATACGCACTCCCTCCGCCAGCTTGGCGGCAAGATTCTCCTCCGTAGCGCTGTCCAGAAACGCAATGCCGGCCGACTTGCAGGCACTCAAAACGCGTTCCCTGGCGGCGCGCAACTCAGACCGCTCAAAATCCTCGCGCTCGCCGCGGAAACCGTGCGACATTGACATGTCCGCCGGACCCCACTCGGCGAACGCGACACCGGGCACCGCAGTGGTCTCGAAGGCGTTTTCCAAGGCGCGACGATTTTCGATCTTGAGGCCGAGGAGCAACTCGCCGTCCGGGTTGAGCGGCCATGGGTCCGCGCGTGCCAGGTAGTCGGCCGAGGACACCCCCCAAATCGCGGATGCAACCCCTTGCCCGCCGGAACCGCGTGTCCCGCCGCGGAAGGTATAGCGCATGGCCTCCACAACTGCCGCAACGGCCTCGGGAGTCTCCGCGTGGCAGAGCAGGAAACCGTGCACGCCGAGCGTTAGTAGCTGTCTGATCTGCCAAGCATTGGCATGGACGATCTCGACGCTGCGGCCTTCGAACGGCAGTTCCACCAGCACCGCCGGCGTCGGGGTACGCACCGATGCCATGCCCTTCATGAACCGATCGAGACCCGCCAAGTCCAGCGGCCCGTGCTCCATACCGATATTGAGGTAGTCCGCCCAGGTCCCCGCCGCCGCGACGCCCGCTTCGAAGCTGAGTTCGGCACCGGCGTGGTTGCCGGCATAGAACGCCGGCTCGTCGTTGGCGAGGCGGCGGATGGCGCTGTTAACTCGACCGGCCATCACGCCAACGCCTGGTAGACGAGGGTCTTCAACTCCCGCCGTATCGGGTAGGCGGAGGACGGCAGAAGCTGGGTCGCGAAGATGACGATCAACTCCTCCACGGGATCCACCCAGAAGTATGTACTCGCGGCTCCGCCCCAGGCGAATTCGCCGGGCGAGTCCAGGACGTTCGCCGCCGCCGGGTCGACGACCACGGAAAAGCCGAGACCGAAACCGATGCCCCCGTAGGAAGTTTCGCTGAACACCGGTTGGCCCATGGCCGCGAGATCACAATTCCCCGGTAGGTGGTTCATGGTCATGTACTCGACCGTCTTGCGGCCCAACAGCCGGACGCCATCCAATTCGCCTTTGCCGAGCAACATGTGCGCGAAGCGGTGGTAGTCGTCGATGGTCCCCACTAAGCCGCCGCCGCCCGAGAAGAACGTGGGACGGGTGTGGTAGCGCGAGCCCTCGGGATCATCCTCCAACCGGTAGGTGCCGGGCTCCGTATGCTGATAGCACGCGGCCAGGCGATCGGTGCCGCCCGGCTGGACGTGAAAGCCCGAGTCCTTCATCCGTAACGGCCCGGTGATGCGATCGGCGACGAATTCGTCGAGATCCCGACCCGAGAAGTGCTCCACGAGGTAGCCGCAGACGTCCGTCGCGACACTGTAGCTCCATTGCGTCCCGGGGGAGAACCTGAGCGGGATTCCGGCCAGCTTGTCGACCATGTCCGCCAGGGTGTTCCCGGTTACGTCCGCACGCCGGTACATCGCGTCCACCGGGTGGGCGTTCATGAACCCGTAGGTCAGCCCCGAGGTGTGGGTAAGGAGGTGCTTGATCGTCATCGGCGCTTCGGGCGGCGTCGTGACGTACTGTCCTTCGCTGCCGCGATCGAAGACCGCGAGGTCGCTCCAGGCGGGGATGTACTTGGCGACGGGATCGTCGAGCTGAAAAAGCCCCTCCTCGTAGAGCATCATCAGCGCCGAGCTGGTGATCGGCTTGGTCATCGAGTAGAGCCGCAGGACCGCGTCCCGTGTCATCGGGCGACCGCGTTCAACGTCCGCGAAGCCCGACTGGTGGAAGAAGCCCTCCTCGCCCCCACGGGACACGAGACACATCGCCCCGGGGTATCGGCCTCCTTCCACGTACCGGTCCATGTGGGCCGCGATTCGGCCAAGGCGGTCGAGCAGAAACCCGTGTGCCATCGGTACGCTACATCCCCCGTTTTCTCCCGAAACGCGGTCAGCATACCCGACTCGCGACACACCGGGGGATCGCTTAGCATCCCGCGGATGTCCGCCCGAAACCGTTTGCGTGCCGCCGTCGACGCCCGCGAAGTCGTCTTCGCACCACTTGCCCTCGACGCGCTCTCGGCGCGAATCGCAGAACAGGCTGGGTTCGAAGCCGTCTACGTGAGCGGTGGTGCGCTCGGCTACGCCCATGCCGTCAGCGAAGCGCTGCTCACGCTCGACGAACTCGTCGACACGACACGTCATGTTGTCGCCCGGTCGGATGTCGCGGTGGTCGCCGACGCCGGTGTGGGTTTTGGCGACGCCGTGCACATGACCCGCACGATCCGGGAGATCGAAGCCACCGGGGCGGCGGCCGTGGAGATCGAGGATCAGGTCGCC
>JAGWBM010000162.1:0-1581 GCA_021295895.1 Pseudomonadales bacterium
ATGATCGCGGCGACCGGGCGGCATTGCGGGTATTGGGGACGTCGAAGTGGCTGGCGGTGGCGCTGTTGTGGACAAGCGTCCGCAGGACGCCGGCATCGACCAGCGTCGTCGTCGACGTGGCCAGGCCCTCGTCATCGAACAGTGCGTAGCCGAGGCCGTCCGCGTTGAGCGGCACATCGCGGATGGTGAGCGCGTCGACGGCGATGCGTTCTCCCACCTTGTCGCGCAAGGGGTTGATGCCATCCCTCGCGGTCTTCGCGGAGAACATGTCGAGGAAAACGGTGAACAGGTCGGCCTGGTTTTCGACGTCGAACAGGACGTCGTAGTGCTTGCTGGGGATGGCCTCGCCGTCGAGCATCGCGAGACACCGCTGGTAGGTCTCGTCGACGATCCAGTCGGTGTCGATTTCGGTGAACCGACGCGCGTGTCGCCGCGCACCTTCGAGGGCGTCCTTGTCGCCGTCGCTCAACAGGGCATAGGCGAAGGCACTGCACACACGGTTCCTGCTGTGCGCCGTCCGGCCCGTGGTGGCGAAGACGTGCCGCTCGGCGGTCAGATCCTGGACGCCGTTGTAGGGCACGTTGCGGACCTTGTCCCGGGCCGTGAGTTCGCGCTCGAGATGGAGAGCCGCGTCGATCTTCGCCTCCACGGACGTCGGGTCCGCGGGGCAGAGCGTGGCATCGTCGGTGGCGAGCGCCGTAGCGCCGTCGGCAACATTCTCGGTGGGGTCAAGCCGGGCGAAGGAAGCATTCACGAGTGCTTGTTCCACCATCGAATCGAGCGCAGTGGGATCGCTGGCTTCGCTGTAGGCGATACCTGCGCGGTCGTCCTTGACGACCCGTACGCCGTAGACGCGGGTCGACGTGACCTTGTGTTCTTCGAGTTCGCCGGCATGGGCCTTGAGCGACAGCGACGACTCTTCCTGCACCACGAGATCGCCGACCGCGCCGGCGGCCAAGACCTTGTCGAGGACGCGCTGTGCGTTGGCTTCGAGGGTGGCAGTCATCAGGCGTTACCCCCGACCAGGATGTCGTCAACCTTCAACGTCGCCTGACCGACGGTGGTGGGCACCTCGCCCGAGACGGAGCCGCACATGCCGGTTTCCAGGGCGAAGTCGCTGCCCACCATGGAGATGCGTTTCAGCACGTCCGGTCCGGTGCTGATGAGGGTCGCCGCCTTGACCGGATGGCGAATCTTGCCGTCCTCCACGAAGTAGCCCTCGGTGACGGCGAAGTTGAACTCGCCGGTCCCGGGTTGTACCGACCCGCCGCCCATGTGCGATGCATATATGCCGCGTTCCATGGACGCGATCATGTCGTCGAAGCTGTCCGCACCCGGTTCGATGAACGTGTTCCGCATCCGCGATGCCGGCGCGAACCGGTAGCTTTGGCGGCGCCCCGACCCCGTCCGGGGAAGTCCGGTCTGAGCCGCGCCGACGCTGTCGGCGAGGAAGTTCACGAGCTTGCCGTCCTCGATGAGTTGCGTGCGCTCGGTGGCCATGCCCTCGTCGTCGATGTTGATCGAACCCCACTCCCGGACCAGCGTGCCGTCGTCGACCGCGTTGACTTTCCGGTTCGCGAT
>JAGWBM010000162.1:1591-4230 GCA_021295895.1 Pseudomonadales bacterium
GCCTTCTTGGCGACGGACGTCGTCTCCAGTAGATGCCCGCAGGCTTCGTGGAAGATCACGCCGCCGAAGCCGTTGCCGATCACCACGGGCATGCGCCCGGACGGACAGGGTTTCGCGGAGAGGTTCACCAGGGCCTGGCGTGCCGCTTCCGCACCGCAGGCGGCGGGGTCCAGCGTCTCGACGATCTCCCAACCCTGGAGGCCGCCGTCGTTGTTCATGCCGGTGGCCTGTTCGGTGCCGTTGGATGCCACCGCGCGCAGGCTCGAGCGGATGTAGTGGCGAACATCCTGGATGTGCAGGCCCTCGCTGTTGAAGATCTCCACGGCCTGTTCGCGCTGGCCGCAGGCACCCTGGGTCTGGGAGATGAGGTTGCTCGCAGCCCGGGCGGCACGGTCGGCGGCGAACAGGTAGTCGACCTTGTGGCGGACTTCGGCGTCCTTGGAAAGCGTACGTTGGGCACCGTGAATGTCATCGGCGGTGCGGAAGTCGAATGCCTGCGCGGTGGCGGCCGGGTCGCGGCGGTCCTTGGCCGCGAGTTCCGAGACGATGCGTTTCAGTTCCTCTGCGTCGGTGCGGTTGGTGTAGCCGTATAGCACCTTGTGCCCGTAGACCAGCCGGACGCCAACGCCGAAGTCGATGCCGGAGGCGATGTCCCGGACCTGGTTCGACAGGGTGGCGACGTTGTTGACCTGGTTCCGCTCCACGAACACCTCCGCGAAGTCGGCGCCGAGGGCCACGGCGTGGTCGATTGCGGATTGGGCAACGCGGGTGTCGAGCACGGGAGTCTCCTCTGGAGGGTTATGTTGGTCTACATGAGGTCAAGGCCCGCGACTTCAACTTGGCGGGAGAACATCGAGCCTTGCCCGGCGGACTCGCGCTCGACCGTGGCATTTTCGTGCCGGCATGAGATTCGTCGCACGTCGCGCACCAAGGAGGGGGTTGTGACGTCCTCGACACCGATCTAAACTTGCAAATCGGGCAATAAGTTCCCGTTTTGCAAGTTTTATGACGTGACCGTTCCCGTTCACCGACATCAGGAAGACCGCATCAAGGAGTACCTCGGGATCTTTCCAGCGGTCGCACTGATCGCTTGGCGCGAGCCATCGCGCGGGTCGGGGAATCCGCAGACGTCGCGGGGGTCTACCTTGATCTCGAAGATCCCGCGGATCTCGGAAAACTCGATGACCCCGGCGCGTACCTCTCGCGTCACAGGGGCCGACTGGTGGTCTTGGACGAGATCCATCGCAAGCCGGCGCTGTTCGAGGTCCTGCGCGGCGTCATCGACGACCGCATCCGCCGCGGCGAGCCGTCGGGGCAGTTCCTGCTGCTCGGCTCGGCATCCATCGATCTCCTACGTCAGGCGGGCGAGACCCTTGCAGGGCGGCTCGGCACCGTCGAACTAGGGCCCTTCGACCTAGCCGAGTTTCCGAACCGGTCGTCGAGGCTCTGGGTCCGCGGTGGGTTTCCGCGCAGCCTGTTGGCCGAGAGCGACCGGGACAGTGCGATCTGGCGGGCGAATTTCATCGACACCTACCTGCAACGCGACATCCCGCAGTTCGGCCCGCGAATACCCGCCGAAACCTTGCGTCGGTTTTGGACCATGCTCGCCCACGACCAGGGGACACCGTGCAACGCTGCTCGTCTAGGACGTAGCTTGGCGGTCGACGCCAAGACGGTGGCGCGCTACTTGGATCTCATGGTCGATCTCCTGCTCGTCCGGCGTTTGCCACCGCTCCACGCCAACGTCGCCAAGCGCTTGGTCAAGTCGCCCAAGATCTACATCCGCGATAGCGGAATCGTGCACACATTGCTGCGCCTGGACGACGAGGAAGCCGTTCTCGGCCATCCGGTCGCCGGATTCAGTTGGGAGGGCTTCGTGATCGAGAACGTGCTGCGAGTCGTCCCGGAACGTACCGAAGCAAGTTTCTACGGCACCGCAACCAAGGTGGAGGTCGATCTCGTCCTGGAACTGCCCAACCGTCAACGGTGGGCCGTCGAGATCAAGCGAGGACTCGCGACAATGGACCGTGCGCTCCGTGTCGCCTTCGACGATCTTCAGCCCGACCGTGCCATCGTCGTCCACGGTCGGGAAGGTAGGTTCCCAAAGGGCGGCGGTGTGGAAGCAATGGACTTGAGTGCGCTGATCGACGACTTGAGGGCGTTGGCGTGACGCATTAGTTTGTCGGCGTTGGGCGACGCGTGATGGACATGGCCGATAATTCCGTTTTCGAGGGCTGCCTCCCGGCGCTGATGACGCCGTGCAATGCCGCCCGTGAACCCGATTTCGATGCGCTTGCCGAGAAGGGCTGGGAACTCGTCGATGGGGGTATGGGTGGCGTTGTCTACTGTGGCTCCATGGGCGAGTGGCCGCTCCTGACCGACGTCGACCGTTGCCGGGGCGTCGAGGCGCTGGCCGGGGAGGATGTTCCGGTGGTGGTCGGCACCGGTGCCCAGAACACCGCGCGGGCGGTGGAGTTGGCGGAACACGCCCGGGAGGCCGGCGCGGCGGGCCTCATGATCATCCCCAGGGTTCTCTCGCGCGGGACTTCGCCGGCGGCGCAGCGCGCGCATTTCGCGGCGGTGCTTCGCGCCGGCGGCGATCTGCCGGCGGTCATCTACAACAGCCCGTACTACGGCTT
>JAGWBM010000072.1:0-958 GCA_021295895.1 Pseudomonadales bacterium
AACAGGATGTTGTCGAATGCCGCCTAGGCACCATCGACGCTGAGGAATTGCGCCGGCGCGCCTATGTCTACTCGCGCGAGCACGATTGATTTGCGCTAACGGGTTACGTGGGTGCCTCAAGCCCCGAGGTCGGTTCGTCCACCGAACGTGGCCGCGGCGGTGCCGCTCGATGCCTGAGGCGTCTGCCGCACGTCGCTCAGCACTCGTTCCATCTCGACGAATACTGTTTGCCGGGAGCCTTCTTCCAACGCTCGCCGGAAGTGTTCGTCGTCCTTCAACGCGCGTCGTTCGGATTCCGACAGCGTGTCCCACACCTGTACAACGAATTCGGGCGAAATGGCCGCGAGGGCAAGACGCACGGACTCCTCGTCGTCATCGCGCTGCTTCTCGCATCGATAAAGCACGAGGGCTTCGCCGGTGTTGGAAGTACCGGCCACTACGACGGCGCTGCGGACGGCGCTGCGCATGTCGGCGCCCCGCATGGAGACGAACACCGGCTTTCCGGCGACGCTTGCGCAGTGCCTCTCAGCGACGGGACTGGCCGATTCCAGGATCTTGGCGTAGGGTGGCTCGAAGAGGGGGTTGCGCCAGATGGGCACGCTGACTTCGGCTTTCATTTCGCTGAAATCGGACAGCACCCCGGGCAGGGCGGTCGCGCAACCTGCCATGAACAGGTAACAGACAGAGAGGACCAGTGTTTTCATTGTCGCGGCGCCCCGTTGTCGAAGATCTCGCTGCGCACGCGGAAACACGAACTCAGCACCCAGGATTGCATGCTTGGCCATGATTTGGTTCCCTGTTTGGTGACCTATATTAATACCGTTGGCTGAACGGAGGCTGAACGAGCACACCCAGGTCTCAGTTGCGCGGTGGCTCGACCATCAACCGTTCGACCAGCCCCTCGAACTCATCCTTCGGGTGCTTTGGGCCAACGTAGGTTCGCCATCCGGACTTCAAT
>JAGWBM010000072.1:965-15573 GCA_021295895.1 Pseudomonadales bacterium
CCTTCGCCGACATCCTCGAACCAGTCGCCTTCGCCCCAAACGCCGTAGAGCACGGCAACCTGATCCCAGCTTGATCGTCCCTTGAACGAGTTGCCGAACCACCGGTAGTAGGCTTCCCGAACCGGGTTGTCGTGCGGTGTGTCCTCAAGCGACGCGCCGGTGTGGACGCGTCCGCCGAAATCCGAGATGGCGAGCGGCGTCGGCCAGTTCTCGATCACCTCCTGCGTGGTCTCCACGAGGTCATGGCGGACCAGGTTGAAGCCGTCGTTGTGACGGCCGCCCATGACCACCAGCTGTGCGACTTTGTTTGCGACGAGATCGGCCTCGGCGCGCAGCAAGTCGGCAAGATTGTTGAGAAAACCAACGCTCACGATGGTGACGGACTGGTCGGGCTGGCCCCTCAACACGCGGCGATACACGTCGAGAGCGTCCGGGGCCAAGTCGTAGGTCAGACCGTGGGGAAACGCCGCAACATGATCGAGGTATCGGGACCCATCGGGGTCGGCGAACGGTCCCCGGTAGACGCCGACCGGTATGTCGCTGCGGCCGTAGAAGGTATTGATCGCACCGATGGCCGAGGCGCCGTTCTTGTGGACCTCGTTGAAGTTGACGGCGAGGATCGTTGCTTGACCGGCGTCGGCCAAGGCATGAAGCACTGCCAAGGCGCCGACGTCGTCCACGTCGAACGTCATGTCCGTGTCGAGGATGATCCGTTTCGCGCTATCGTGCACCGCTGCCTCGTCCGTATGACCCGCGAGCGTAACGGCAAGGAGCAACGCGACGAAAGCTCGATGCACGGGTTCAGCCACGGTGGCGGCTCCTGCTGACGGCATGCGGATCGTACAACCCGAACCGCGACCGACGCGGCACGAGACGCTGGGAAATCCACTCCCTGCCCGCTGTCGAGACGCTACCACAGGCCCGTACGGCACGACGCTTCGCTGCAAAACCGTGACTGCTTTTCATGCACGACGACGTGGAACTCGGTACGCTTCGGGCCATCGAACCCGTCATTACGCGGGACCATCCTCCCCGACACAGATGCCGAACCCCGCAATAATCAACCGGCGACACCCCGGCGCGGCCGTCGTCAACACGGCGGATCGGTCGTGGAGGTTCCATTGAGGGCGACGACCGCAACCGACGCGGTGTTAGCTGTCGAAGACGTCCGGACTCGTTTCCACACCCAGGAGGGCGTCGTGCACGCCGTCAACGGCATCGGCTTCGAGCTTGCCGAGGGGGAAGTGCTGGGCGTGGTCGGCGAAAGCGGCTCGGGCAAGAGCGTGACGATGCTGTCGCTTCTCGGGCTGTTGCCCGCGCCCCCGGCCGAGATCGTCTCCGGCACGGCGAAGCTCGAGGGCGAGGACCTGATGGCGCTCGACGCGGATCGCCTACGCCAGGTACGCGGTGCCCGGGTGGGTTTCATCTTCCAGGATCCGATGACCTCGCTGAACCCGGTGTTGACCGTCGGCTACCAGTTGACCGAGCCGTTGCGCGTCCACCTCGGCATGGACAAGGCGGCCGCGCGGAAGCGGGCCGCGCAGTTGCTGAGCCTGGTCGGCATCCCCGAACCGACGCGGCGCCTGGGCGATTTTCCGCACCAGTTCTCCGGCGGCATGCGGCAACGTGTGATGATCGCCATCGCGTTGGCGTGCAGTCCCAAGGTGCTGATCGCCGACGAACCGACCACGGCGCTCGATGTAACCATCCAGGCGCAGATTCTCGATGTCGTGAAGCGACTGCAGCGGGAACTCGGCATGTCGATCATCTGGATCACCCACGACCTGGGCGTCGTGGCGGGTCTCGCGGACCGCGTCATGGTGACGTCGAGCGTGCCGACGTGCAGTCCCTGTACGCGCGACCGAAACATCCCTATACGCGGGGCCTGCTGCGCACGCTGCCGAACCCCGATACCGGGGATGGACCGGCCGAACGGCGGCTCGCGAGCATCCCGGGACATCCTCCGAGTCTCCTGCAGGCGCCAACGGCTTGTCCGTTCGCGCCCCGCTGCGAGCATGCGTTCGAGCGTTGCGGTCGCGAAAACCCGACGCTCGAGACCGTTCACGCGGGACACGAGGTGGCCTGCTTCTACGACGTCGATGCCGGAGCCCCCCGTGCAGTCTGATTCCACCGCGACGAATACACCCGTGCGATCCGGATCAGGCGCGACAGCCGCGCCGGTGCTCGTCGAAGTGGAGAACCTGACCAAGCACTTCCCGATCATGCACGGCGTGTTCCGACGCCAGGTGGGCAGCGTGCGCGCCGTCGACGGGATCGACTTCCAGATCCACGAACGCGAGACGCTCGGGTTGGTGGGGGAGAGCGGTTGCGGCAAATCCACGGCGGGTCGCGTGATTCTTCGCCTCTATGATCCGACGGCTGGGCGCATCGCGTTTCGCGGCCAAGACATCGGCGGAGTACGCGGCGAGTCGCTGCGCCGGTTGCGACAGAGCATGCAGATGGTCTTCCAGGATCCCCAGGACAGCCTGAATCCGCGCATGACGGTGGGCAGCATCGTCGGCGAACCGCTGGTCGAACACGGTGTTGCGAAAGGCAGGGCCCTCGACGAACGCGTCGACGAACTGTTGGACGCGGTGGGATTGAGCCCGCGTTTCGCGAACCGCTATCCGCACGAGTTCTCGGGCGGTCAGCGCCAGCGCATCGGGATCGCCCGGGCCCTGGCCCTCGAGCCCGAGTTCATCGTCTGCGACGAACCGATCGCCGCGCTGGACGTCTCGATTCAGGCCCAGGTCGTCAACCTGCTGCAGGACTTGCAGGAACGGCTCGGGCTTACCTACCTGTTCATTTCCCACGACCTCGGCATGGTCCGCCATATCGCGGACCGGGTCGCCGTGATGTACCTCGGCAAGATCGTCGAATTGGCGCCTAGCGAAAAGCTCTATCGGGGACCGCTGCACCCGTATACCCGTGCCCTGATGTCCGCGGCACCGGCCCACGACCCGGAACTGGAGGCGCGGCGAGAACGGATTATCCTGACCGGCGACGTGCCGAGTCCGGCGGATCCGCCGTCGGGTTGCCGATTCAGCACGCGCTGCCCGATAGCGACACACGAGTGTTCGGTCCGGGAGCCGGAGTGGCGCGAATTGCGCCCGGGCCACCGGGTGGCCTGCCACTATGCCGGCGATGCCTGAGAACCCCTGCCGCCATGACCATAGGAGAACGCCAATGAACCACAAACACCGGCCCGTAGGGGACGGGCTTGTCCCGTCCCGCGCCGGGCGTGTTCCGTCCCGTTGCCGACGCACCGGGGCGTCCGCTTTGGGCGACCACAACGCGCCCGCCAGGGAGCGCGGTCGCCCCTATGGACCGATCATGGCGACCATCGTGGCAGCAGTCCTGCTTTCGGCCTGCGGTCCGGACGAGATCGTGGACGAGGTATTCGAGGCCCCGGAAGTCCTCGAGAACCGGCACGCCAACATACTCTATTGGCAGGCCGTGTCGAACATGAACCCGTACCTGTCGGGGGGTACGAAGGAGGTCGAGGCGGCGTCGCTGGTCATCGAACCGCTGGCGAACTACGACGACAACGGCGAACTGGTGCCTGTCCTGGCGGCCGAGATCCCAACCCCGGAGAACGGCGGCGTGTCGGAGGATCTCAAGAGCATTACCTGGAAGTTGAAGCCGGACGTCGTCTGGGCCGATGGTACGCAATTCACGTCGCGGGACGTCGTTTTCACGGGAGAGTACTGCCTGCACGAAGAGATGGGGTGCAGTCCCGAAGCCTCTTTCACCGAGGTGGAGACCATCGAAGCACTGGATGATTTCACGGTCCGCATCGTGTTCAGCGTGCCCAAGCCGTTCCCCTTTGGGCCGTTCGTGGGCGCCATCACCCCGATCCTCCAGCACGAACAGTTCAAGGATTGCCTGGGCGCGAGGGCGCCGGAATGCACGGCGGCGAACTTCGGCCCGATCGGCACCGGGCCGTTCAAGGTCGATGAGTTTCGAGCCAACGATGTAATCAGCTTCTCCGCCAACGAACGTTACCGCGAACCCGGGAAACCCTGGTTCAAGACCGTGACGTTGAAGGGTGGTGGCGATGCCGCTTCGGCCGCACGCGCGGTACTCGAGACCGGCGAGTACGACTACGCGTGGAACCTGCAGGTGGAACCCGAAATCCTTGAACAGATGATGGCCGCCGGAAAGGGCGAAGTCGTTGTCGGGTTCGGAACCAATGTCGAGCGGCTGGTGGTCAACCAGACCAATGCGGATTCGAGCCTGGATCCGGAGCGCCGTTCGCTGTACCTCGACGGGTCCAACCCGCATCCCTTCCTAGCCGACCCCGCCGTGCGTCGTGCGTTGGCCCTGGCCATCGATCGCGATGTGTTGATCGAGACGGGCTATGGCCCAACCGGACGCGTGACCTGCAACATCGTGCCAGCGCCGATCGAGTTCGCCTCGGCCGCAAACGAAAGCTGCCGAGTGGCGGATCCCGACGAGGCCAATCGGATACTGGACGAGGCGGGGTGGGCGCGTGGGGAGGACGGCGTGCGGTCCAGGGACGGCGTACGGCTGTCGTTGCTCTACCAGACGTCCACCAATTCGGTCCGCCAAGGCACCCAGTCATTGATCAAGCAGATGTGGCAGGAGATCGGCGTCGAGACCGAGTTGCGCAACATCGATGGCGGCGTGTTCTTCGGCGGCGAACACTTATCAGAAGTTCTACGCCGACATAGAGATGTACACGAGCAACTTCCAGGGGACCGATCCGGAACTCTATATGGCTGCCTGGACCTGCGACAACGCTCCGGGACCGGACAACCAATGGCTTGGCACCAACATGTCGCGGGGTTGCTCCCCCGAGTTCGATAGCCTGGTGGAACGCCTGGCCGTGACTCCCTACGGCGAGGAGCGGTACGAGACCGCAAAGCGCATGAACGACATCGTCGTCCAGAACCACTTCCTGATTCCACTGATCTGGCGCGCAACGGCATCGGCACGTTCGAACGAGCTCAAGGGAGTACGCATCAACCCGTGGGACTCGGAACTGTGGAACATCGAAGACTGGCACCGGTAGAAGCCTGTACGCTTCGCCGGCGCGTTTCGCGTTCGCCAGTCAAGGGAATCGATGATCCGCTACATCACCCGTCGCCTGCTGTTCGCGGTGCCGACGCTGGTCGCGATCAGCTTCGTGGTGTTCGCGCTGCTCGACCTTGCGCCCAGCGATCCCACCGGTCAGTTGCCGCTCACGATTCCGCCGGAGGTGCGGGCGCAGATCCGCGAATCGTTCGGGCTCGATGACCCGTTTCTCGTCCGTTACGGGAAATGGATGGAGCAGTTCTTCGTCAACGAACCGCTGAACCTGATCGAACAGGCGTTCGGGGTCGAGATCGGCAACTCGAGCGAGCGTTTCCGCGTCATCTCCTACGCGACGCGGAGCCCCGTGGTGGACATCATCGCCGAGCGGATGCCGCAGACGTTGTGGGTCGTCGGCCTGTCGTACGTGGTCGGGATACTGATCGCGCTTCCCATCGGGATCATCTCGGCCTACCGCCAGTACTCCTGGTTCGACCAGGTGGGTACGTTCGTGTCCATGGTGGGATTCTCGGTGCCGACCTTCTTCACGGGCCTTCTCGCGATCATCCTGTTCAGCGTGATGCTGGAGTGGTTGCCGTCGATCTACGACACCACCCACCGGGTCACGGATCTCGGGAGCTTCTGGGTGCAGATCAAGCAGATCATCATGCCGGTGATGGTGCTCGCGTTCTACAACGCGGCGCAGTTGAGCCGCTTCATGCGCTCGTCGGTGCTCGATAACCTGAACCTCGACTACGTGCGCACCGCGCGCGCCAAGGGGATGCGGGAGCGGGCCGTGCTCCTCGTGCATGTTCTGCGCAACAGCATGATCCCCGTGGTAACGATGATCGCCCTGGGGATTCCCACCATCTTCGGCGGCGCGATCATCACCGAGCAGATCTTCCGGGTGAACGGACTGGGCCAACTGCTCATCGTCGCGATCCAAGGCGCCGACATCCCGATGGTGCAGACGCTGACCTTCCTGTTCGCGATCCTGATCGTGGGCTTCAACCTGGTCGCCGACGTGCTCTACGGCATCCTCGACCCGCGCATCCGGTACGAGTAGTCGCGATGCTGGCCCAACCCCTACACGACGCCCCGCTGCACGAGCACCGCTCGCTGTGGATGGACGTTTGGTTGGCGTTTCGCAATCACACCGGTGCCCTGGTCGGCGTCGGCGTATTCGCCTTCATCGTGCTCGCCGTGCTAGTTGGTCCATTCCTGCATGGCGTCGATCCTCGATTCCTGGACATTCAGGCCCGCAACGCGCCCGTATCCTGGGCGCATCCCTTGGGAACCGACAACCTGGGGCGCGACATGCTCGCGCAGATGCTCGCGGGAGGACGCATTTCGCTTGCGGTCGGGTTCACGGCCATGTTGTTGTCGTTGGTCGTCGGGACCGCGATCGGTGTGCTGGCCGGCTACTTCAAGCGTCTCGACGGTCTCCTGATGCGCAGTACCGACCTGTTTCTCGCGCTGCCTCTGCTGCCGTTGCTGCTGGTCATCATCATGCTGTTCCGCGACACCCTGCGCGCTGCCCTGGGACCGGAAACGGGCATCTTCCTGCTCATCGTGTTCGTCATTGGCATCACGAGTTGGATGCAGACCGCCAGGATCGTGCGTGGCGAGGTGCTGGCCATCAAGGAGCGCGAGTTCGTGACTGCGGCGCGCAGCATCGGCACCCGCGAACGGCGCATCGTCGCCCGCCACGTGCTGCCGAACGTCATGAGCCCGATCATGGTGTCGGCGACGCTCGGCATCGCCAACGCCATCATCACGGAGTCGGCGCTGTCGTTCCTGGGCCTGGGCTTCCCGCCGGATTTCCCGACCTGGGGCCGCTTGTTGTTCGATGGCGCCAACTTCATCTCCATCACGCCGGCGCGGGTGATCTGGCCGGGACTCGCGATCTCGCTGACCGTGTTGTCGGTCAACTACATCGGCGACGGCTTGCGCGATGCACTGGATCCCCGGTTGCGGGGAACCTGATGGTCCGGGAAGGGTGCGTCCTGCCACGGTTACGAGCGCGTCGGGCGCCGCCGTAGGGGACGGACTTGCCCCATCCCGACGCGCCCTACGGGCGCCATCGAGAATGCTGCCGCATTCTCGTACAGGGCGACCGAAGCCATGCGAAATCCCGCCAGGCGACGGCGCGCCGTGGGCGTGCGACGACAAGCGTCGCCCCTACGATGGCGTTCGCCGATAGACGAGGGCGTTCCCGACCTTGCCGCAGATCTCGCTCAAACCGGCCGCCCGGAAGCAGAACGCGGCCTGTTGACCGAGTCGACGGGACAACCGCATCGCCCTTGCCAGGTCGGTGGTGGTGAACTCCGCGGGAAGCTCGGCGTCGAGCATCGAGAAAAGGTCGGCCATGGCTTCGATTCGGTGGGTCTCGACGATCTCCACCAAGCGTCGATCGACGGCCGTCCAACCACCCCGGCGGCGGTTCCGGCGTTCATGGGGAACGCGTACCTCTTCCTCTACCGTGATCACGATCTCGAGGGTGAAATTCGAGTGTGCGAGCACGGTGGGGATGCTCGCGAGCGCGGCGAAGATGGCGAATACCGAACCGTGTTTCGGCGACATCCGCCGGCTCATGATGCCCTGGCCGTCCGCCGTTGGCTTGACGATGTAGCGGTCCCGGGCGATGGGATGGACCAGCGTCACCCGGTTTCGTTCGAGTAGTCGCGGTAGTTTCCGCTTTAACGGCCAGAAAATGCCGGTGTGGATCTCGATGATGCGGCCGTCGATGACGATGTCCGCCACGTAGCCGTCGATGGCCTGCTCGGTCAGGCTACCGGGTACCGCGTAGTGCGCCTTCAATGCACGGTGCAGGGACCGCTCGTTGAGTTCGCCGATGACCGGCCCGTCCCGTGTCGAAGCAGCCGCCGTCTCCCAATCCGGTCGACCGCAAGGGTCGCCCCTTGGGGATCTGTTCCATGGATCGATCATGGCAAATTGCTCCTTGCGCGCCCATCATACGAAAAGTTGCCGCGCCTGATCGAGGAACAGCCATGTTGACCTCCGAACAGAACGAGACGCTGACACGGACCGGACCGGGAACGCCGATGGGAGATGTCTTCCGGCGCTACTGGATGCCTGCGCTCCTTTCGCGCGAGTTGCCCGGGCCCGACTGTCCGCCGGTTCGGGTCAAGCTGCTGGGCGAGGACTTCGTCGCCTTCCGCGACTCGACGGGTCAGGTGGGTATCGTCGAGCCGCGCTGTCCGCATCGCGGTGCCAACCTGTTCTTCGGTCGCAACGAAGCCTGCGGCCTGCGCTGCGCCTACCACGGCTGGAAGTTCGACACCGAAGGTCAATGCGTGGACATTCCCAACGCATCGCCCGCGGTGGCGCAGCGGCTGAAGCCCAAGGCGACGATTCGCGCGCTCAGGACGGCCGAAGCGGGCGAGGTGGTCTGGGCCCACTTCGGCGACACCGCGGATGCGCCGCCGGTTCCCGACTTCGAGTTCGCCGCCGTACCGGCCACGCACCGTTTCGTCGGCAAGAAACTGCAGCAGTGCAATTGGGCACAGGCCTGCGAGGGCGGCCTCGACACCGCGCACTTCTCGTACCTGCATGCCGGCATCAACGAGGGTCGCAAGGTCGGCTTGCACCAGGTCGGACGCGCCTTGTCGGCGCCCGGCGACGGCACCGGGGAACCACCGAGGCTCGAGCGTCTCCGTTGGCTGATCGAGGACGGCGCACCGCGTTTCGCGGTCTTGAGCCACGCGGCTGGCCTGCTGCTCTGCGCGGCTCGCACCGCGGACGACGATCAACTCTACTGGCGCATGACCCAGTTCCTGATGCCGAACCACTCGCTCACGCCGGGCAACTTCCCCGAGGACACAGCGCTCGCCAACACGTGGGTGCCCATCGACGACACCTCGTGCTGGATCTTCTGCTACGCCTGGCACCCGGATCGCCCCATCGAGGATCGGGAACGGGACCGCCTCGCTGGCGGTTCGGGCATTTTCGCGGAGGTGGACGAAGACTACGTGCCCATCCGGCGCCGCGAGAACGACTATCTCCTCGACCGCGAACTGCAGCGGACGGCGAGTTTCACAGGCATCTCCGGAATCTCGGAGCAGGACCAGGCCATCGCCGACAGCCAGGGACCGATCGCCGATCGCAGCCGCGAACTGCTCTGCCAAACGGACTTGGGCGTGGTCCGATTCCGGGAACTCATGCTCCGTGCCGTAAAGGATGTCCGCGCGGGCGCGACGCCCTTGGGTGCCGGTGATGCCGGCGCCTACCGGGTACGGTCGGGCGACAGGGTGGCGGCGCGGGACCTCGCCGCGAACGAAGTCGCGCACGAGCGATTCGGGGCGCATTGGGGCCGGCCGCTCGACGAGTTGAATTCAAATGTCGAAAGCAGCGACACCCGCTTCGGGGAGTCGATAGAATCCGCCTAAGGAACTCGCTCGCAACAAAAGGGACGCTGTATGCAGCTGAGCATTACCGGACGCCACCTCGTCGTCACCCCCGCCTTGAAGGACTACGTCACCAGCAAGATCACGCGTCTCGAGCGCCACTATGACCACATCACCAACGTCCGCGTCGTGCTCGCAGTGGACAAGCTCGAGCAGAACGCGGAAGCGATCGTGCATGCGGGGGCCGGTCACGAGATCTTTGCCGATGCGGCTTCCGACGATCTCTACAAGGCCATCGACGCGTTGTCCGACAAGCTCGACCGGCAGCTCATCCGCCACAAGGAAAAGCTGACCAACCACCGCGTCTAGTCCGGCGGGCACGCGGTAAGCTTGCCCAGCGGCGTTCACCAATGATCGAGTTCGAGACCATTCTCTCTCCCGCCTGCACGCATGTGGGCGTGGAAGCCCGGTCGAAGAAGGGCGTGCTCGAACAGGCATGCGAATGCCTTGCCGACGAGTTTCCCGGGATCGAGCCCCGACGGCTGCTCGAGGGTCTGTTGGCGCGCGAACGGTTTGGATCCACCGGACTCGGCGAGGGCGTGGCGATTCCCCATTGCCGCTTCGACCGCTGCGATGCACCGGTCGCCTGTTTCTTGAAGACCGAGCAGGGAATCGACTTCGATGCACCGGACGATCAGTTGGTTGACCTGCTGTTCGTGCTGGCGGTGCCGTTGCACGAACAGCGTGTCCACCTCGAGATTCTCGGGGCCCTGGCTCGTGCTTTCGATGATCCCGGAAACCTGGCGTCGCTGCGGCGCTCGGCCACCGACAGGGACCTCTTCGAGACCCTGCAACGCCAACTCGCCATGTCGCAACGCGAGTAGAACGATGGGAGTGCGCATAAGCCGACCCGGCGCTTGTGGCGAGGGAAGCGTGTCGTGAAGACCGGCCCCATCGATGTGGTCAACAAGCTCGGTCTGCATGCCCGCGCGGCGTCGAAGCTCGTCAACCTCAGCAAGACCTTCGCATCGCGCGTCGAACTGGCCAAACCGGGAGGAGCCACCGCCGACGCGAAGCGGATCATGGCGGTGATGGTGCTGGAGGCCGTTTGCGGGACCACGCTGCAACTCACCTGCGATGGCGAGGACGAAGAGGAAGCCTTCGCAGCAATCACCGCACTCGTCGCCGACCGCTTCGGCGAAGGGGAATAGGGGACGCCCTGGTGGCGTCCCGGGCTCGTCGAACCGAAGGCGTGCGCAACCGGATTGCGACCGCCGGCGCGCCCTAGAGCGCCCCCGTGCGAATTCGAATTTCGGTGACGTCGGCGAAATCTCCCAGCGAGCGGAGCGCCGGCTCCACCTTGGGCAACTCGAACCGCAGACGTGTCGCCCAGGACGAGTCCACGACGTGGATGGTCAATCGCTTCCCTTTGACGTTGGCGACGCTGCAATGCGGCGCGATGGCGGGTGGCAGCACGGCGCGCAACTGCTCGGTCCACGATTCCCGCAACGCGGCGTGCTTGACCAACCGTTCAAGGGGGTTCCGGGGCCGGCGCCTCTCGGTAAGCAGTTCGTTTATGACTCGCCTGGCCATATGCGCTCAGCGGTAACGCGCCGCCTGCGTATTGAACATCTTGGCATATTTGCCGTCACGCGCGATCAGTGCATCGTGGTCGCCTACCTCCGTTACGTGACCGCCTTCCACGACGACGATGAGGTCCGCCATGCGCACGGTGGAGAACCGGTGCGAGATGAATACGACGGTCTTGTTCATCGAGAGTTCGGCGACCTGCTCGTACAGCCGGTGTTCACGGAAGGCGTCCAGGGCGGCGGTCGGCTCGTCCAGGATGAGGATCTGGGCATCGCTCAGGAAGGCCCGCGAGATCGCCAGGTGTTGCCACTCGCCGCCGGACAGGTCCACGCCTTCGTCGAAGGTTCGGCCGAGTACGGTGTCGTAGCCATTTGGGAGCGCTTCGATGATGTCGTGGGCACCGGCTTGCTTCGCCGCCGCTTCGATCCGGTCGCGATCGTCGAGGGCGCGGACCTCCCCGAATCCCACGTTGTCGGCGGCCGAGAGGTCGTAGCGGAAGAAATCCTGGAACACCACCGCGACGTCTCCGCGCAGTTCGCTCAAGTCGTATTCGCGCAGATCGCGGCCGTCGAAACGCACCTCGCCCTCCACCGGGTCGTAGAGTCGGGCCAGGAGTTTCACGAGCGTGGTCTTGCCCGCCCCGTTCTCGCCTACGATGGCGACCTTGGAGCGTGCCGGAACTTCGAACGACACATCCCGCAGAATCCACTTGTCCGTGCCCGGGTACTTGAACGAGACGTTGCGGAACGCGATGCCCCGCGTCATGGGCACGGGGACCGGCGCAGGTTTTTCGGGCGAAGGCATAAGCGCGGCCTCCACCGAGGCGGGATCCATGTCGAGCAGGTCGAAGAAACGCGTTGCGACCGCCGGAACCCACCAGGGCGTTGAGTTGGCTGCGGGCCTGCTGTGCGGCGTTGAACACCAGGGTCAGGTCGCCGATCGTGATCCGCGCCAGGGCGGCCTGATAGACGGCATAGGCCCAGATCGACGCCACCCCGACGAGCGACACGACGTCGAGTCCCGTCCTTACCCGCAATGAGCGCAACAGCATCCGCAGGTAGGCGCGAAGCTGAGTCTGGCGCAAATCCCTGAAGCGCGTGACCAGGGCATCCTTCAACGTAAAGATCCGGATCTCCTTGGCGCTATCCCGGGAGGTCAGCAGCCGTTTCAGATAGTCGAGCAACCGGTAGTTCCTCACCCATTGGGTGTCGAAGTCGAAATACAGGCGCGCGAGGAAGCCTTGCATCAGTAGGCTGGGCAGCACGGCGACGAAGAGAACGACGATGGCCATGGGGTGCAGTATCGTGAGCAGCCCAGCCATCGCGGTGAGTCCGACGCCGGATCGAAGCAGCCCGATGGACGACCAGACGATCCCCGTGACCTGGAACAGCTGATCCTGGGCATGGCGAAGTTGGTCGTAGAACGTCGGGTTCTCGAAGAACGCGATGTCCAACGATCCTGCCTTTTCGACGATGCGTTCCTGCGCGCTGAACTGGACGCGCTCGGTCAACATGCTCCGGACCATGCTGGACACCGAACCGAGCAGCGTCTCGACGAGCCACAGCGCGAAGACGACGGCAACCGGCGTCACCAGCCCCGTCCAGTCGCCCCCACCCGATGCGGCCTCGACGACGCCGTCGACGATCACCTTCGTCATGTAGATGATCGCTGCGGGAATGAGCGCGCTGACGATCATCATGGCGCAACTGACCGTAAAGAGGCCCGGCGTGACCTCCCAGAGGAATCTGTACACCCGCGGCACGATGCGCACGATGTCGCGCAGTTTGTGACGCAGACTGGCGTCCAAGGGACGGAAGTTCTCGTCCATGGAATCGGCGGTCGGGGAAGTGGGGCGATGCTACGCCCACCGGGGGGCTGGGGACAAATCGAAATCGGGTTTATTCGCGCGTATCATGCACGCCCCGTTTCTCGGGGCGTTGAGCCATGAATGCACACGGCGGCGAAGACCGGGGCTATGTCTTCTCGCAGACTCCGGGCGGTGCCCCGATCAAGTCCTGGACCAAGGACGTGCCCGTGGAGGAGCAGGCCTGGAACCAGGTCCAGAACGTCGCGCGTCTGCCGTTCGTGCACAAGCATGTCGCCGTGATGCCGGACGTGCACTGGGGAATCGGGGCGACGGTGGGTTCGGTGATCCCGACCTCGGGCGCGATCGTGCCGGCCGCCGTCGGAGTTGATATCGGCTGCGGGATGATGGCCGTGCGGACCTCTCTCACAGCTTGCGACCTGCCCGATGACCTCGGTGGACTTCGCGCGGAGATCGAACGCCGCGTGCCACACGGACGGACACCGGGCCGCAGGCGCGACGAGGGGTCGTGGGAAGAGCCGCCCGTCGATCTGGCCGAGGCCTGGCGTCCACTGCAGGATGGCCTCGACGCCATCGTCTCGCAGGCCCCCAAACTGACCCGCCCGGCCCGACGCGCCCAACTCCATCTGGGGACCTTGGGCACCGGCAACCACTTCATCGAGATCTGCCTCGACGAGGAGGACAGTGTCTGGGCAATGCTCCACTCCGGCTCCCGGGGTATCGGCAACGCCATAGGCCGCTTCTACATCGAACGGGCCAAGGAGGACATGCGCCGTTATTTCATCAACCTGCCCGACAAGGATCTCGCCTACCTGGTCGAAGGCACGACGCACTTCAGGGACTACGTCAGGGCGGTGTCCTGGGCGCAGAAGTTCGCCTTCGCGAATCGCGAGGCGATGATGAATCGCGTTCTCGGCGCCTTGCGCAGCGTAGTCCGGTCGTTCGAGCGCACGGAAGAGGCCGTCAACTGCCACCACAACTACGTCGCGCGTGAGGATCACTTCAAGAAGAGCGTCTGGGTGACCCGCAAGGGTGCGGTACGGGCCCGGGAAGGGGACCTCGGCATTGTTCCCGGGTCGATGGGGGCGCGGTCGTACATCGTGCGCGGCAAGGGCAACAAGGATTCGTTCCATTCCTGCTCCCACGGTGCGGGTCGGGTGATGTCACGGGGCGACGCACGACGGTCGTTCACGCTCGCGAACCACCGCGACGCGACGGCCGGCGTCGAATGCCGGAAGGACGAGGGCGTGATCGACGAAACGCCGGGTGCCTACAAGGACATCGATGCCGTGATGGCCGCGCAGACCTCGCTCGTCGACGTCGTACATACGCTCAAACAGGTGGTCTGCGTCAAAGGTTGACCGTCTGCTGTTCTCCTCGCGCAAGCGGCAGGCGACCCATCGGAGTAGAATGCCCGCCCCAACGAAACAGCAACGCCGTATCGAATGATTGCCAGCCTCGCCCGCAAGGTTCTCGGCAGCAACAATGCCCGCGAACTCAAGCGCATGGGCCGCGTCGTGGCGCGCATCAACGCCTTCGAGCCCGACATGCAGGCCCTGTCGGATGCCGAGCTTGCCGACAAGACCCCGCAGTTCAAGGAGCGGCTCGCCGCGGGCGAGTCGGTGCGCGACATCCTGCCCGAAGCGTTCGCGGCGGTTCGGGAGGCCTCCCGGCGGAACCGGGGCGAACGCCCCTACGACGTGCAGTTGATTGGCGGGATCACCCTGCACGAGGGCAAGATCGCGGAGATGCGCACCGGGGAGGGCAAGACCCTGGTCGCGACGCTGCCGGC
>JAGWBM010000072.1:15968-25405 GCA_021295895.1 Pseudomonadales bacterium
CGCGGCTTGCCGGCGGTGCTAGCGGGGAACGAACCCGAACAGGAGGAGACCGGCGACTTCTTCGTCGACGAGAAGAACCGCCAGGTTGAACTCACCGAGCGGGGCCACGAGTTCGTCGAGAAGGAACTCAAGCGCCTGGGGCTCTTGGACGAGAACGACACGCTCTACGCGGCTGCGAATCTCGGTCTGCTCCACCACGTGCATGCGGCCTTGAAGGCTCACTTCCTGTTCCAACGCGACGTGCACTACATGGTCCAGGACGGCGAAGTGGTCATCGTCGACGAACACACCGGCCGGGCGCTGCCCGGGCGAACGTGGCGCGATGGCATCCACCAGGCCATCGAGGCCAAGGAACGGCTGCAGATCCGGCGCGAGAACCAGACGGTCGCGTCCACGACGCTGCAGAACTACTTCCGGCTGTACCGCAAACTCGCCGGGATGACCGGCACCGCGGACACCGAGGCGCTCGAGTTCAAGCAGATCTACGGCCTCGAGGTGGTGATCATCCCCACCCACAAGCCGATGATCCGCGACGATCGCAACGATCTGATCTACCTCACCATCGACGAGAAATACGACGCCATCGTCCAGGACATCGAGGAGGTGACCGACAAGGGCCAACCGGTGCTCGTGGGTACCGCGTCCATCGAATCCTCGGAACGCCTGTCCAAGGAACTCAACCGGCGCAAGATCAAGCACAGCGTGCTGAACGCCAAGCAGCACGAACGCGAAGCCGAGATCGTCGCGCAGGCCGGTCGGCCGCGGGTCGTGACCATCGCCACCAACATGGCGGGCCGCGGGACGGACATCGTGCTCGGCGGCAATTGGGAGGCCGAGGTGGCCGCCTTGGGCGAAGACCGGACGGACGAGCAGGTTGCGGCGGTCAAGGCGGCGTGGGAGGAACGCCATCAGGCGGTCATCGACGCCGGCGGACTGCACATCGTCGGCACCGAGCGGCACGAGTCGAGACGTATCGACAATCAATTGCGGGGCCGCGCCGGACGTCAGGGCGACCCGGGTTCGTCGCGTTTCTTCCTGTCCATGGAAGACGACCTGATGCGCATCTTCGCCTCCGACCGGCTGCGCAACTTCATGCAGTCGCTGGGGCTCGAGCACGGTGAAGCCATCGAACACCGCATGGTGAACAACTCCATCGAGAAAGCTCAGCGCCGCGTCGAAGGACGCAACTTCGATGCCCGCAAGGAGTTGTTGGAGTACGACGACGTCGCCAACGATCAGCGCCACTACATCTACGAGCAGCGCAACGAACTCATGGACGGCGACGACATCGAGGACGCGGTCACCGAGATTCGCGAACAGGTGATCGACGACCTGATCAGCGAATACATCCCGCCGGAGAGCATCGAGGACCAGTGGGATGTCGAAGGCCTCGAACAAGCCCTGGCCGCGGAGTTCAACTCGACGCAACCGATCCACACTTGGCTCGCGGAGGACGAGTCGCTGACCGAGGAGGGCGTGCGCGATCGCATCGTCGCGCAGGTCGGCGAGGAATACAGGGCCAAGGAAGACGAGTGGAAACGGGCCGGCATCGACGACATGCGGCTGATCGAGAAGCAACTCATGCTGCAGGTGCTCGACCAGAAGTGGAAGGAGCACCTGGCGACCATGGACGACCTGCGCCAGGGCATCCACCTGCGCGCCTACGCTCAGAAGCGCCCGAAGCAGGAATACAAGCGAGAGTCGTTCCTGCTGTTCCAGGAACTGCAGGACAACATCAATCGCGACGTCATCCGCCTGCTATCCCGGGTGCAGATCAGGAGCGACACCGAGGTCGCGGAGGCGGAACGGCAGCGCCGGCTGCAGGCGGCGCGCAGCATGAGCTACAGCCATGCCGAAGCCGCCGATAGTTCGAGCGATGGCGTGCGAGACAACGGTGCGCGAGGGCAACGCCGCCAGAGGCGAGGCCAGCCGGCGCGCGTCGAGACCTTCGTACGCTCGGAACGCAAGGTCGGGCGCAACGAACGGTGTCCCTGCGGATCCGGCAAGAAGTACAAGCACTGTTGCGGTCGAGCCGCGTAGGGGCCGCGCGGGAAACCTGCTCAACTGTAGAGATGGACTAGACCCATGGCCGTCAACCTGCCGCCGATGGGCGAGTTGCTGCCCGTCGATGGGCTCCGCTTGGGCGCCGCCGAAGCCGGTGTGAAATACCGTGATCGGCTGGATCTCGCCGTTGTGGTTCTCGAGGCCGGCAGCACGGTCGGCGGCGTGTTCACGTCCAGCGCGTTCCAGGCGGCGCCGGTACTCGTTGCCCGGGAGCGTATCGGTACCGCGCGGGCATTGGTCGTGAACAGCGGCAACGCCAACGCCGCCACCGGGGATCGGGGCCTCGCGGACGCTCGGTCGACCTGCGCCCACCTGGCGTCGCGGATCGGCGTCGCGGCAACCGAAGTGCTTCCCTTCTCCACGGGCGTGATCGGCGAGTTCCTGGACATGGACGCCATGTGCCGGGGAATCGATGCGGCGGTTGGCGTGGCGCGGCCGGATGGGTGGGCAGATGCCGCACGGGCGATCATGACCACGGACACGGCACCGAAGGCGGCTTCGGTTACGGGCGTCGTGAACGGTCACCCCATCTGTGCAACTGGCATGGTCAAGGGCTCCGGCATGATTCGACCGGACATGGCAACGATGCTGGCGTTCCTCGGCACCGATGCCGCCGTTTCCGTTGGCGGGGTTCAGAGTCTGGCTAAGGACCTGGCCGATCGCAGCCTCAATCGGGTGACGGTTGATGGCGACACGTCCACCAACGACGCGTTTGTGGTGATGTCAACGGGACGCGCCGGGGGCGCGACGGTTACGGACCGCGAACACCCCGGGTACGGCGAGTTGCTCGACGCGTTGACGCCGCTAGCCGTGGATCTCGCCCAGCGCACCGCCCGGGACGGCGAGGGTGCCACGAAGTTCGTCACGGTTCGCGTCGAGGAGGGGCGCAACGCCGCAGACTGCCTGGCCATCGCCTATACGATCGCCCATTCGCCCCTGGTCAAGACCGCCGTCTTTGCCGGCGACCCCAACTGGGGAAGGTTCTGCATGGCGATCGGCCGGGCGGGTGTGGACGGTCTCGACCCCGATGCCGTCGGCCTCTATCTCGACGACGTCTGCGTGGCCCGCGGCGGCCTCGTCGCCCACGACTACACCGAAGAGGCGGGTGCCGACGTGATGGCCAAGGACGAGTTCACGGTGCGTGTCACCTTGGGACAGGGCCATGCCGCCGAGACGGTGTGGACCACCGATCTGTCCTACGAATACATCCGCATAAACGCGGAGTACCGAACGTAGCGCTATTCGCCGAAGGCGAGGGCTTTAGACGCCCCTGGCGGCGGGCGGCGTTCGGCTCGTAGGGGACGGGCTTGTCCCGTCCCGGCGCGCCCTAGGGGCGCGTTGCGAGAATGCTGCGCATTCTCGTGACAACTGCCTGACGCCGTGCCTGCCTCAGCACGGGCGACCGCAAGGGTCGCCCCAAGGGTCGCCCCAGGGTCGCCCCTACGGTGTCGTCGGTGTGAGGCGGAGCCTCGCTAGCCTTACGTAGCGCTCATGGAGCCCGTCCACCGCGCGGTGCAGGTCGTCTAGGCTGCCGTCGTTATTGATGACGTCGTCGGCGAGCCGCAGCCGCGAGCGGCGGTCGAGCTGGCTCGCGAGGATCGCCCTGACCTGGGATTCTGCGACGCCGTCCCGCGCCATCGCTCGGTCGATCTGAACCTGTTCCGGCACATCGACAACCAGAATGCGGTCGGCGCGCGGGTCGCGTTGACGCATCAGCGGATTGACGAGAATCGCGTAGGGTGATTGTGCGGCGTCGAGCGTGTTCCGGATCCATTGGTTGATGAGGGGATGTAGAAGCGATTCGAGCCATCGGCGTTCACTCGCGTCCTTGAAGACCCGCGCGCGCAGCACGCCTCGATTCAGGTTGCCATCACCGAGAAGTGCGTCCGTACCGAACCGATCGGCAATTGTGCGCAAGGCGGGTTGACCCGGCTCGACCACCCGGCGGGACGCGATGTCCGCGTCGGCGATCTCGATGCCGAGGCAGTGGAATCGGTCCGAAACCGCGGTCTTGCCGCTGCCGATTCCGCCCGCTATGCCGACGACGAAGGGCATCTTCACTCGATGACCAGCAACGTCGCAGACCGTGCGGTAACGAACAGGACCGCGGTGGCGGCAATGGCCAGGAACGGTCCAAATGGAATGGGTGTTCCGCGGGTGGCCGTTCGGCGCAGCAATCGCACGATGGCGTAGGCGAGTCCGAGTAGCGCGGCGATCAGAATGACTGCGGGCGCCGTTTGCCAGCCGAGCCATGCACCGATTGCGCCCATGAGCTTGAAGTCCCCGTATCCCATGCCTTCACGACGGGTTGCGATCCGGAACGCCCAGTACACGAGCCACAGCGATAGGTAGCCGAACACCGCACCGGCTACGGCATCGAACAGTGTGGGCGTTGCCTCTAGTGCCGCGGCAACCAGTAGTCCGAGCCACAGCAACGGCAAGGTGAGTTGGTCGGGGAGCAGCGTGGTCTCGGCGTCGATCAACGCCGACGCCAAAAGCACCATCAGGAAGACGTAGTACGCCAAGGCGATCCAATGCAATCCCCAAACACCGATGACCGCGACGGCGAGCAGCGCCCCCGCGAGTTCCACCACGGGCAGCCGCACCGGGATGGGCGCGTCGCAGTGCGCGCAGCGTCCGCGCAACGCGATCCAACTGATGACGGGAACGTTGTGCACGGCCTTCACCACGGTGCCGCACGCCGGACAATGGGACCGCGGCAGCGCGAGGTTGAACCGGGACGCCCGCGGCGGCTCGATATTCAACGTCTCCAACGCGTGCATCCGCCATTGACGTTGGAGCATGACGGGAAGCCGGTCGATCACGACGTTCAGGAAGCTACCCAAGCATAACCCGCCCAGCGCTGCGAACACGGTGGTGGCCCAATGGGGTGTCAGTAGTAGGTCGATGATCTCGATCCGTTGGCAGGGGCGGGCATTGTATCCACAGCCTGTTTGTTCGGGGAGTTCCCGTCGACGAGTCAGCCGCCGAACGCCGTGCCCAGTTGGAAGACCGGCAGATACATGGCGACCACGAGGCCCCCGACGACGACTCCCAGCACCGCCATCAGCAGTGGTTCGACCAGCGAAGTCAGGTTGTCGACGGCGGCGTCCAACTGAGTTTCGAAGTGAGCGGCGGCGCGCGCCAGCATGTCGTCCAGGCTACCGGACTCCTCGCCGATGGCGACCATCTGCACGATCATGTCCGGGAACACCCGACTGTCGCGCATCGACGCGGCGAGTGGCTGCCCGGCAGCGACTTGGTCCCGTAGGTGCCGGATGGCTCGGGCGTAGACGACGTTGCCGGTGGTGCCGACGACGGCGCGCAGAGCTTCGACGAGTGGCATGCCGGCGGCTACGGAGGTGGCCAAGGTTCGGGCGAACCGCGCCACGGACGCCTTGACGGCGATCTCCCCCGCGATGGGGAACTTGATGACGCAACGATCACGGAGGTCGCGGAAACGCGTCGACCGACGATGCGCCGCCATGAAGCCGGCAACACATAGCGTTCCCACCGCCAGCAGGATGGGCCAGTTCTCGCGCAGGTCGTCGGAAATCCCGATCACGAGACGCGTGAACGCGGGCAAATCGGCGCCGACGCCGGCAAACACGGTCTCGAACTGCGGCACGACGTAGATCAAGAGCAGTACGGTGACGACCGTGGCGGCCAATACGACGACGCCGGGATACGTCATCGCCTTGGCGAGCTTGCGCCGCGTTGCCTGGGTCCGTTCCTGATACGTGGCGATGCGCTCCAACATGGTTTCCAAGGTGCCGGATTGCTCGCCGACACCGACCAGGCTGACATACAGGTCGTCGAACACGGCGGGGAATTTGGCGAGGGCGGAGGTGAGCGATGCGCCTTCGGCGATGTCCTGGCGAACCGCTTCGATCACGGCAACGAGCTTGGGGCTTCGCGCACTGTTTGCGACCACGTCGAAGGCGTGAACCAGGGGCACCCCGGCTCGCATCATGGTCGCCATCTGCCGGCTGAAGAGCGCAAGGTCGTCCGACTTGACCCGCCGCCTGCCTCGCCAACCTCCGGAAGACCCCTTGGCCCGCTTGCGACGTACGCCTCTCGGCGCGATACCCTGGCGACGGAGCGTCGCGCGCGCGGCGTTTCGTGAGGCGGCGCTGAGTTCGCCGGTGGTTCTTCGGCCGAGTCGGTCGACGCCCGTCCAGACGTACTCGTTCACGGTCAGGTTTCGCCCCGTGCGGTGACGCGGTTGATCTCGCGGAGACTGGTGATCCCCCGTTTCACCTTGTCGAGCCCGGCGCGTCGCAGGTCGAGGAAGCCGCTCGCCCGTGCCGCTGCGGAGAGGTCAATGGCGCTGGCGTCATCGAGGATGAGTCGCTGCAACGCCGGGGTTACCGCCACCACCTCGTAGATACCGGTACGACCCTTGTAGCCGTGGTCGCAGCGCCCGCAGCCGTCCTCGGGTGCGTCGTATGTGTCGATGCCGGCGCGGACATCGGCCTCGTCAAACCCCTCCTCGAGCAATATGTCCCCCGACAGGGGAAACCGTCGCCGACACGCCGGACATAGCACGCGTGCCAGTCGCTGCGCGACGATGAGGGTTACCGACGTTGCGACATTGAATGCCGGCACGCCCATCGCGCGCAGACGCCCGAGGGTCGCCGCCGCCGAATTGGTGTGCAGCGTCGACAGCACGAGGTGTCCGGTCTGGGCTGCCTTTACCGCGGTTTCCGCCGTATCGCGGTCGCGGATTTCGCCGACCATGACGACGTCGGGGTCCTGCCGCAGGAACGCCCGCAGGGCCGTCGCGAAATCCAGGCCAACCCGGGTATTCACCTGGACCTGGTTGATCCCCTCGAGGTTGATCTCCACGGGGTCTTCCGCCGTGGCGATGTTGCGTTGTTCGGTGTTGAGTAGTTTCAGGCCGGCGTAGAGGCTCACGGTCTTGCCACTGCCGGTGGGTCCGGTGACGAGGATCATTCCCTGTGGCTGGGCGAGCGCGTCGAGGAACCGGTCTCTCTGGTCGTCCGCCATGCCGAGTTGATCGACATCGAGGCGCGCGGAGGACTGGTCGAGGATGCGCAGCACCACTTTCTCGCCGTGCATGGTCGGCAATGAACTGACCCGGAAGTCCACCGTGTCGTCCATCCCACCGGCACCGAGGCTGAACTTGATGCGTCCATCCTGGGGCAAGCGGCGTTCGGTCACGTCCAGATCCGACATGACCTTGAGTCGTGCCGCCAATCTCGGACCAACGCTCGGCGGGGGCCGGCTGGTCTCGCGCAGGATGCCGTTGACCCGGGTGCGTATGCGGTAGGCATTCTCGTACGGTTCGAAGTGAATGTCCGAGGCACCGAACGCGACCGCATCGGCGAGCACCTCGTGCACGTAGCGGACTATCGGCGCTTCATCCGCCGTTCGTTCCGAGGTGCCGAACGAGGCGACGACCGGATGCCCGTCGTCACCTTCCAACTCGGCCAGTTCCCGGTCGCCCCTGCCGGCGCAGTAGCGCTCGATGGCGCTCCCAAGCTCTGCTTTCGCGACCAGTACGCCCTCGATTTCCGCGCCGGCGTGAAACTTGATCTCGTCGAGTGCCGCCAGGTCGGCCGGATCCGCGATAGCGATGCACAGTCGGTCGCCGCGTCGTCGCAGCGGCAGCACCTGGTAGCGGCGGATAGTCTCCTCGTCGAGCAGGCCGTTGGGTATCGATGCATGGTCGAAAGCGGACAAGTCCAGAAGCGGTATCCCGAACTCGACGGACCTGGCTGCAAGTGCGTCGACAGCGGCCGTCTCCTGGCGCACGTCGCTATTTCGCGCTTCGAATTGCATGTTGGGTGTCCACGCGGCGCGACACCGCGCTGCCAGCGGTCGGGGAGCCCCGGACCAAATCTACCCGGACTTTAGCCGTCGGGTGTTTTTGGCGAACCGGCAGATTTCCCACGGGGATGTCGGGGATTGGCGCTTTGTGGCGTAGGAAATCCGCCCACCGCCATGGCCAGGAGTCTTTCGCGACGTATGTTCGGTCCAGCGTGCATTTGATCTGTCGGGAGGATGTGAAGGAAATGCGATCGAGAACACAGAACGGTTTTTCGCTCATCGAATTGATGATCGCGGTGGCAATCATCGGCGTGCTGGCAGCCGCGGCGATCCCCGCCTACAGAAGCTATGTCGAGAGCTCGAACATGACCAAGGTCAGTACCCACTACCGGCAGGGAATTCGGTTCATCGAAGCGGAGTTTCGTCGGCTTCGCACGGAAATCGCGATCGGCACGCTCGATGCCGGACAGGCGGATGTCGACTATGCGAACACGGATTGGATCGCCGCATTGAACGGCGAGGGCGGCAAAGCGCCGGACGGGACCGACGCCTACGCGGCCACACCCAGCGACGCGGGCGGCGTGGTAGGCGTCTCGACAGCGGGTACGTTCGCAAACGACGACGTGGTGGTCACTCTGACACGCCCGCAGTACGCCGACTTCGCCACCGTCGAGACCCACAGCATTGCTTGGGCTGACGTTTGAGATGCCGGACCCTTGCGGCGTTCACGCCGAACGGCGATCGTCAGCGGGATTCTCGCTCTTGGAACTCCTGATCGCCGTGGCCGTGATCGCCGTGATTGCGGCGGTCGCTGTCCCGGCGTACCGGGACTACGTGGCCACGGCCCGCGATGCCGCGCTCGTGAGGCAGGTGACGACCATCGAGATCTTCCAGGAGGACTTCAAGCTCAGGACGGGCAGCTACGGCGCCGGCAGCTACGACGCGGGGAACGGCATCGCCACCCTGACCGCCGCCATCGACTGGAAGCCGTCGAGCGACGACGGAATTGTCTACGAAGTGACAGCGAACAGGGGTGAGAGCTGGACGGCGATAGCGACCGATTCAACGGGTCGAACGATTTGCCGGCTGTTTCCCGGGGGGAGACCCTGCGGATAGGAGACCCGACACTTGAGACTCTTCCCACCGTGCATGGCTGAACCGTGAACCAAGAATCCACCTTCGGGAAGGTCGATGTCACCGTAGGGGACGGGCTTGTCCCGCCCCGGCGCGCCCTACGGGCCCGTTTCGAGAAATGCTTGCGCATTGTCGTGCCAACGATGGGACGCGGTACACCCGGAACCAGGAGGACGCGTGGCAACGACGCCCGCGAGCAAATCGGTCTGCTGCCGACGCTCGGCGCAAACAGGCTCGCACGCTGTTGGCGCAACCTGCCCAACCGGGTAAGCTTCGCGCCCCGCGTCTCCTGTGCCGGAATAGCTCAGTCGGTAGAGCAACTGATTCGTAATCAGTAGGTCGGCGGTTCAAGTCCGCCTTCCGGCACCAATTAGTCACGGATCGGCAACATCATCGTCTAGGTTCCTTGAGCGGCGCTGATGTGCACACGCAGGTTGCATTTCGAA
>JAGWBM010000163.1:0-1595 GCA_021295895.1 Pseudomonadales bacterium
CGATCTCGATCTCGTGCGCCGACACGAAGCCGCCGTCGTCCACCTCGACCACTTCCGCCGAGGCCCCGATACCTAGCAGCACCGCGCACCCGGCCCAACGCCAACCCCAACCCGTCACCAGTGAAGACATCCCGCTCGCGCAACCGAAGGGAAGCCTACCGTGAGGCGCATCGACGCGTCGACGTCGTCGACGGGGCTACTTGCCCCGACCACGCCAAATGGCGACACTCCGGGAACAACGCACGCTTGGGAGGGAGGAACATGGCAAGCGATGGTGCGAAGCTGCGCGCGGAACTCGGCCACCCGGTGATCGACGCCGACGGCCACTGGCTGGAGTACGGCCCGGTCGTGGGCGAAGCGATGCGCAAGATCGGCGGCGATGCAGCCGTGCGGGCGATGCAGATCAACGGCGCACGCGTGCGGCGGTCGCTGACGATGACGCCCGCCGAGAGACGCCACGAGAACGTTGCCCAGGAAGCCTTCTGGGGCGCCCCGACCAAGAACACGCGCGACCGCGCCACCGCCATGATGCCGCGGCTCCTGTACGAACGGCTGGACGAATTCGGGATCGATTTCGCGATCCTGTTTCCGACCATGGGTCTCGGACTGCCACGCGTCAACGACACCGAGGCACGCCTGGCGGCTTGCCGGGCATTCAACGTCTACCAGGCCGAACTCTTCGAGCCGTTGAAGGACCGGATGACCCCGGCGGCGGTGATTCCAATGCATCACCCGGACGAGGCGATCGCCGAACTGGACCATGCCGTAGGCGAGTTGGGGCTCAAGGCGGTCATGCTGAACAGCATGATCGACCGGCCCATCGGGAAGGTGGCGGACGAGCGCCCGGATGCCACGGACCTCGGAATCTGGTACGACATGATCGGCCTCGACAGTGCCCACGACTACGATCCGGTGTGGCAGAAGTGCGAACAGCTCGGCGTCTCGCCGACCTTCCACCGCGGCTCGCGCGGCCGGGCATTCCGGATGTCGCCGTCGAACTTCTGCTACAACCACATCGGTCACTTCGCCGCCGCCTCGGAGGCGGTCTGCAAGGCGATCTTCCTCGGCGGCGTGACGCGCCGTTTCCCCGGCCTCAACTTCGCTTTCCTGGAAGGCGGCGTGGGCTTCGCCTGCCTGCTCTATGCCGACCTCATCGGCCACTGGAGCATCCGCAACCGCGAAGCGCTCGAAGAGGTCAACCCGGCCAACCTCGACCCGGCGATGCTGCTGTCCCTGGCGGAGCAGTACGCGGGGGAGGACATGGTCGAGGCCATCCGGTCCGGCAGCGGCATCAGCACGTCGAACAACGAACGCACCACCGGCGGCATCGACGACCTAGACGACTACGCGGCGTGCGCCATCTCCGGGGAGGAGGACTTCAAGGAGCTGTTCGTGGAGCCGTTCTACTTCGGCTGCGAGGCGGACGACTCCAACAACGCCTGGGCGTTCAGCCGCGACTACAACCCCGGCGGCGCCGAGATCAAGACGCTGTTCGGGTCCGACATAGGCCACTTCGACGTTCAGGACATGTCGGAGGTGGTCACGGAAGCCTACGAACTGGTCGAGGACGGCCGCATCGACGACGCCGGCTTCCG
>JAGWBM010000163.1:1692-2342 GCA_021295895.1 Pseudomonadales bacterium
AGCAAGGAGCACGGACGTCATACGGGTAAGAGAAATGCAACCTGACTGCGAGGCTAAACCGCGGTCACGCAAACTAGGCTGACCTTCGCCGCGGGCCGTGGTAACGGTCGGAATCGCGGCGGGCTAGCGTGAGGGCGCCGTCGCGTAGACGATGAACTCGAGCAGGTTGCCGTCCGGGTCCCGGATGTAGATGCTCGTGCCGTCGACGCCGCGCCCGCCCTCGCGTGCGACGGGGCCTTCGATGACGTCCACCCCGGCGTCGGCGAGCATGGTCTGCAATTCGTCCGCGCTCGCAGCCCACACGAAGCAGAAGTCGCCGCAACCCGGTTGCGCGGTCGGGCCACGCAACGTGAATCGACCGGACTGCCAAGTCTCGGGACCGTGGAAGTTGATCTTGTTGTCGCCGAAATAGGCGGAGTAGAAGAGTCCCGGCCGGACCTCGCGCACGGCGAAGCCCAGCCGCTCGTAGAAGGCCAGCATTCCGGGCACGTCCGCGATTGGAATCGCGGCGTGGTCGAAGGCAGCGATGGTCACGTTCCCTCTGTCGGCTAGGGAGTTACGACACGCGTAGGTTGGCGCGCCCGCAGGGACTCGAACCCCGAACCCCCAGGTTCGAAGCCTGGTGCTCTATCCAGTTGAGCTACGGGCGC
>JAGWBM010000073.1:0-2250 GCA_021295895.1 Pseudomonadales bacterium
CCACGTGTCCCGCTCGCACGCCGACAGCCTGGAGTTCCAGCATGAGCACTTCCGCGACCTGACCTTCGGTGAAGGCCGTAACCGCGGCGTCGAGTTCATCGACCCTGCTCAAGCGGTCCGCCACATCGCCGAACCCGTCGATGCCAGAGAACGCCGAAAACGCCTCCCATTCGTCCTCCGACTGTACGGCGATGGCGATCCACTCGTCCTCGCCGACGCACCGGTAGACGCCGTGCGGCGCATGACGCGAGGAGCGGTTGCCGAGGCGCGGCGGCGGCTCGCCGGTGACCGACTGGATGAGAATCCCCTGTACGCCCAGCGGAAACAGGCACTCCGACTGGGAGAGGTCGAGGTGTTGGCCTTCGCCGGTGCGCTGCTTCGCGTAGAGCGCCGTTAGCAGCGCGGCGGCACCGTTCAAACCTCCGACGGAGTCGCCGAGCGCGACATGCACCATCGTCGGCGGCGAGTCGGCGTCTCCGGAGAGGTGGGGTAGCCCGGAAGCCTGCTCCACGGTGGAGCCGTAGGCGCGGTAGCCCGACCCCGGCATGGAGATCATCACCAGCGCCGGGTTGATCTCGGCCAGGACCGGGTAGTCGAGACCGAGTTTCGGGAGAACGCCGGCCGAATAGTTCTCGACGACGACATCGGCGATGGCCACCAGTCGCTTCAGCAAGTCGCTGCCCACGGGTGTCGACAAATCGAGCGTCAGGTCGCGCTTGTTGCGGTTGACCATGTTGAACGCCGGGTTCTTCTCCGCGCCGTGGTTGTCGATCCACTCCCGGGTCGCCTCCCAGCCTCGCCACCAGTCGAAGCGCACGCAGCCCTCGACCTTGATGACGTCGGCACCCATGTCCGCCAGGTGACGTGCGGCAAGCGGTCCCGCCCAACCCATGGACAGGTCCACGACCCGCACGCCGGTCAACAGCCCCGGTCGACTCATCGTAGAAACTCCGCATTCGACTCGCCGAGCCCCTCGACCTCGCCACCGACGTTCGCCGGGGTGCGATACAACCGAAACGGCGTGACCGGCACTTTGAAATCCGTCCCGTTGCACGACATGCCGGTAAACGCGCCTCGGTGGACATACTGATCCACCGAGAACAGTTCCTCCATCGTCGGTACGGGCGCGAGCGGGATGCGCAACGACTGGCCCCGCGTCACGAGTTCCGCCGCCGAGCGTTTCCGTACCCGCTGTCGGATGATCGGTTCCAGCGTGTCGTAGTCCATCAACCGGCCGATGGCCGTCTGGTAGTCGGGTTCGTCGGCATATTGATCCATGGCCAGAAGCGAGCAGAAGTTCCTCCACTGCAGGGGCGTCAGGGCCGTCACGCCGAGCCACCCGTCCGCGCAGGCGTAGACGCCCAGCGGATAGGTCGGCGCGAAGCGGTTCACGCCCAGCCGCTTGCCTCGCCGCCCGCTGCGGTAGCCGCCGACGCCACCCACCTCGGTAAAGCAGAGGTTGCTTTCGTGGATGCTCGTGTCGAGGCGCACCGGCCCCAAGGCATTGCCCATCACGCGGGCGATCACCTGCCCCAATGTGCCGATGTATGCCGCCAAGCCGCCAACGATTTCCGCCCCGCAACCGGTCGGCACCCAGGGCGGCCCCTGTTCGGGACCCACGTTCCTCACCATGCCGCCCAACGACCAGCAGACGGCGCCGTTGCCCTTGAACTCGGCGTAGGGGCCATGACGACCGAACCAGGTGATCGTGGAGACGACGACCTCGGGCGCCACCGCCGCGAAGGCCGCGCAATCGAAACGACCGCCGTCCAGGACTACGGCGCTGTCTCTTGCCAACCGCGACAGTTGTTCCGGTTCGGTGCCGACATCCAAGGCGACGCTCGCCTTGTTGGTGCTGAGGTAGGCGTGCAGGGCGCTTGACTCGGGCGCATCGGCACCGGGAATGAACGGTGGTTCCCGGCGCGTTTCGAATCCACCGTCCGGCGGCTCCACGTTGATCACCTGGGCACCGTGATCCGCGAACAGCTTGCCGCAATAGCCGCTGGCGATCGTGCCGGCCAGATCCAGTACCTTGAGGCCGGCCAACGCCGCTTCAGTCGTCACTTCGGTTACTTACCCCTCCTCGCGCCCAAAATAACCCAAAACGAGCCGACGATTCATACCGGCTCGGAACCGCACGCACCGCTGGCCCCGGACACCGGTCCGAACGACAATAGCCATGGGGGAGCGACGCATGTCCAAACGCGAAGAGCGCCACGTACCGCGGTACCACTTCGTGGCACCGGAGGG
>JAGWBM010000073.1:2351-2813 GCA_021295895.1 Pseudomonadales bacterium
CGGACCTCGTGCACTGGCGGTTCCATCCGCCGGCGCTCAAGCCCGGACCCGACGTACCCGAACCCGGCATCTTTTCGGGATGCGCGTTGATTACCCGGGAGGGTGTCCCGGCTCTCGTCTACTACGGTATGAACACCGGCATCTGCATCGCCTACGCCGAAGACGACGATCTCATTTCCTGGCGCCGCCATCCCGCCAACCCGGTCATCGTCGAGCCCAAGCGAGGCGACCCCGATTTCGACGTGTACCGGGTGTTCGATCCCCATGCCTGGCTCGCCGACGGGGTCTACCACATGATTCTCGGCGGGCGGGTCAAACCCCACGACATCCGCGACACCGCCTACCTGTTCACCTCGACCGATCTCGAACACTGGGACTACCAACGACCGTTCTACAACCCGAACCCGCACTGGACCGACGAGAACGAGGACTGCGCCTGCCCGGACTTCTTCAAGCTGGGCG
>JAGWBM010000073.1:2906-7292 GCA_021295895.1 Pseudomonadales bacterium
GGCGGGGCCTGCTTCGCGTCGGAGTCCCTACTCGACGGGATGGGCCGGCGGGTGTTCTGGGCGTGGGCGCTTCCACAACGCCGGGACGGAACGGATCGGTTCGCCACGATGACGCTGCCCCGCGTACTCACCGCCACGGACTCCGGCGGTCTCATGGTCGAACCCGCCCGCGAGACCGAACTGCTGCGCCGCAACCACCGCGAGACGGCCGCCACGACACTCGACGACGACGAGCGGTTGTTCCCCGCCCTGGCGGGCGATTGCCTGGAGCTTCGATTGGCGATCCAGCCACGCGGTGCCCGGCGGGTGGGCCTCGGCGTCAGGGCGGCCCCGAACCGGATCGAGGAAACCCGAATCGTCTACGACGCCGTTGCCCGCACCCTGTCGATCGACTCCAGCAGGTCCAGCCGGGATCCCACCGTGTTCCGCCGCTTTCCCCTGTTCGCCAAGGGTGTCGAGATACGCGACGTGCCCGTTGTTCGCTCGACGAGGACGGGTTGCTGCGGCTGGCGGTCTTCCTGGATGCCTCCGTCATCGAGGTCTACGCCAACGATCGGCTGGCGTTGACCGGACGGATCTATCCGACGTTGGCGGGAAGTCGCCAGACACGCTTGTTCGCCGAGGGCGGGCTTGCGGCATTCTCGCCGGTACAAGCCTGGGACATGGCACCGTTGGTCTACTCGACAGGCGACCCGTCCGAAGACGAAGCAAGTTCCCGAACGGATGCGGTAGAGTGACCGCGTCCGCACTCGATCCGCAGGATCCGACATGACCAAGCCCTACCCCGATCATCCGCAGCTCACGGGCAACTATGCGCCGATTCGCATGGAGTGCGATGTCGACGACGTCATCGTCCGCGGCGAACTGCCGGCCGACCTCGACATCACCTACTACCGCAACGGACCCGATCCGCAGTTTCCGCCGATGGGCATGCTGCACATGTTAAATATCCACAACGGTCGGGTTCGCTACCGCAACCGCTGGGCACGTACCGGCAAATGGACCGCGGAACGGCGCGAGGGCCGCAGCCTCGTCAATCCGTTCAACCCGATGGCGAACGATCCCGCCGCGGCACAAGCCAAGGACGATGGTCTCGCCAACACCAACGTCGTCTGGCACGGCGGCAAGCTCCTGGCCCTCGAAGAGGGACATGCGCCGTTCGAGATCGACCCGGATTCGCTGGACTCCGTCGGCGAGTGGCGGTTCGACGGCCAACTCGAAGGCCCGATGACGGCGCATCCGAAGATCGACCCGGCCACCGGCGAGATGCTTTTCTTCGGCTACATGGCCGGCGGCATGTTCAGCACGGAGGTGAGCTACCAGCGTGTAGACGCGACGGGTCGGCTCGTGCATTCCGAACGATTCGACGCACCATACGCGAGCATGATGCACGACTTCATCGTGACCACCGAGCACGTCCTGTTTCCCGTGTTCCCGGTGACGGCCAGCCTGGAACGGGCGATGGGCGGCGGACCGCCCCTGGCCTGGGAGCCCGACAAGGGCACCCACCTCGCCGTCATGCGGCGCGATGGCTCGGTGTCCGACATACGTTGGTTCGAGACCGACCCCTGCTACGTCTTCCACCCCATGAACGCGTTCACCGACGGCAGCAGGATCATCGCCCACGTGATGCAGTTCGATGAGGTGCCCCTATTCCCCAACGTGGACGGAACCCCCACCGCGCCGGCCGAGGCACGCCTGACCGAATGGGTGATCGACCTCGCCGACAATTCGAACGGCATCAGCCGCCGCCATCTGGACGACATTGCCGGCGAGTTCCCACGTCTCGACGAACGTTTTGCCTGCGGCGCGTATTCCCACGGCTACTACGCCGGGGTCGTCGACGGCAACCCGGCGCTCAGCTTCAATGCCCTCGTCCACCACGACTTCGCGCATGATCGGCGCAGCCAGTACGTGCTCCCCGACGGCGACACGACCGGCGAACCCGTGTTCGTGCCACGATCGAACGACGCCGGCGAGGGGGAAGGCTATCTACTGAGCATCGTCCACCGGGGCGGCGAGAACCGCAGCGACCTCGCGTTCTTCGATGCCGAGAATCTGACCGACGGACCGATCGCCTGCGCCGAGTTGCCGCATCGGGTGCCGTACGGCTTCCACGGGAACTGGAAGTACAACGACGTGGCCTGATGCAAGCGCCCGGCGACCGCGGCTCTATGGGAAATGGGCGCTCGGGAGAATCTCCTCGAACGTGAGCCGGAGTCCCTCCACCGCAGTTGCTACTACCTCATCCGTCCACAACAGCGTCTGGGCGGATCGATAGCGCCCCGCGCTCAGGTCCGAATAGACCGTGATGGTTCGCGCCCCAACATCGACGAGCCACGCCTCGGGTACGCCGGCCGCTGCGTAGCGAGGCATCTTCTCGTCGCGGTCGAAGGACAACGACGAGTCGGCAACTTCGATGGCAACAAGGACGTCCTCTGGTTGCGGGTGCTTTCGCAGGTATTGTCGCGCATCGCGACTGACGACGGCCAAATCGGGCTCCGGCTGGGTATACCTCGTAAGCTGCACGGACGATTGAACGCGCAAACGTTCGTGGGGTCCGAGTAGGGCCGGGAGAACATTGGCGAGTTCGTTCACGATTCCCGCATGCGCGGGTCCCATTGGCGGCATCTCGACAAGCTCCCCATCGATGAGTTCGACGCGGTCGTCGGCAGCAAGAATCCCCACTTCGCACATTCTTGCGAAGTCATCCACCGTGAGGCGGCGGCGCTGCGGCTTGTCGACCAATACCGTCTTCGATATAGAGCTTTGACGAGCCAAGATCATACCAAACGCCCCGGGGCACCCTTCCCGCACGACCGCGCCAAACTGTAGTGGTTTGGAGTTCAAAACGATGTAGGCCAACGACCTTTGTTCTTGTGCGTCAAATCTGAAAATCCGATCAATCGGGGCGTCAAAAACCCCCGCTTGCGGCCAAATGGGCTTCCTCCCGAGGCGTGCTCCTACGCCCGAGAATCTCGTTGCGGTGTGGGAATCGGCCGTATTGTCGAATGACGTCCCGATGCGAGTGCGCGTAGGGGACGAACCCCGCCGCGAACTCCCGCCACGTTGGCGGTGCTTCGGCGAGCAAGGTCTCGAAGAGCAATACCGATCGTTCCTGGTCTTCCGGATCTTCGCTGTGCTCGAAGGGATGGTAGAGAAACGCACGCCCCGCGCAGCCGAGTTCGCGGTCGAAACCGCGCTCGACGGCACGTCCGGCGACGGCCAGGGCGACCGCGTCGCCGGCGAATGCTTCCGGCGTTCCGCGGTAGGCGTTGCGGGAAAACTGGTCGAGTAGGATCACCAGCGCCAGGGCACCGTCGGGGGTTCTCTCCCAATCCCCGAACACACCCCGTCGCGCCTCGGCAATGGCGGCGCCGAATCGTGTCCGAATCTCGGCATCGATGTCTTTGTCGGCACGGTACCAGCGCTTCGATGCCTGCGTAACCGATTCAAAGTCATCCGGTGCGGAACCCAGCCAGTATTCGATGATCTCTCTCGGCGACATGCCTGCACCTTGCCCGTTGCGCTACAGTAGCCGAACAACTCAAACGGAGGCACCGTCTTGGACGCAGCGCAGTCGCAACAAGCGACCGATGAGAACAACGCCTGGCGTTTGGCGACCCCGGGCATCGAGGGTTGGACACGCACCGCACGGGCGGACGACCCGAACAAGTACTTCATGGTTTCCACCGACGGGCACGTCCAGGAACCCGCCGATCTGTGGCGTACCCGGATCGATCTGAAGTACCGCGACCGCCTGCCGGGCGTGGCCGTCGACGCGCAGGGTCGCAGGTACCAGAAGACCGAGGGCTTTCGACCGGTGCGGATCCGCAATATCGTGTTCGAAGGCGAGGACCGGTTGCGCAACGGGGCCGGGGAAACCCCCGAAGAGCGGCTTGCCGATCTCGCGATGGATGGCGTCGATGCCGAGGTGCTGTTTCCCAACAAGGGCCTCGTGATCTGGGCGACGCCGGATGCCGAGTTCAGCCAAGCCATGTGCCGGGTGTGGAACGATTGGGCCTGGGAGGTGTTCGGTGACCACAACGATCGACTCTCCCCCATGGGCTGCATCGCCGCCGCCGATCTCGACGGCGCCATCCGCGAGATCGAGCGCGTCGCGAGCCTCGGGTTCCGTGGCCTGGCGCTGCCCTGCAAGCCGGTCTGGGGTGCGCCGGACCACGAGCATCCGAACTACAACCTGCCCGAGTTCGACCGGCTGTGGGCATGCATCAGCGAGGTCGACCTGCCGATCACCTTCCACGTCTCCACGGGGCGCGACCCGCGCACATCGCGGGGCAACGGCGGCGCCGTGGTGAACTACGCGGTGCACTCGCTGGCACCGACCATGGAGCCCATCGCGAATCTGTGCGCATCCGGCGTGCT
>JAGWBM010000073.1:7332-24189 GCA_021295895.1 Pseudomonadales bacterium
CCCTGGACCATCTGGGCGCTCGACGAGGCGTACCGGAAACACCACATGTTCGTGCGGCCGAAACTGGCGCGTCTGCCGAGCGACCACTTCCGCCGGTGCGGGTTCGCAACGTTCCAGGAAGACAAGCCGGGCCTCGACCTCGCGCGCGAACACGATCTCGTCGACAACTTTCTCTGGGCCAACGACTACCCCCACCACGAGGGAACCTGGCCGCATTCCGCCGCGGCCATCGAGCGCACCATGGGGCAACTGACGGATGCCGAGAGGGCGAAGGTTCTCGGATTGAACGCGGCGCGGGTGTTCCGATTCCCGGTACCGGAGCGCTATCACGATCAGGAGGACGTCAAGGCGTTTCTAACCGCGTAGCGCATCGCGCGTTGACGGTCGTTGTCCCGACCCGGAGTCGCTTGGCGCGGATAGCCCTACCGTTTAGGATCGCGAGATTGAACGTCCAGACCTCTGTTCCTTGAGTCCCGTCGCCGCGACGCACCGCCCGACGGGGGAGCGACCCGTGTCGGCCCTACGCCGGTGAATGGATCCACATGATCGAGACCTTCGATGCCGTGATGCTGGCGCGCGTGCAGTTCGCCTTCACGATCATGTTCCACATCATCTTTCCGGCGTTCTCCATCGGGCTCGCGAGCTTCCTGTTCGTCCTGGAGGTGCGCTGGTTGCGTTCGGGCAAAGCGGTGTACCTCAACCTCTACAGGTTCTGGCTGAAGATCTTCGCCGTCGTCTTCGGCATGGGTGTCGTCTCGGGAATCGCCATGTCGTACCAGTTCGGCACCAACTGGTCCGTCTTTTCGGACAAGGCCGGACCGATCATCGGTCCACTGATGACCTACGAGGTACTCACGGCCTTCTTCCTGGAGGCGGGCTTCCTCGGCGTCATGATTTTCGGCATGGGCCGGGTTTCGAAGTCCCTGCACGTTGCCGCGACCGGCATCGTGGCCGTCGGCACGCTGCTGTCGGCCTTCTGGATCCTCGCGGTGAATTCCTGGATGCAGACCCCCGCCGGCTTCTCGATCAACGAGGTCGGCCAGTTCGTCCCCGAGGACTGGTTCGCCATCGTGTTCAACCCGTCGTTCCCGTTTCGTCTCGTGCACATGGTTCTCGCCGCCTATCTGACGACCGCAATCGCCGTCGGCGCGGTTGGCGCATTTCACCTGTTGCGGGATCGGGCAGACGCCGAGGCCCGCAGCATGTACTCCATGGCCATGTGGATGGTCGCAATCGTCGCGCCGCTGCAAGTCGTGGCAGGCGACCTGCACGGCCTCAACACTCAAGGTCATGGCCATGGAGGGCCACTACGAGTCCTATCCTCAAGGCGCGCCGCTGTTTCTCTTCGGGTTGCCGAACGAGGCGGATCAACGACTCGACCATGCCATCGGCATTCCGCGGCTGGCTTCGCTGATTCTGCACCGCGACCCGAACCACCCCGTCAAGGGGCTGGATAGCGTGCCGGACGAGGATCAGCCACCCGTAGCCGCCGTGTTCTTCGCCTTCCGCATCATGGTCGGGATCGGCTTGCTGACCGTGCTGCTGGGCCTGGCGAGCCTTGTGCTGCGTTGGCGACGGCGACTGTTCGAGAGCCGGTCACTGCTCCGGGCCACGGTCGCGATGGGGCCGTTGGGCTTTGTCGCAATCGTCGCCGGCTGGGTAACCACCGAGGTGGGCCGCCAACCGTACACGGTCTACGGCTGGCTCCTGACCGGCAACTCCGCCTCGCCCGTCGACGCCCCGGCGGTCGCGGCGTCCCTGACCGCGTTCGTCATCGTCTACTGCGTCGTGTTCGGATTCGGCATCTGGTACCTGCTGCGAATGATGCGCAGCGGCCCGGCAGCGACCGAGTCGGGATCGATCGACAAGCCCAGGAACCTTCATTCGTCATTCTTGAAGCAACCAGCCGGCAAGGCCGAGTCATGATTGATCTGCCGACCGTCTGGGCGTGCATCCTGGCGTTCGCCGTCCTGGTCTACGTCGTCCTCGACGGCTTCGACCTCGGCATCGGCATCGTCTTCCCCTTGCTGGGCAAGGAGGAAAATCGGGCCAGTGCGATGAACAGCGTGGCGCCCGTATGGGACGGCAACGAGACCTGGTTGATCCTCGGCGGCGGGGGATTGTTCGCCGCCTTCCCCCTCGCCTACGCGGTCCTGATGCCCGCGTTGTACGCCCCGATGATCGCCATGATCCTCGCGTTGATATTCCGTGGGGTCGCCTTCGAATATCGGTGGCGCGACCCGGCGCACAGGTCGTTCTGGGACCGTGGTTTTCACCTGGGTTCGCTGGCCGCGACCTGCTCGCAGGGAATCGTGCTGGGCACCATCGTCCAAGGCATCGACGTCGAGGGTAGGGCCTATGTGGGTGGTTGGTGGGACTGGGTCAGCCCCTTCTCGGTCATGTGCGGGATCGCGCTGACCGCGGGCTATGGCTTGCTCGGCACCACCTGGCTGGTGCTCAAAGCCACGGGCGACCTTCGTGAACGCGCCTACGTGCTGGCTCGTGTCGCCGGCATCACGACGCTGGTGTTCATCGGCGTCGTCAGCCTCTGGATGCCTTTCCTCTCGCCGGAGATCGCCGCGCGCTGGTTCACCTTTCCGCAGCTTGTCTTTGTCCTGCCGGTGCCGACACTCACCGCCGTCCTCGCCGGCCTGCTGGGGTGGGGTCTGATCGCCAGACGCGACGCGGTACCGTTTCCAGCCTCGATCGGGCTGTTCGGCTTGTGCTTCGCCGGATTGGGTATCGGCCTCTACCCGTTCATCGTCCCGGGTGCGATCAGTATCCAGGAAGCCGCGGCACCCGACGGCAGCCTTCGGTTCATGCTGGTCGGCGCGTTGATTCTCCTGCCGATGATCCTCGCCTACACGGCGTACTCGTACTGGATCTTCCGGGGCAAGGTCGACCCCGATTCCGGGTACCACTGATGTTCGAACCACAAGATCATCACATCGAGAAGACCGGGCCGAAGGAGATCGGTTGGTTCATCGTGCTTTGGATTCTCGGCGTCGCGGGCGCGGGTGCCTTGGCGTGGGCGATCAGGCTGATCCTGGGCGGATGGTGAAGCGGCGACGGGCCACCTACATCCTCAGCGCCGCTCCCCACGCAAAGCGTCCCGGGCATGGAAATCGCGAACCGTCTCGTCGGCGATAGCCCGGAAAAACACGGCCTCGTCCTCGTCGACGGTGCCGAAGTAGTCGTATCCGGCGCCTTCGACCGACCTGCCGTAGACGCTCTGGTAGACGACGCAGGCAGCGAGGTAGGTTCCGAGCAGGCTGGGGTGGGTGCCGTCGAAGCTCTTGTGCAGCACGATGCCGGGTCGACGCTCGTAGGCTCGATCGAACGCGAGTCCGACGGGTATCAGCAGCGCGCCCAGTTCATTGCCGACCCGGACATACGTCTGCCTGACCTTGTCGGTCATGTCGGGATCGTACAACTCGTGGGGTTCCACGTAGGCGTGGGTCATGGTGCGGCAGCCGCGCGCCGCCGATCGTCGCCGATTTGTACCGTTACGCCCCCATGCCCTGCGGCCCCAGTTGCTCGGCGATTCGGCGAACGTGGTTGTGCACGCTGTCGCCGTAGTAGAGGTAGCTGTTGCCGACGAAGAGGACGCGTTTCGGCGCGGCGTTCTCGAGGAACCGGACCACCGGTTCCGTTGTCGCTTCCTACGCCACCGCATGCGTGTCCAGCAACACCCACGGGACCTGCGCCCACGCCGCCAATGCCCTGATCGCGATTCCGCCCATTGCCCGATTCCTTTCCGCCGCCTGGCTACCCTGACCCAGTGGGGCCGGGCGGCGCAACTTGGCCGTGCCCTTGAACGACTCGGACCATTGCGGTCCGCCGCCTTGGGCCTTGATTCAGGGTGCGTTCAGCATCGTTGGGGTAGGATGCCAAATCGAACATCTTCCCTGCGCTCGCCGAACCAAGGAGAACCCAATGCCACGCCGCCAGATTCGCCATGCCGCCGCCGGTGCGACCATCGCCGTGCTACTGGCGCTCGGCGGATGCGTCCTAGTCGTCGAATCCGATTCCCGCTACCGTTACGGGAGGCTCCACGGGGGCGCAGCCCTCGACGCCATCCAACCCGGCGCCACCACCCGCGCCTGGGTCGTGGAGAACCTCGGCCAGCCGAGCAGCGCCTACGTGAACGAAGCCGGCAACGAGGTGCTGCGCTACCTGACCGTGCGCGAGCAGGACACCGAGGTGGCGTTCTTCCTGCTGTTCGACATCGAGGTGTCCGAGGAGGAAGTCAAGACGCTGCATATCGAGATCGAAGAGGATTGCGTCAAGTCGTTCTGGCTGGAACGACCGTAGCGGCGGCGCTATCGCGCTGGGGCGCGCCGTCGCCCGTTCGGACTTAAGCACTGCCGTGGATCTGGCAAAACGGGACGCCACAAGGGCGTCCCCTACGCGTTTCGAGCGGCAGACTCGTGGGGGCGACCCTTGTCACCCGCGTCGCCCGCCTTCAGTCGACGTCCTCTATCACGCGGTACCACTCCCAGCGCAGGCCGTCGGGTTCCCGGGCCCAGACCTTGTTCTGGCGGGCGTGGCAGCACGTGGTGTCGTTCTCGTTGAAGTGCTGGATGCCGCCGGCGCTGACACGCTGCCTCGCCTCGCCGACATCGACGTCGTCGAATACCTCGACACCCAGGTGGTTGAGGCGTTCCGCCGCATTTGGCTCCTCGAACAGCACGAGCTTCAAGGGCGGCTCGTCGATCGCGAAGTTGGCATAGCCGGGCTTCAGCTTGGCCGGTCCAACGCCGAACATCTTCGAATAGAAGTCGACCGCCGTTCCGAGGTCGCGGACATTGAGCGCGAGTTGCAGACGCATTATGACTTTCCGTCGGCGGTTGGTTTTCGAAGTTCGACGGCCCGGGCCAGGAAACTGACTTCGGCCGCGGTCCCGTCGGGCCGCCTCGCCAAGGTCGCACCTTCGTCGACGAGATGATCGACCTCGCCCTTGGATAACTCCTCGCGGATGAACTCGCCTTCGAGACGCGCTGTCCAGCCCATGGAGTCCTTCGGCACGAAGAAGCCGTAGTTCTCGAACGTGACCCGCACACCGCGGCTCTCGTCCGGCGGCATCAATTCGAGCCAGCATCCCTTCATCTGGCAGACCTTGTCGACCTTGCCCACGACAATAACCGAGCGGCCGATATGGACCTCGGGAGCGCTAAGGACGGCTTTGAGGTCAACCCTCGGCGAGTCGCCGAACTCCGTCCCACGTCGGACGGTTTCATCAGCCGTGGCAAGGCGAAATCCGCCGATGATCAATCCGATCACCAACCAGACACCGGCTCGGCATACGCACGCACTACGCATCAACGTCTCCATTGAAGACCGAGAAGGCAACATAATGTGCGCGCCACCTCGGTTGGGCAAGCCCGAAACCCGCAAACCCGCCCAAGGCGCCAGACGCGTGGACGTAATCACGTAAGATGGTCCGCTTGCTCCGGCGACGCGATCAATGGACGTCTCCCGACCCCCCTCAACGACAGAATCCGTCGCCGCATCCCCAGTTCGTCCGATGGGTTTGGGAGGCGGCGCCGGGATGTTCCAGTCCTTGCGTATTCGCGACTTCCGCCACCTATGGGTCGCCAACCTCGTGGCCTCCTTCGCGATGCAGATGCAAATGGTGGCCCGGGGTTGGCTGATCTACGACATCACCAGTTCGCCCCTCGCCCTCACCTGGGTGGTCTTGTCGTTCATGCTGCCGTCCTTCGTGTTCTCGCTTTGGGGCGGCGTTCTCGCGGACCGGGTACGCAAGAAGCCGATCATGATCGGTGGCCAGCTCGTAAACGCCGCGGCAACCGTGGCGCTTGCGATGATCGTCTACCGTGGTGACGTCACGTTCTGGCACTTCATCTACTTCGGGCTCTTCAATGGCGCGATCATGTCCTTGTCGATGCCGGCCCGCGCGGCGGTGGTTCCCGAGCTCGTGCCGGAGCGGGTCATGGTCAACGCGATGGCCCTGCAAAGTGCCACGTACTCCGCGGCGCGGGTGGCTGGCCCCGCCTTGGCCGGCTGGCTCATTGCGTGGTTCGCGGGCGGTGATGTCAACGATTCGACGCACTCGTCAACGGCAGCCGTCGGCATCGTGCTCTACATCATCGCCGGCATGTACCTGGTCTCGGTGGTAGCAACGGCCATGCTTCGCTACCAGGGCCATCCGACACCCAGGCCGGGTGCCAAGATGCTCGACGACATTGCCGAGGGATTCCGCTACATGGGCCGGGAACGCATCGTGCTCGGGCTCCTCGTCATGGGTATCGTGCCCATGATGTTCGGGTTCGCGCCGTCCTTCCTCGCACCCGTGTTCAACAAGGAGATCCTCGACGGCGATCCGCAGACGCTCGGCTACCTGATGACGGCGATGGGTGTCGGTTCGCTGTCGGGTTCGCTCCTGCTCGCCCGGCTCGGCGACATCGGCGGCAAGGGTAAGGTCATGTTCGCGTGCTGCTACGTCTGGGCCCTGGGCCTCGTCGGATTCGCGCTATCGCCGACGCTTGCCGTCGCGATGGCCTTCGGCATCATCGTAGGCATATTCGGTTCGCTGGTCGGGTCGTTGAACATGAGCGTCGTCACGCTTGCGATTGCTTCTGAGGTCCGCGGTCGGGTGATGTCCATCATGATGATGAGCTTCGGCATCATGCCAATCGGCATGATCCCCATTGCCGCAGCGGCCGAATTCACCGGCATCGCTTCGGCCCTCGTCGGCAGCGCGATCCTCCTGGCAGCGTCGATGGCGGCCCTGGGATGGTGGTTCCCCGAACTGCGCCGGATCGACAAGGGTCACGGCGGCGGCTGACCCCGTGGATCGACAGGGACCACCGATTTGGAGGATAGTCGTGACATGAGCAATGACACACTCACCTACGTGACCGAGGAGATGCGAGCGGCCCAAGGCGAGTGGGGCGGAATCCGCACGGCACCACCGATCACCGAGACCGACATCCGTCGTTGGGCGATGGCCACGTACTACCCGCGGCAACCGCCACGGATCTACTGGGACGCGGACTACGCTGCAACGACCCAGTGGGGCGGCATCGTGGCACCGCCGGACTTCAATCCCTTCGCCTGGCCCGTGCAGCGACCGAGGGGCGGCTCGCCCGGATTTTCCGGGCGTCGACCGGACGGCAAGCCGTTAACGGGCATGAACGGCGGCCAGACGGACACCTACGGCGCGCCGATGCGCCCCGGCGACGTCGTCGCGGCCCGAAGTCGACTCGTCGATTGGTGGGAGCGCGAGGGGCGCCTGGGGCATACTCTGTACGTACGCAGCGAGATCGAGTGGCGCAACCAGAACGACGAACTCGTCCGGACGCGGATGTCGATCTCGATCCGTTACTAGGGAGCAGACGATGACTATCGATTTCGACAAGCTCGCGGTCGGCGACAAGCTGCCTGAATGGTCCCGGCGAACCGGCTTCGCGGAATGGAACCGGTATGCAGCGGTCAACGAAGAGTTCGTGCCGTTCCATATGGACGACGAGGCCGGTCGGCGCGCCGGCAACGAACAAGGCGCGTTCGGCATGGGCAACCTGCGCTACGCGTACATCGTCAACGCTCTGCGCGACTGGGTCGGGGACGAGGGCATCGTGCGCGAAGTCGGCTGCCAGTACCGGGCCATCAATCAGAAGAACGACGTGCTGACGGTGATCGGCGAAGTCACCGGGAAGTCGATCGTGGACGGCGAGAACCGAGTTCGGCTCGACATCAATGTCGTTAACCAGGACGGCGGCGCGACGTGTCCCGGCCACGCCGTCGTCGTACTGCCGTAGGGGCGACCCTTGTGGTCGCCCGTGAGCCAGCCACCATGACCTACGCATCGAGCGCGGCACCCTCGGTACCGGCCATACTCGACGCCGACAGCCACCTGATGGAGTTGCCGGACTTCCTGTCCCGGCACGTCGAGCAATCGATGCGCGACCGTATCCCCTCGTTGGACGAGATACGCCTAGCGGACGTCGGCGAGCAGATGCGCGTTTACCGCGGGACCGTCGCCGACCTTGTCGCGCTAGGCGACCGGATTACCCGGGGACCGAAGTGGCACGGTGCACTCGGCGCATTCAATGGCAGCGAACGCGGCTTGGCACTGGATCTTCTCGGGTTCGAAAGACAGGTGGTGTTCTCGTCCTTCTGCGCCACCAAGGTGTTCACGAATCCCGACCCAACCGTGAGCCGGGCAACAGCCGCGGCTCACAATCGGGCCATGGCCGAGTTCTGCGAGGGCGATGCGCGGCTGATCGGTGTCGCCATCGTGCCGTTGGACGAAACGGGTGCCGCTCACACGCTGATCGACGAAGCCCTGGACCTCTGCCTCGGTGCGGTATGGATTCCATCCCGGGCACCCGGTGGGCGTTCGCCCGGCCACCCGCTTCACGATCCCATCTGGCGCCGCCTGGAGGAGACCGGCACCCCGTTCATCTTGCATGTCGGGAGTTCATCGCTTTCCATACCCCACGAGTGGATGAACGACGGCCACCCGGAGCGTCGGACGGCGCGCGGCGGCGTCGAAGTGATCGGGTCCAAGGATCTAACCGTGATCTTCCAATCGGCCCAGCGTTTCATCTCGGTGCTCGTGCTGGATGGCGTCCTGGAGAAGTTTCCCGCCCTGAAGGGCGGCGTCATCGAACTGGGTGCGGGTTGGGTACCGGATACGATCCGTCGCTTGGACCACGCCGTCGATATCTGGGCGCGCTCCGAGCCCCATCTCGGCGCCTTCCAGCGCAAACCTTCGGAGCAGTTCCGGGATCAGCTACGGTTCACGCCCTACCCCTTCGAGAACGTCGGGGCGCTCATCCGCGAGTCGCTGCCCGAGTTGTACCTGTTCTCGTCCGACTATCCCCACGCGGAAGGCGGGCGGGATCCCATCGGCCGTTTCAGCCGTGCACTCGCCGGTATTGGTGAAGCGGACCAGGCGAGGTTTTTCGCCGGCAACTTCCAAGACCTGTTCGGGCGTGCCGGCGTTACCGCTTGAAGCCGGCTCGGTACTTTATGCAGATCGTACTCACCGCCGTCGCCGCGTACCTCGGCGTATGCGCGTTGCTGTGGGCGTTCCAGGAAAGATTGATCTTCTACCCGCGCTCGGTCACCCACCCGCCACCAAACCCGCCGGCGCAGCCCATCGAGATCAACCGCGGCAGTGTCGCGTTGCGCGGTTGGGTGGTGAACGCCGAATCGGCGGGGCCGGTTGTCGTGTATTTCGGCGGCAACGCCGAGGAGGTGTCGCGCAACACGCACAACTGGGCGAATCGGACCGCAACCAGCGTGTTGGTGAACTACCGCGGCTACGGCGACAGCACGGGCAAGCCCGGGGAAGCCGCCCTCCTTGGCGACGCGAAAGCGATCAGCGAGTGGGCCCGCACGCGGTTCCCCGACCGACCGCTCGTCCTGTTCGGACAAAGCCTCGGTTCCGGTATCGCCGCACTGGCCTCGCCAACGGTGAAACCCGACGCCTTGATACTGATCAGCCCCTACCGGAGCGTCGAGCACATAGCCCGGCGCACGCTACCGATCATTCCCGTCGGAACGTTGCTCCGCCACCGTTTCGATGCCCAGTCCGCGGTCGCCGAGTTGCCGCGCACATTGGTGCTGGCTTCAGAGCAAGACGAGGTCATCGGCTTCAAGGAGAACGAAGCGATGGTGGAATCGATCAACGCTGCCGCGCAGCAGCCCGTGGAGTTGCACAAGTTTGAGCTACGTCACAATCAGTTCTTCAACCACCCGCCGGTCTGGCAGGCGGTGGACGAGTTTCTTGCGGAAATCCCTCAAGGAGATGGCAAAGATGCCGAATCCCCCGTTCCTTGATCTCGTTCCCATGCTGATGTGCGCCGACGTGCAGGCATCCATCCGGTTCTATACCGACGTGCTCGGGTTCGAGGTCGCCGGGCGCATGGACGATGTCGGCGCAACCGGCTTCGCGTCCTTGAGGAACGGCAAGGCCGCCGTCATGCTGGCGAGTCCCTCGTACATCCCCGAGGGCAAGAAGGTCGACGGCCGATTTCCCCAATCCCACTACTACTTCTACGTCGCCGACGCGGAGGCCCTGCGCCAGTCGATCGTGGACAAGGGCTGGGAGGCGACGGAGTGCGTCGACCGTTTCTACGACATGAAGGAGTTCGAGCTTGTCGATCCCGAGGGACACGTCCTGGTCTTCGGCCAGGACATCACGCCGCCCTAGCCGTCAGCCAACTCTCGCGAAGTTCCGTACACTCCACCGGGACGACGCTTGAGAGGAATCCCGTGACCTTCAATCTCGCTACCGTCAACGAAGCCGTGGCCGAAGCGGTTGCCGACCGCGAGGCCATCGTCTTCCGCGACCGACGCATCACCTATCGGCAACTCACCGAACGCACCCGGCGTTTCGCCAATTTCCTCATCGGTCACGGACTCGGCGCCCACACCGAACGGGACGCGTTGGCGGACTGGAAATCCGGCCAGGATCACCTCGGGATCTATCTGTACAACGGCAACGAGTACCTCGAAGCCATGGTGGGCGCATTCAAGGCGCGCCTTGCGCCGATCAACGTCAACTACCGCTACGTCGACGAGGAACTGGTCTACCTCCTGAACGATGCCAACACGAAGGCGCTGGTCTTCCACAGTTCGCTGGCCGGGCACGTCGCGGCCATCCGCGATCGGGTGCCGACCCTCGAGGTGCTCGTGCAGGTCAACGACGAACCCCGCCCGCTACTCGAAGGCGCGATCGAATACGAGGCTGCCCTGACGAGTTCGAGCCCTGCCAAACCCGACCTCGACTGGAACCCGGACGATCTCTACATCCTCTACACCGGCGGGACCACCGGGATGCCGAAGGGGGTGCTTTGGACGCAACGCGACATCCTGGTCGCCAGTCTCGGGGCGCGACGCACCAACGGCGAAGTCATCGACAACCTCGACGGTTTCGTGTCACGTGCGCTGGCCAGCCACCGCAAGACGTTGCCCGCGCCGCCGTTCATGCACGGGGCCGGTCACTGGAGTTCGTTTCAGGCGTTCCACACCGGCGGCACCGTGGTCATTCAGGACGAGGTCAAGCGCTTCGACGCTGCCGGCGTGGTCGAGGCCATCGAACGCGAGGGCGTGCACATCCTGATGCTCGTCGGCGACGCGTTCGGCCGTCCGCTCCTGGACGCCCTTCGCGCTTCGGGCGCGAGGTGCCGGGAACTACGCAACGTCATCACCGGCGGCGCGATCTTCACGGCGAAGCTGAAGTCGGAATTGCTCGAGGTGTTGCCCCACATCAACATCATCGATACCGCCGGATCGTCGGAGACCGGTGGCCAGGCGACACACACCAGCAACGCCAAGGTCGGCGCCGCCACCGGCAAGTTCAAGCTCTCGCCCCACAACGCCGTCCTCAACGACGACATGACCCGCACGCTCGAACCCGGGCACGACGGCCTCGGCTGGTGGGCCCGGGCCGGCAATATTCCCTTGGGCTACCTGGGCGACGAAGAGAAGACTAGCCGAACCTTCCCGGTCGTCGACGGCGTGCGCTACTCCGTGCCGGGAGACAAGGTACGCCTGTTGGCCGACAATACCCTGGAGTTGCACGGTCGGGAGTCCGTCACCATCAACTCCGGCGGGGAGAAAATCTTCGCCGAGGAGGTCGAACACGCTATAAAGCACCATCCGGACGTCTACGATGCCGTGGTGTCGGGACGACCGTCCGAGCGCTGGGGCAACGAAGTGGTTGCCATCGTTCAGACGCAGGACGGCCGAACGGTGACCGAGGAGAGCCTGTTGACCGAATGCGCCAAGCACATCGCCCGATACAAGCTGCCGAAGGCGTTCGTGTTCATCGACGAAATCCTGCGCAGCCCCAATGGCAAGGCGGACTACCGCTGGGCCAAGGCGCAGGTGGCCCCGGATCCCGGGCACTAGCCGGCTGACCTCGGATGCGTGCTGCGGTTGTTTTCCTGTTGACGTCGCTCGGCGCCGTCGTGTGCCTGGCTGAGGAGTCGGAATCCACCGATTCCGACAGTCCACCCGTTGAAAACCAATCGACCGTCGAGGAAATCCTCGAGAATCCGCTGGCCGACGACGACTACCGGGACGAGCGATCCTGCCTACGTCGGCGGGAGATCGACAGCATCGAGATAATCGACGAGAGTCTTGTCGTGTTCCGTGGTCGCATCAAGAAACGAGTATGGGTCAACCGGTTCTCGCAGCCGTGCGTCGGCCTGCGTCGAGACATGGTTGTCACCACCCGGGCCCGGACCGGCTCGATCTGCCGGCTCGACGCCATCGACGCCCGACCGCATGCCGCCAGTCCTTTCGAACCCGCGGTTCGTTGCTACCTCGGTGGGTTCATAGCCATCGACGAAGTGCAGGTCGAGGCGATGAAGCGGGCCGTCGACGAGCACGCCAAGGCCGGTCAAAGAGCAGCGAAGGCCAACGGTCGTTGACACGGCCTGGATGCCGTAGAGTTTCGTCCACGACGCGGACTCGCAGGTCATGGATGACCACCGGGACCGGTTCTTCAGGCGCAACTTCGAGGATCTGATGGCAACGCGTTCGCTTGAGCGTTGTGACCGCATGCCGAATTACGGGATCATTTGGCGTTTGAGTAGTTACAGGAGCTTTGATGAAGCTAGGCGTCGTATTCCCCCAGACAGAAATCGGAACCGACCCCGCGGTGGTCGCCGAGTTCGCCACGACCGCGGAGTCCCTCGGCTACGACCACCTCGTCGTCTACGACCATATCCTGGGGGCGAGCACGGCGAACCGACCGGACTGGCGGGGCCCGTACACGTCGGAAAGCCTGTTCCACGAACCGTTCGTATTGTTCGGCTATCTGGCCGGGTAAAACGCCATTGGGACACCATGGCCCCGTTCGCCGACTAGCCCCCACCCACCTTCGACAAATCCCACAACGGAGCAACCATGCCCCAGATTGATGAATTCAAGATCCACACACCGGATGCAGATCTGGCCGATCTGCGCGAACGGCTCACCCGCACCCGTTGGCCCGATGCCGAAACGTCGGGCGACGGCCAGTCGCTCGACTGGAACCAAGGCGTCCCGCTCGCCTACGCCAGGGAACTCGCCGACTACTGGCTGAACGGGTACGACTGGCGAGCGCGGGAGGCCTACTACAACCGTTTTCCCCAGTACATCACCGAGATCGAGGGTCTTGGTGTTCACTTCATCCACCGACCGAGTCCCCACGCGGATGCAGAACCCCTGCTGATCACCCATGGCTGGCCCGGGTCGGTCGTGGAGTTCCACAAGGTGATCGACGTTCTCGCCGACCCGTCCGCCCACGGAGGCAAGGCAGAGGACGCCTTTCACGTCATCTGCCCATCGCTTCCCGGCTACGGCTTCTCCGGCAAGCCGACGACCTCGGGTTGGGGCGTCGGCAAGATCGCCCAGGCCTGGGACGACCTGATGGGACGGCTCGGTTACGAACGCTACTTTGCCCAAGGCGGCGATTGGGGGGCCGCCGTCACATCGGCGATCGCCATGCAGAACCGCGGCCGATGTGCGGGCATCCACGTCAACATGCCAAGCGCCGGACCGACACCCGAGGCCCGGGAGAATCCCACGCCCCGAGACCAGGCGGCGTTCGACGGCGGACGCTACTACCAGGAGTGGGGGGCGGGGTATTCCAAGCAGCAAAGTACGCGCCCGCAGACGTTGGGTTACGGCCTGGTGGACTCGCCCATGGGCCAGGCGGCCTGGGTCATCGAGAAGTTCCTGGAATGGACCGACTGCGACGGCCACCCGGAGAACGCCGTCAGCCGCGAGGAACTCATCGACAACGTCATGTTCTATTGGCTGACTGCGACCGGCGCGTCCTCGGCGCGGCTTTACTGGGAGAGCTTCAACCGAGCATTCGGTGGTCGTGGCGACAACAGGGTGAAACTACCCACCGGGTGCAGCATCTTTCCGAAGGAGATCGTCCCCACGCCGCGAAGCTGGGCGGAACAGACCTACGCGAACATCGTCTATTGGAACGAGTTGGACAAGGGCGGACACTTTGCCGCCTTCGAGCAACCCGAGGTGTTCGTCCGGGAGTTGCGCGCTTGTTTCAGGACCATGCGGTAACCACCCGCTTCCCGCACACCCGTGCGGCGCTACTTCGCTTCGTCAGAGGCGGGCACGATCCGGCGAAGAAAGTCGGCTTCGTCGCTGCAGGCCAGTGCCGCGCGCATCAGGTCCCGACCCGGGACCCGCGCAACGACGTCGGCGTAGACATCGAGTTTCTCCGACGTGGCGATGTTGCGCTCGGCCAGGGTTTCGGACAGCATTTCGAGGCGTCCTTTCCCAACGCCTGCCGCCACGCCTTCGTGGCGGCTCTGCTCGCGCTCAAGGCGCATGAAGGGATCGTCGTCGGTGACCGTCCCGCCCCGCTCGCCGAGTAGTCGCCCCACCCGCCGCAGTACGGCGACCGTTGATTCGGAAAGGACCGTCTCGTTGAGCGCGGCGTGGATTTCGCGCGCCGTCCACGTGGGAAACGCCCGGCTCTCGGCCACCTCTTCATAGCCGACAGGGCCCAGGAGGCGAATGGTGAGACCGGGTTGTCGGTTCGGTCGACTCGGCGCCCGATTCTCCGGTACCTCGACCCAAAGCTCTCCGAAGCCCCACTCCTGATACAGGCCCATCTTTCGCGGGCGAACATCGGTGGTCAGATCAACCTCGAGCACGACCTCCGGCAGGTCGTCGTGGCCAACCTCGATCGAGTGGCCCAGGGGGCGAACCCTACCCGGATGCAGGTAGAGGATCTGGTCGGCCTGCATGATGCGGTGCCTCTCGCCCTTGTCGTCGCGAACCAGCAGGTCGCCGGTGCCGTACGACTCGATCTGCGCGCCCCGGGCAGCCGCGATCCGCTCGGTCAGACGCGCCAGACGCTGCCCCGGCAACTCGTGGTAGACGCTCGTCGGCTCGCGCGCCGTCCAGGCGATCTCCGTGTCGGCGTCCCAGTATTCGAAACGACCCTCGTAGTCCGCGATGTCCTCCCGGGGTATGCGGATCGGACGGCAGCCGGGAAAGCCGTGAGCGGCACCCTCGTCCCGCCCGGGATGCCGCTCGTCTGGCGCCTTCGTCGGGCCGCGCCGCGAGTCCACCGAAGACGCTTCCACTTGTTCCGTCCCGCGGCCCTCATCGCGGCGGCGGTCTCGATCCAATGCCTCCGCCACGCCTTCCTCGGCCATGCCTTCCTCCACCATTGCCTTCCTCCGCCACGCCCTCTTCCACCAACCTGGAATCCAGCGAATCCGCCACGTCCGGTCAGCCCGACCGGCGTTCCAATGAACCGATTGCAGCATGCTAGCGCCAATAAAATCAAGAAAAACAACCACTTCGTACATTTCTGCACGAGCCGCCGAGCCGGTTCATCGCGGCGCTTCTTCAGCATTCTCGAACCCTCCGGCGGGTGCCGCAGGGTCGTAGCAAAGTGCGTCGCGACTGCAATGCCTCCTCGGCGGGAATGGCGGCGCGTAGCGAACTGCCGGCGCAGTTTTCGCGCCCAACACAGGCACCATTGCGGTACGCTTGCGTCTGTCGCCTCCCCGGGAAACCAACGATGCCGCAGAAGAAGCTGCGCTACGGGTTCATTGGCGCCGGTGGAATCGCCGGGGCCCACATGCGAGACCTTGCCCGGCGCGACGATGTCGAGATGGTGGCCATGGCGGACATAGCCCAGGCGCAAATGGTCAGGCACCGGGAACAGTTCGGCGTCGAGGGCATGTATTCGGACTGGCGGGAAATGCTCGCTGCCGAGGATCTCCACGCGGTTTCCATATGCACGCCGAACAAGCTTCACGAGGCGTCCGCCGTCGACGCCCTGAACGCCGGCTGCCACGTATTGTGCGAAAAGCCCCTTGCACACTCCGCCGAGGCCGCACAGCGCATGGTCGCCGCCGCAAGGGAAGCGGGGCGAAAACTCTGCATCGCGTTCCAGTACCGCTACAACCCCCGTACCCAGTTCCTCCGCCGGGCCTATGACGACGGCGTGTTCGGCAACATCCTCTACGCCCGCGTAAGAGCGCTGCGCCGACGCGGCATACCGAACTGGGGCGTATTCGGCCGCAAGGATCTCCAAGGGGGCGGGCCGCTCATCGACATCGGCGTACACGTCCTCGAGATGACCCACTACGCGATGGGATCGCCCCAACCCGTCAGCGCCACGGCCGACATGTTCACCTACATCGGCGACAAGCCATCGGATCGCGTGGAGTCCGCGTGGAAGGGTTGGGACCACACGACCTATACCGTCGAGGACCTTGCCGTCGGCCGCATTCGCTTCGCCAACGGCGCCGTGGCCCACATCGAAGCCGCCTTCGCCGCGCATATAGAGAAGGACGACTGGAATTTCGAACTGATGGGCGACGAGGGCGGGGCAAGTTGGAATCCGCCGCGAATCTTCACCGACGAGCATGGCCACATGGTGGACAAGTCTCCCGGATGGCTGCCCAACACGGCGTTCGACGGCATGTTCACCCGCAAGATGAACAATTTCGTCGACCATTGCCTGTACGACAAGCCCACACTCGCGCCGGGTGAAGACGGCTTGGCCGTCCAGCGCATGCTCGACGGCCTTTACCGATCCGCCGAGAATGGCGGACGGGAAGTCGCCATCGGCGCGGCGGCTCGCGGTTAACGCGCCCGGCGAAAGGCGGGCGCGTCGGCGTTACCCCTTCAACCCGTCGGTACCGCAGTCGTTCGCGAGGTAGTCGATCATCTTCCCGAAGAACGTCTCCTGATGATCGTAGAACAGCGTGTTGTAGAAATGATCCGCGCCCGGCAGTTCCAGGTATTCGTAGGGCTTCCCATGCTCATCCAACAGCTTCAGGTATTTTTTCGCATGGTCGATCGGGACGCGTTGATCGACATCGCCGTGGACGATGAGCA
>JAGWBM010000074.1:0-7592 GCA_021295895.1 Pseudomonadales bacterium
TTTCGGCGTCTGCGAGCGTGGACATGATCTGGCCGAGCATGCCCGCCACGTTGGCGTTGGTGATGCCGACGCGATAGCCGCCGGCCGGGTCCAGCGCCACCGATGGGAAATTGACGGAATTGTCGATGATGCCGTAGAGCAGGAACTGCCGAATCTGATCGGCGGCCATGACCGCGCAGTTCTCCTCGGCTTCGGCGGTGCTCGCACCCAGGTGCGGTGTCGTGTGGGCCTTGGGCTCGCCGGCTAGCACGGTGCTCGGGAAGTCGGCGAAGTAGGCCGCCAAGGTGCCGTCCACGAGTGCGTCCTTGATGGCGGCTTCGTCGACGACCTCCTGCCTGGCGAAGTTCAACAGCACGGATTTCGGATGCAGGTTCCGAAGCAGGTCCGCATCCACGAGGCCGAGGTTCTCGGTCAGCGCCGGAATGTGCAGGGTGACGTAGTCGGACCGCGCGAACAGCGTCGGCAGATTCTCCATCCGCTTGACCTGGCTCGGTAGCCGCCAGGCCGCATCGACGGACAGCGCGGGGTCGTAGCCCAAGACGTCCATGCCGAGATTGAGCGCCGACCGGGCCACAAGCGAGCCGATCGCGCCGAGCCCGACGATTCCCAAGGTTCGGCCCGCCACCTCGTGGCCCTTGAAGCGGGACTTCTCGGCCTCCACCAGGCGGTGCAGTTGGGCGTCGTCGGTTACCGTCTCGAGGGATCGCACGTAGTCGAATCCGCCGAGCACGTCCCGGGACGTCAGGAGCAACGCCGCGAGTACCAGTTCCTTGACCGAGTTGGCGTTGGCGCCGGGGGTGTTGAAGACGACGATGCCGCGTTCGGAACACAGATCCACCGGCACGTTGTTCACGCCGATCCCCGCGCGGGCGACCGCCGCGAGGCTCCGGGACAATTCGTCGTCGGACAGCTTGTGGCTACGCAGCAGGATGGCGTGGGGGTCGCCGACCGCCGACCCGACTTCGAAGCCGTGATCCGGAAAACGTTCGAGCCCCTTGGGCGCGATCTTGTTGAAGGTCCTGACTCGGTACATGGTTCGGGTATGGCTGCTAGGTGGGGCGGGCGGCGTGCAACAACTCCTTCACGATCAGGGAAGTGCTGTCGCGGGCGCGGAACTCCTGCATCCGGTGGAGGAACTCGCCCGAAAGGGCGGCGAGTTTAGCGACCCCCGCGACCAATGTCTCGCCATTGAGTTCATCTTCGGCGAGAACCATGCTCCAACCCCGGGACTCGGCGTAGGCGGCATTCTCGATCTGATCGCCACGGCTCGCCGCTCGAGGAAGCGGCACGAGAAGGTGCGGCTTGCCGAGTACCAGCCATTCGTAGAGCGCGTTCGCCCCGGCCCGGGAGACCACGACGTCGGCAGCCGCAATGATGTCCCCCCATTCATCCGACACGTACTCGCGCTGCGTATAGCCGCGCAGGGTCGCGAGAGACCCGTCGGTCTTCCCCGCGCCGCAGACGTGAACCACATCGTAGTCGTCCAACAGTTGGTTCAGCGCGGCGCGAAGCACTTCGTTCAGCCTCGCGGCACCGAGGCTTCCCCCGACGACGAGTAGAACCGGTCGCTTGGCGTCGATGCCGAGCCGTTGCCGCCCCCGCGCGCCGTCGCCGCGCAACAGTTCCCGGCGCAACGGCGTACCGGTGACGACCACCCGGGCGTGCTCCGCTCGGGTACCTTCGAAGTTGACGCACAACGTCGTCGTGAACCTCATGGCCAGCCGGTTTGCCAGTCCCGGCGTGAGGTCGGATTCGTGGGCGACCACCGGGATCCCGTTCAACCAGGCACCGACCACCACGGGAAACGACACGAAGCCACCCTTGGAGAACACCACGACGGGCCGAATGCGCGCCAGCAGTCGCCACGCCTGCACGATGCCGAAGGCCACACGCAGCACGTCGACCAAGTTCTCGAGCGAGAAGTATCGACGAAGCTTGCCGGCCTGGAGGCCGTGGTAGGGAATACCGAGCGGGGCGATGAGACGCTCTTCGAGACCGCTCGTGCTCCCCACGAAGTGAACCGTCGAACCGACGTCCAGAAGGGCCTGGGCGACGGGCAGCGCGGGGATGACATGGCCTGCCGTGCCGCCACCCGTAACCACCACGCGGGACAATGCGCCGGAACGTCCCGTCGTCACCGGCGGTGTCGTCAATGTCGCCTCGCGGGGTACAAATCCACAACCCGTCGAATTGCATGACGAAATCCCAGGGGCGACCCCATCGCGCCCGCCAGGGCGCGCACTCGCCCGCGCCGGACGTACCGGGCGGCTGGACACGGGACGGGACAACGCCGCCGGACCGCTCGCCCGCGTCCCGCCCGCGGGGTCGAAACTCGCACCGCACAAATGCGGCCGGCCCAAGTCCGGGGCGGTCACAGGCTAAGCGTCTGCTTGACGAAAGGAATCGTGAGGCGACGGCCCTGGGCGAGCGATGCCTTGTCGAGTCGGTCGAGCACGCCCAGCAACTCGCGTTGGTCCCGGCTGGTTCGCGCCAGAAGGAACTGGGCGACCTCGGGTGGCAGTTCGAAGCCGCGTGCCGTCGCGACGCCCGAGAGCAGACGCAGCTTGTCCCGGTCGTCCAGGGGGGCGACCCGATAACAGGCGGCGGCGCGCAGTCGCGAACCCAGGTCGGGCAAGGCGAACCGGAGATCCCGCGGCGAGCGGTCCGCGGTCAGGACCAGGCGTGCGCGGCGACCGCGCAGCACGTTGTACAAACCCATGAGTCCTCGCTCCGATGCCGTGCCGATCCACGACGTCACGTCGTCGACGGTAACGGTGTCGAACTTGCCATAGGCGTCGATGGCGCCGTTCTCGGCAACGATTTCCCGCGCGGGAATATAGGCCGCGTTCGCCTGTTCGCTGCAGACCGCCTGCAATAGGTGGGTTTTCCCAGTACCCGAGTCACCAAACAGCCAAAGACAGTCGAACGCGTGGCCGGATGACTGCCCGAATTTCCGCAACCGCTCCACGAGTTCGCCGTTTCGGCCCGCCACGAAATGTCGAAACGTGCCCCCTTCACCCAGAGCAAACGGCAGCGCCTGTTGCTCGGTCATGCCGACTTTTCCTTGTCCCTCGCGCGCAACTCGACCCTCGCCCGGCGACCCCAAAGCAGCACGTAATGGCAACCGGAAACGACGCTCGAAATCCCCACCAGGACGAATCCAAACGGGTCGATGGGCGCGGCCACCATTGCCGCTACCGGATACTCCTCGCCCATCAAGCCGATGATCACGACCAGCAGGACGAAGACCAGCAGCGCCGTGTTCGCCTTGCTGAGGCGCGTCGGTTCCACCTCGTACGTGCCGAGCACCAGTCGATAGACCAGCGCACCGATAACGATCACCAAGTCGCGTCCCACGACCACCGCCGGCAGCCACGCGGGGACGTGACCCTGGAGCGCGAGCACGACGATCACGACCAGCACCAGAAGCTTGTCGGCGGCGGGGTCGGCAATCGCCCCGAACGAGGTGCGCCAGTTGAAGCGCCTGGCCAATTCCCCGTCGACGAAGTCCGACACCCCGGCGATCGCGATGATGATGAGCGCTTCGGGAATGGCCTCGACCCAAAGCAGCCAGCCGGCGGGAATCACCAGTGCGATACGCGCGATGGTCAGCGCATTGGGTAGATGACGCACCGAAGCGGCCACTGCATTGAGACCCATCCGTCGGGGCGTTTCGGTCATCGGGCACCCATCCAGGTCAACTCCAGCCTCGGCACCGCCAGCGGCGGCGTTGGTGAAGCGATTCGAGATACTGAAAGATAGCCCCCCATCAGCAGCAGTTCCACAAGCTGATCACGGGCCGACCGGGAGTGCAGTCTCAGGTGAAGCGCGTCCGGCTCCACGGCACTGACGTCCACGCGGGTGATGTATTCCCGCGACTGCAGATAGGCGAGTACGGCGGCGTAGCCGCGCACCGTCTGCGCCCCCCGCACGGTCAACGAGATGGTGCCGAGGTCTCCTCCGCGCACCGCAAAGCGCCGCGCCATCGCATCCGCGAGGCGATGCACCGCTTCTCCCGCCGCCGCGGCCGCCGACGCGCCCCGATGGTCGAACGTCTCGGCGAGTTCCTTGTCGCCGTTCGGCGACATGATCTCCCACCGCGACGACACGCCACCATCGGGATCCGGTGCGATGCGCCCAAGCAGCATGAGATCGCACGGATAACGCCTTGACGCCCCCATGATGGCCGTCCAGAACCGTCCCCACAGGTCCGTTACCCTCAAGCCCCTGTCTTCGAGGTCCATGAGCGGAAAGGTCACCACGACGCCGCGGCGGCGTGCCTCCCGATGCATGGTCAAGGCAACCTCCTCCGCCACGCCCACCGGTGCCGCCGAAACCACATGCCGGGCGGCGTCCCGTTCGAGAACGACCCAGGCGAGTACGCTGGGACGGTCGGCGCTCCACACGGGGAGTCCTGTCTGGCGCAACAGTTCAAGCACCGTGTTCCGTTCGAAGTGGATCTCCAAGCGCGTCTCGGCAATCACGTCGCCGTCCTCTTCGCCTTGGATGTCCCTTGTCGCGAACCCGTAGCGGACGTAGTAACGCTCCGAATCGCGGATTGCATCGTCCACCTTGGCGCTGAAAGGAATCTCGCGCAGCCCCGTCACACGGGTGAGCACTTCGGTGAGCGCGGCACCTGCGCCGCGGCGTCTGTCGGCGTCACCCTGCGACGCCACGGCGACATCAACGTCATAGAGCCACGGAACGACTTCGGCCCACGCCGTTCCCGCCGCGCTGGCAACGACACAGGCCGACAACAATCGAACACGAGCCACGGGCCACGATCCATGACAGGGCAGTGGCAAGTGTAATGAAAGCGCCCCCGAAATCGGCGCCTTTGCCGTAAACTGCCCGTTCTTTCGCGCGGGAATAGGCCGATGCCGCGCCTGACCTACCGGGATGCCGGCGTCGACATCGATGCGGGCAACGAACTCCTACGACGCATCGCCCCGGCGGTACGCCGCACTCGCCGCCCGGAACTGCTGTCCGATCTGGGCGGTTTCGCGGCACTCGCCACGCTGCCCAAGCACTATCGCGATCCGGTTCTCGTCACCGGCACCGACGGCGTCGGCACCAAGCTACGCCTCGCCATCGACCACGACCGTCACGACGACGTGGGCCAGGATCTCGTGGTGGCCGGCGCCGAACCGTTCCTGTTCCTCGACTACTACGCGAGCGGTGCGCTCGACGTGGACGTGGCGGAACGCGTGATCAACGGCATCGCGAAGGGCTGCGAGCTGGCCGGTTGCGCGTTGGCCGGCGGCGAAACCGCGGAGATGCCCGGATTCTACCCGCCGGGCGACTACGACCTTGCCGGGTTCTGCGTCGGTGTGGTCGAACGCAACGCCATCGTGACCGGTGCGGCAATCGAGGCGGGAGACGTGTTGATCGGACTGGCGTCCAGCGGACCCCATGCGAACGGTTACTCGCTGATCCGACGCATTCTCGATGATCAAGGGGGTGCCATCCCCGACAACTTAGTCGACGAGCTAGTCGTGCCCACGCGCATCTACGTGCGTTCCGTGAATACGGTTCTCGGGCTTGCCCGGGGGCTCTGCCACATCACCGGCGGCGGATTCGTCGACAACCTGCCGCGCATGTTCGACGACGACTTGGCGGCGGTGATCGAGCTCGACGCCTGGCGGCGACCGGCGGTGTTCAACTTCCTGCAGCAGGCTGGAAACATCGACGAGGTCGAGATGCTCCGAACGTTCAATTTAGGCGTCGGTTTCGTCGTGTGCGTGGCCGAAGACGATGCGGACGGCGTTGTCGGGACGTTGACCGAAGCCGGCGAGCAGGCACGGGTAATCGGCCGCATGGTATCCAGCGGCAGTATGCCTGCGAGTGGGCAACTCGTCGTGTCGAAGGACGGTGCGTTGCTGGGATAGGGCCGGCACGGCATGCCGGGCCGCGGCCGAAGGCGGCCCTAGGCGCAACGAGCCTTCCCTCAAGTCTTCGGCAAGGTGACGCCGCGCTGGCCCTGGTATTTTCCGCCCCGGTCCTTGTAGGTGACCTCGCAGGGCTCGTCGCTCTGGAAGAACAGCAACTGGGCCACGCCCTCGTTGGCGTAGATCTTCGCCGGCAGGTTGGTCGTATTGGAGAACTCCAGCGTGACGTGGCCCTCCCATTCCGGTTCCAGCGGGGTGACGTTGACGATGATCCCGCACCGGGCGTAGGTGGACTTCCCGACGCACAGGGTCAGCACATCGCGGGGAATACGGAAGTACTCGACGGTGCTCGCCAAGGCGAAGGCGTTCGGCGGAACGATGCAACTGTCGCCTTCGACGTCGACGAAGCTGCGCTCGTCGAACGCCTTGGGATCGACGGTGGCCGAGAAGATGTTGGTGAAGACCTTGAACGCCGGCGCGCAACGGACGTCGTAGCCGTAGCTGGACGTGCCGAAGGAAATCACCCGTTTGTCGTCGACCGTGCGGACCTGCTCGGCCTCGAACGGTTCGATCATGCCGGAGCGGGCCATGTCCCGGATCCAGCGGTCGGACTTGATGGTCACTTGTCGTCCATCGTGATGGAAGGCGGCGTCGCGGCGATTGCCGATTGCTGCCAGAGTGCTCCCGCCACGCGCCGCGCACAGTCGACGTAGAGCCCGGCGACTCGGCCCGTCGGATCCGCGACCACCGTCGGCGAACCGGCATCCGTCGATTCGCGTATGCCGGGGTCGAGCGGAAAAGCGCCCAGCAACTCGACACCGTATTCCGCCGCGACGCGTGCCCCACCGCCTTCGCCGAACAGGTGGTGGACCTCGCCGCAGCCGCACTCGAACCAGCTCATGTTCTCAACGATGCCGAGGATCGGGATGTCGACCTTCTGGAACATCTCGATGCCCTTGCGCGCGTCGAGCAACGCGATGTCCTGGGGCGTGGTGACGATGACCACGCCGCTCACCGCCGCCTGCTGGGACAAGGTCAACTGGATGTCCCCGGTGCCCGGCGGCATGTCCACGACCAGGTAATCCAGTCCGCCCCAATCCGTCTGCTCGAGCAGTTGCCGCAGCGCGCCGGACGCCATGGGTCCGCGCCACACCATCGGTGTCTTCTCGTCGGTGAGCATGCTCATCGACATGGCTTCGATGCCGTGGGCGCGGATGGGAACGAACAGACGCTGGTCGCGAACCTCAGGACGCCGGCCGTCGGCCACCCCCAACATCATGCCCTGGCTCGGACCGTAGATGTCGGCATCCAGGATCCCCGTTCTCGCGCCCGCGCGGTCCAGACCCAAGGCGAGGTTCACCGCCGTGGTGGACTTGCCGACGCCACCTTTGCCCGATGCGACTGCGATCAGGTGGCCCGCCGCGGTCGCGTTTCGGGACGGTGGGGGTGCGAAGGCGAGATCGAGAACGACGGCGTCGTTCAACGCCTCCGACAGAGCCCGGGTATACATCTCTTGCAGACCGTCCACCGGATAGCCCACTACCGCGTCGATATGCCAGCGCTCGTCCAAACGCGCGGCTCGGCGCACCGCGCCGAGTTCGCCCCAGGTGGCGCCGAGCACCGGGTCGGAGAAGGTGTCTATGGGATTGGGCATCGAGGATCCTTCGATTCGCCGACGATTATAGCGTTCACGCATCCGACGCA
>JAGWBM010000074.1:7631-8391 GCA_021295895.1 Pseudomonadales bacterium
TTAGCGTCGCTCCTACGCGGTCGCGGGTGAGAGTTCCTGCCGAGCGTTGCGCAACACCCGCGCAGCCGAGCGCAGGAAGATCACCAACAGTCCGACCGCGACGATGATGTCCGGCCAACCGGAGTCAAAGACCCAGACCGCACCGGCCGCGCCGATGACGGCGACGCCTTCGATGACGTCGTTGCGCGAACACTCCCAGGACGACGACATGTTGACGTCGCCAGTTCGGTAGGGCGTGAGGAGCCACAGGCAAACGCCGTTCGCGGCCAGGTTCAGGACGGCGGCAATCGACATCGTGCTCGCCACCGGTGCATCGAGGTCCATCAGACGCCAGCCGATCTGTCCGGCCACCACCAGCGCGGCCCCGAGGATCAGCAGTCCTTTGAGCATGGCAACACGCGCCTTGGCGTGCGCGGAAGCCCCGACCACCGCCATGCTCAACGCGTAGGTAAGCGCATCACCTAAGTTGTCCAGGGCACCCGAGAGGAGTGCCGACGACCCACTCAACACCGAGGCGGTGACCATCCCGATGAATGTCGCCACGTTGATCGCGAACACCCACGCCAGCACCCTACGCTGGCGGTCGGCCAGGTTCGCCACGTCGATCGTCTTGCTGCAGCAGTCGTCCGCCACGTTCCCGATCTCACCGAAGATGGCACGAGTCTAACAGCCCAGAACCGATCCACCAGTTCGTCGGCGGCCTGCCGGAAGCCGTCAAGGTCTACGCCGACTCGGGCAACCTTCGCGCCGTCAGCACGGT
>JAGWBM010000074.1:8500-17324 GCA_021295895.1 Pseudomonadales bacterium
TGCGTTGCCACCCAGCGCGCAGGACGTCGACGCCGAGGTCATGTCGAAGAGAGGGACGCAACGGGTCCGCTATCGCCTGTTGTCCTTGCCGCTCTATCTCGTCGGGCGTCTGCCCGATGTCGTTTCGAATGCCTTGGCACCGAGTTGAACCTCCGAACCGCGTTTTCAAACGGTACCTCAACCCAACCTCGGGAGTGGCGAACCGGGCACGCCGCGTGGTCAATCGCCGCCGCGGCGCGTATAGTCTCGCGCCCTCACCGCAACCCGCTCCCTACGGACGCTCTGATTCGATACATGGAGTCGCCTGAGCAGCCCTGAGCTACCCTAAACGTGCATAAATCAGAGCATTCCAATAACGCCATGCGTCGCATCCTCGTCACCAGCGCGCTGCCGAACGCCAACGGGGCCATCCACCTGGGCCACCTGTTCGAGCACATCCAGACCGACATCTGGGTACGGTTCCAGCGCATGATGGGCAACGAGTGCTACTACGTCTGCGCGGACGATGCCCACGGCACGGCGACCATGCTCGCGGCCGAACGCCTCGGCACCACGCCCGAGGCGATGATCGAATCGCTAAGGGAGGAGCACGCCGACGACTTCCGACGGTTCCACGTCGAACACGACAACTACTACTCGACGCACTCGCCCGAGAACGAACACTTCACCGGGACGATCTACGAGCGCCTGGCAGCCGACGATCGGACGTTCACGGCCGATGTCGAGCAACTCTACGACCCCGAGCGCAAGCTGTTCCTGGCCGACCGGTTCGTCAAGGGCAACTGTCCGCGTTGCGGCCACGACGATCAGTACGGGGACAATTGCCAGGAGTGCGGAGCGACCTACGACGCCACGGAACTCGGCAATCCGCGCTCGCTGCTTTCCGATGCCACGCCGGAGTTGCGCTCGTCGAAACACTACTTCTTCGACCTCGCGCAATTCACCGACTTCCTCAAGGATTGGACCGCAACCGAAGCGGTGCAGACGGAGGTGACCAACAAGCTCGCCGAGTGGCTGACCGGCGGGCTGAAGGCCTGGGACATCAGCCGCGACGGGCCGTACTTCGGGTTCACCATTCCCGGAACCACGGAGAAGTATTTCTACGTCTGGATGGACGCGCCGGTCGGCTACATGGCCAGCTTCAAGAACCTATGCGACCGAACGGGCGGTTTGGACTTCGAGGACTTCTGGCGTAGCGACAGCGAAGCCGAAGTTCACCACTTCATCGGCAAGGACATCATCAACTTCCACTGCCTGTTCTGGCCCGCCGTGCTGCGCGGTGCGGGCTACCGCACGCCGACCAAGGTCCACACCCACGGCTTCATCACCGTCGATGGCGTCCAGATGTCGAAGTCCCGGGGCACGTTCATCAACGCCGGCACCTATCTCGAGCACCTGGATCCGGAGTACCTGCGCTACTACTTCGCCACCAAACTTGCAGCCAATACCGACGACGTGGATATCCAACTCGATGACTTCGTGCAGCGGGTGAACTCCGACCTCGTCGGCAAGGTCGTCAATATCGCGTCACGCTGCGCCGGGTTCATTCATCGCGGCTTCGACGGGGTCCTGGGCGCGAAGGTGCACGACGTGGAACTCTGGACCGCGGTGTCCGATGCCCGCCACGAACTCGCCGACCTCTACGAGCGCGGCGACGTCGGTCGCGCGGTACGACAGATCACGGCGCTGGCGGATCGCACCAACCAATACATCGCGGAATACGAGCCCTGGAAGCACGTCAACGATCCCGATCGGGCCGACGAGGTGCAGGGCGTATGTTCGCTGGGCATCAACGTGTTCCGGGCGCTCGTGATCTACCTGAAACCCATTCTGCCGGCGATGGCGGCCAAGGCCGAGACATTCCTCCAGGTGGAACCGCTCGCCTGGGAAGACGCGGGCGCACCACTCGTTGCGCACGAGATCCACCGGTTCAAGGCGCTGTTCACCCGAATCGACCGCAAGGATGTCGACAAGGTGGTCGCCGCCACGGTGGCCGAAGCCGAAACGGAGGCCGGGAACGGTGCCGAGGAACACAGTCAGCACGTGAGCATCGACGAGTTCGGGAAGATCGACCTGCGGGTGGCGAAGGTGCTCGCCGCGAACTTCGTGGACGGGGCGGACAAGCTGATCGAACTTCGGCTCGATCTCGGCGTTAGCCAGCGCACGGTGTTCGCGGGCGTCCGGGAAGCCTACGATCCGACGTCGCTGGTCGATCGGCTCGTCGTCGTGGTCGCCAACCTGGCGCCCCGCAAGATGCGCTTCGGAACGTCCGAAGGCATGGTGCTGGCGGCGGGTCCGGGCGGCGAGGACATCTTTCTCGTTTCCCCCGATTCCGGTGCCGAGCCCGGGATGCGGGTGACGTAATCATGGGAATTGCCTGCTAAACACCATGGCCGAGTTGCTGCTCATCCTCCTGTCGGCGGCGCTGGTCAACAATTTCGTCCTGGTGCAGTTCCTCGGTCTGTGCCCATTCGTGGGCAGTTCCGGACGTGTCGAAACCGCGATCCCCATGACGCTGGCGACGATGTTCGTGTTGTCGGTCGCGGCGCTCGGTACCTACCTGGTCAACCGCTACCTGCTCGTGGCCTTCGGGGTCGAGTACCTGCGCATCATCGCCTTCATCGTGATCATCGCGGCGACCGTTCAGTTCACCGAGATGTTCGTGCGCGCCGCGAGCCCCGTGCTGCACCGGATGCTCGGTATCTACCTGCCACTCATCACGACCAATTGCGCGGTGCTCGGCGTGACCTTGATCGCGGTGAGCGAAGGACTGTCCCTGCCTCGCACGCTGTTCCTCGCCATCGGCGCCGGCCTCGGGTTCGGCGTTGCGATCGTCGCCTTCGCCGCGCTGCGGGAACGCATCGCGGACGACGCCGTACCCGAACCGTTCCGCGGGCCGCCGTTGGCTCTCGTCACGGTGGGGTTCATGGCGCTCGCGTTCTACGGCTTCAAGGGGCTTGGGGCATGACCGCCGCGCTGGTGCTCGGCGGAATCGGCCTGGTGGCGGCGGTGCTGCTGTCCATTGCCCGACGGGCGTTGGCAAGCAAGCGCACCGCCAACGCTGACGCGGTGGTCACCGCCGTAGATGCCATTCTGCCCCAGAGCCAATGCGCACAATGCGGCTATCCCGGTTGCCGACCGTACGCCGAGGCGGTAACGGCGGGCGAGCGGCTGGACCTATGTCCGCCGGGCGGGCCGCGGGTTGTGGCAGCCCTGGAGGAGTTGCTGGGACGCAAGGCCCACACCGAACTGACGGAACCCGTGGATGTCGTCGCGCGCATTGTCGAGAAGGACTGCATCGGCTGCGCGCTGTGCATCGATGCGTGCCCGGTAGATGCCATTGTCGGGGCTTCGAAGTACCTGCACGCGGTGATCCCCGAACGCTGCACGGGGTGCGAACTGTGCATTCCCGCCTGTCCCGTTGACTGCATCGAGTTGGCAACTCGTTCGAACGAAGTCGTCATTTCTGCCATGGCGAAGTCCGAGCAGGCGTCCCCCCTGCCCTGCATTGCCTGTGGTTGGTGCGAAGAGGCTTGCCCCGTGGATCTGAACCCTCAAGCGCTCCACGTCGCCTTCGAAACCGGCACCAGCGATGAGACCGCCATCGACTGCATCGAATGCACGGCCTGCACGCGCGCCTGTCCCAGTGGAATCGACCTCGTCGGCGAATTCCATGACCTCAAACACCGGCAGCACGCCGAACGCGAGTCCGCCCGTCGGGCGGAGGCGGCCCGGCGACACACCGAGGCGCGCACCGGGAGACTGTCGCGTCAGGCGCGGGACACGCAGGCGCGTCGCGCCGAACGTCTTCGGGTCCCTCATCAATGGCAATAGCGGGTTGGCTGGGAAAACCCGCTTCGTCCCCGGCGATCATGGATCGGGTGCTCGTTGCGCTGGTCCCCGCAGTCGGGGTGGCCGCCTGGGCATTCGGTTGGCTACTGCTCGTCCACTGCCTCGTTGCCCTTCTCGCGGGCACCGCGTTCGAAGCGCTCTGCCAAACCCTGCGCAAGCGTCCGATCCGGCCCTTGGTCGACCGCAGCACGCCGGTCACCTGCCTGCTGATCGCCATCGGCATTCCGCCGTCGGCACCGTTCTGGATCCCCGTCGTCGCCGTCGCGGTCGCCATCCTGCTCGCCAAGGAACTCTACGGCGGCTTGGGCCGCAACGTCTTCAATCCGGCGATGGCGGGTTACGCCGCGGTACTGGTCGCCTATCCGCAGTCGATGGCGCTGGTCCACGCAAGCACCGGGGCGACGGCACTGGACGCGCTTCGGTTCCGCGGGGGCCGGACCCTCGAGGACATCGTCGGCAATACGGCTTTCGGCATGATCGGCGGGGCGGGATTCGAGTGGGTCAACGCCGCCGCCCTCCTCGGCGGGATCTACCTAGTCGCCGTTGGCGTCGTCCATTGGCGGATACCCGCCGCCGTGCTGATCGGCATCGCGCTGCCGGCGATCGCGTTCTACGACGGCGGTAGTTCGGCAAGCCTGGGCTCGCCTTTCTTCCACTGGTTCGCCGGCGCGACCATGCTGGCGGCGTTCTTCGTCGCGACCGATCCGGTCACTGCGCCGGGCAAGGCCGGGCACCAGTGGCTCTTCGGGGTCACCATCGGTGCGCTTGTTTTCGCCATCCGCGCCGGCGGCAGCTACCCGGACGGCGTCGCGTTCGCCGTGCTGATCGCCAACCTGGCGACGCCCATACTGGACCGGCTCCGTCATGCGCCCGCTGCTGCGTAACGTGGCGGCATTGGCCGCGCTGACGTTGCTCGCGGGCACCGTTTTGGCCTGGTTTGCCCAAGTGACCGAGGATGAAGTGGCGAGCAATCGTCTGGAGGCCGAACTGCGGATCCTTCGGGAACTCGTTGGCGTGGAAGTCGGCGCGGGCGTCGGCGCGCCCTGGCGGGTGCGTCAGCGTCGCGCCGACGGAGCACTCCGCGACGCCGACCTTGTACTCTGCGAACGGGGACTGGTGGTCTTGCGGGGGGCCGGCGACGGCTACGGCGGCGGCTTCCGCCTTGCCGTGGCGCTCAATCTGGATGGCGCCATCAAGGGCGTTCGCGTCCTGGAGCATGCGGAGACACCGGGTTTCGGCGACATATTGAACACGCCTTCCGAGTGGCTGGACTCCTTCACCCGCGGCGACGTGCACGCGGTGACCGGGGCGACGATTACATCCGAGGCTGTCATGGCCGCGGTCTCCCGGGCCGTGAACCGCACCCGACTTGACGAGATGTGCCCGTGAATCAGTTCACCGAAGCCGCCGTCGCCCGCAACCCCGCCGCGGTTCAACTGCTCGGACTTTGCCCGTTGCTGGCCGTCTCGAACACGGTCGCGAACGCCCTCGGCCTGGCCATTGCCAGCACCGTGGTCCTCACCGGTTCCGCCGTGCTGATCTCGGCGATCCGCAAGCTGATCCCCGAAGACGTGCGGTTGCCGTGTTTCGTGCTGGTCATCGCGACCTTCACGACGCTCGTCAACCTCGCCATGGAGGCCTACGCCTTCGACCTATACCAGCGCATCGCGCTGTTCGTGCAGATCATCGTCACCAACTGCATGATCCTGGCGCGCATCGAACAGGTGGCGTCGAAGGAAGGTCTCGGTCGGACGCTCCTCGACGCGCTCGGGACGTCCGCCGGCTTCGCGGCGGCGATCCTGATCCTCGGCGCGGCACGCGAGATCCTCACCCTGGGGTTTCCACTCGCCGCCCTCCCACCCGGGGCGTTCCTGGTCGCCGGTTTGTTGCTGGCGGGGGTGAACGCCGTGGCTGCGCGGCAGCGCCGGGCGCAGGATCCGACGGTTCAAGACGGGCCGGGCCGCGGACGCGCAGGGAAAACGGGACCGTAGGGGACGGGCTTGTCCCGTCCCTTTGCCACCCCCGCCACGGCAACCGGCAAGATCCGGCAACGGGCGACCACAAGGGGCGGGCGACCACAAGGGTCGCCCCAAGGTCGCCCCTACGGGGACTCGCGCTTGAACGCCATGATCGAGTCAATCGGTTCGCCGTCGATCGGTGCCGTACCGGGTTTGCCGCGACTGAACACGGTTAGCCGGTTGCCGCGGGCGGGGTCGATCAAGGCGTCGTAGGCATCCGCGACATCCGACGGTTCGAGGCGGGCCACGGCATCTGCTAGCTGTTGCCCGTAGTCGAAGGTCAGGACCCGCATCGAGAGATTTCCGAGAAGGCGTGACGCCCGCCGGTAGTTGTTGCGGTCGGCCCTGGTCAGGGCTGCGATGTAGCCGCTCTTGCGAACCTCGAGCTCGTCCTTCGAGAGCGTCCGGAACCACGCGCGCTGCTCTTCGAGAAACGCATTCGTGAGCGCCTCGATCTCCCTCACCCCGATCTTCGATGCCTGCACACGCAAGACGATGCCCGGGCGGCGCGCGATGGGATTGGAATAGGCCTGGACGACATAGCCGATTTGGCGCTCGGTGCGCAGTGCGGTGTAGTAGCGCCCGCTCAACATGCGTCCGATCAGACCCACCCTTGCCTGTTCCTCGACCGCCTCGCTGTCTCCCTGGATGTACAAGGCGTACGCCGCGTCGTCGTGGTCGACGACCTGTTCGTAGCGGCGCGAGCCGTCGACTTGCCGGGCCTGGGGAAGTTCGTGCGGCCGTTCGGCGATGTCGAGCCGGCTCTGTACGAGGCCAGCCAACTCGCGGGCGTCATCCTCGCGAAGGTCGCCATGCACGAAGAGCGTCGCTCCCATCCCGGCCAGATGTGTCCGGCGCCAGGAAGCCATGGTTTCGGGTGTGACCCGACCGAGGGCATCGTCGAGGGATTGGACAGGCCACAAATGCGGATGGAGCAGGCGACCGAGCGCGACCGTGACCCGCTCATACGGATAGTTCAGTGCGAGATTGGCGTATACCTTGGCAAACCGCTCGCGCGCGAGGGCGAGTTTCTCCGGGTCGATGGCCGTCGTCCGGAACGCATCCAGCGTCTCGTCGAACAGCACGCCAAGCTTGTCGTGGTAGCCCGCAACCGCGATGGTGAACCCGGTCCAGGAGTCGTCAACGGAATAGGCCAACCCCGCTTGCCGGGCGTCGTACATCTGGGCGTTCATCGCATCCTCAACAAGCTCGGCATAGAGCGAGCCCAGCACCACGTCTTCGGGACCTAACGGCTGGGCCGAACGGACGGTCAGGGTCACCCGCGCCGTTGGAGTCCGGAACTCCGTGTCGGGTGCATGCCAGGTCTCCACGGCGGTTGGAGTGTCCACTTCGACGGGAGTCGGGGGCGGGGCCGGTTCAAATGCCAGGTCCAGGTCTTGGGGCAGGTAGGGATTGGGTTCGGGCAACGCGAGGGGCGCGTCGATGTCGCGGGGCAACAGACCCGGCCCCGTGCGCCAGGTCACTTCGAAGACCGGTTCAACGCGGTCGCCTTCGACGTCCGGGCCGGCGAGGATAACCAGTGAGTTGCCGGGGGTGAGATGGTCGAGGTAGCGGCGCAGCAGCGCCTCGTCGAACGACTCCATGAGGTAGGGCGCGCGCAGGATATCTTCTGCCGGGTAGTCAGAAAGCCCCTCGGCGGCCCGGACAACCGCGTTCGTGGCCGAACCCTCCTCCTGGAAGCGAAACCGAAGCGCACGTCGTCGAGCGTTCTCCGCATAACGCCACGGCACCAGGGCGTCCCGCCGGATCAGGCTCAACCAGGCGTGCGTGAGATCGACGATCTCGTCGAGGCGCGAACTTCCCTCCTCGGTTAGGCCGATAGAGATACCGAACCCCGAGTTCCCTTCGTCGTAGCTGAAGCTCGAGGTGGAAAGCCGTTCGATCCAACCCCGTTGGCTCAGGAGTGCGTGGAGACTGCCCGGGCCTTCGTGACCAACGAGCGACGCAAGGTGGGAGGCCGGCTTGGTGCGGTAGTGCGGCCGCAATGGCGGGATCGGAAATCCGAAGGAAAGGCTTCGCGTGTCCTTGAGGGTCCGCCAGGCATAGCTCGCCGGCAGCAGGCCCGGCTCGTAGAGGGGCGGGTTGGGCGGCCGGGGCCCAAGGTCTCGGTCGACGACCGGAGCGAACCGCTCGGCAACGAGCGCCTCGAGCGTATCGAGATCCTGGGGACCGAGCACGGCGGCGGTGATGGTATCCGCGGAATAGTTGGCCTCGAAGAAGGCGCGCACCTCCCCCACGCCAGCATTGGCCAGCGACTCGAGGCTTCCGATGTTGAAGCGCGAGCCCGGGTACCTGGGATTGAAAAGGCGTTTATGAACGGCCTGTGCGCGCCAGTTGTCCTGTTTGAACTGCACCTGGTACTCCGCCTGCACCGACTCCTTCTCGCGCTCGGTGTAGTCGGGATCGAAGGTCGGCGCGATGAAGAACTGCGCGAACCGATCCAGGGCTTCGGGCAGGCGGTTCTGTTTGATGGACAAGTAGTAGGTCGTCCGATCGCTACCCGTGTAGGCGCTGCGACTGCCACCGTTCTTGCCGATGAACTCGGTGAAGCCGTCGATTTCGGGGTACTTGTCGGTTGCGATGAACAGCATGTGTTCGACGAAATGGGCGAGTCCCGGGTGTTCGTCCGGGTCGTGGTCGCTGCCCCGGGCAACGCTGACGGCCGCGGCGGCACGGTCGCTGTCCGGCGCGTGGATGAGGAGCGCGCGCAGTCTGTTCGGCAGAACGACGTAGCGATACTCGCGTTCGTCGTTGGGACTCTTGATCGGCTGGGTGGCGGGCACTTCCACGACCGGTTCGGTTGCCTGGCAGGACGCGATGGCCGCGACGAATAGGGCGGAAGCAAACCGTACTGCTCGCATGGAACAAACCCCAAGCGATTGATTCTGCCAGAGGATCACGCGGCGGGCACGAGCTGGAGTTCCAGCCGCCTG
>JAGWBM010000075.1 GCA_021295895.1 Pseudomonadales bacterium
GAACGGCGAGCGCTGGCTAGCGCCGGTCCGGCTTTGAACCTGCGCTTGCGGATGAAACCGACTCGTTCGCGGAGGAGCGGTCGCGCGCCGGAACTTGCCGAAGCCGGGCGGCACGTGATCCGAGGGCAACACGCATCGAGCGCACGGCAACCTTGCGAAGACAGACCAAGCCAGGGGCAGCAGGCTAATTTCGCGCTCAGACGACGGTGCAAGGGCCGGCGGACATGCCTGCGTGGCCCATGGAGCACCGCGCACCGTCCGCACCCGGACTCTCGGGGCTCGGACCCTCGGGGCTCGATGCCCGGCACGATGGAAATCGACGACACCCGCACCTGTGCATACGCCCATACCCATACCCAACTCCCACACCACATAATGAAACACCCCGAAGGCCATCCTCGACGAATCCTGCTCGCCGTCACCTGACTCTCTCCCCAGATCGTGACGGAGACCGTCTACGCGCTCGCGGTCGCATCGGCGCCGCCGCACCGGCCGTTCATCCCGACCGAGGTGCGGCTCATCACGACCAACGAGCGTGCCGAGCGCGCAAAGCTCTCGCTCCTGCATCCGCAGAGCGGCTGGTTCCACCGGTTGCGCGCCGACTACGCACTACCTTCCATCGCGTTCGAGCCGGAGCACATCCATGTGCTCGAGGATGCGGACGGACGGCCGCTGTGCGACATCGGTACCCCCGAGGACAACACCCGCGCCGCCGACACCATCACCGACGTGGTGCGCGCGCTGACCCGGGACGACGACGGCGCACTGCACGTCTCCATCGTCGGCGGACGCAAGACCATGGGGTTCTACCTCGGCTACGCCCTGTCCCTGTACGGGCGCGAGCAGGATCGGCTGTCCCACGTGCTGGTGAGCCTGCCCTACGAATCGCACCGGGAGTTCTTCTATCCGACGCCGAAGAGCGAGCTGATTCATTCCTCCGAACCCAACAGCCGGCCCTACGACGCACGCGATGCGGTAGTGACCCTGGCGAAGATCCCCTTCGTGCGTCTGCGCGAAGGCTTGAACCCCGGCCTGATGGAAGGTACGGCGAGCTTCTCGGCGGTGGTGGCGGTGGCGCAGCGGGCTCTCCCGCCACTCGGCCTGAAGCTCGACCCGGCCAGCCAGATGGTGAGCGCCGGAGGCGAGTCCTTCACCATAAAGCCGAGTCTCTTCGCCTTCTACTGGATGCTGGCGGAGCGGGCGCGCCGCGGCCAACCCGGCGTGCACTGGAGCGATACGGGTATCGAGCGTGAACTTCTCGACCACTACGGTCGAATCGTGCATCAAGAATCCGGTGGCTACGAGCGGGCGGAGCAGGCGTATGGTCTATGTGCGAAGCATAGTGCGTATGGGCGAGGACTCACCGCGGAGAACGTCAATCCCACCAAATCACACATCAAGCGGGAGTTGGAGCGGCGCCTGGGCCGCCGGCGGGCCGCGTCGTATCTGGTCAAGCCGCTGGACCCCATTCCGGGCACGCGGTACCGTCGATTCGGCCTGGACCTGCCGCCGGACGTGATCCGGATTGCAGGCGACAAGGTTACGGAACCAGAAGAATTCGGCGTGATTCGCGACGATCGCCCCGAGGAGCAATCGTGATGCAGCCGATGCGGCAGATGAAGTACGAGGTCAAATTCCTGACCCCTGCCTTCCTCGGCAATGCCGAGCAGAGCGGCCAGTGGCGCACGCCGCCGTTCAAGGCGTTGCTGCGGCAGTGGTGGCGGGTGGCTGTCGCCGCCGCGAAAGGCGGAGGGTCAGCTGTTCGGTCACGCATGGCTGAAGAGCGACAAGGACCGGAACGGAAATGCGGTCCATGCACGTGCGAGCAGAGTGCGGATCCGTCTGGATCGCTGGAGCGAGGGGAAGGAGACCCGGACCTGTTGGGGAAATCAGGAGATACGACCTCCGGGTTGGAAGATAAGGCATCCTGAAGTCGGACAACCGATCGGCCCGTTGCTCTATCTCGGCTATGGACCGTTGAAAACCAGGTCGGTAGGAACCTCCGATCGCAAGGAATTTGCAACGGCGCTCAAGCAGAACGCCGCCATTCAATCCGGAGAGTCGGCCACGCTGTCTATCGCTGTGCCCGCCAATCACGAGGATGAAATGCGGGTGGCTCTTGCCTTGATGAGCGCATACGGTGCGATCGGCGGACGTTCGCGCAATGGCTGGGGATCATTCTCTCTCCTACCGCGTGGCGACGCATCACCCGCACCGGATGTCAATCTGGCGCAGTTCAGAAGACCTTGGCGAGATGCGTTGGAGGTCGATTGGGTCCACGCCCTGGGGGTGGACGACCAATGGCCATTGATTTGGCAGACCACCCACACCGACGAGGATTGGAGGCAGATCATGCGCAACTTGGCGATCGTGAAGATCGGGGTGCGGACCCTGTTTTCTCTCAACGGCCCTCCTCATCCGACACCGGTCGATCGTCACTGGTTGTCGTATCCGATCACCAGGCATCCAACGGCGGCATGGCGCAAGACCAGCGGGCGGCTGCCCAACAGCCTGCGTTTCAAGGTTCGACAGGACAGCGAAAATCCCGAGAAGCTTCGCGGTGTGATCTTCCATGCGCCTTGTCTGCCAACAAGGGAATTCAGTCCATGCAAGACGGTCATCGAGCGAGTGTGGGAATGCGTTCATCGATTTCTGGACGGACCCGCAACCGTCGCCCTCGAACGAATTTCGGAGTAACCGGGATGGCCGACGATACCTATTGGCAAACCAAGCTCCACGCCCGCCTCCACGATCCGGCGGAGAAGGCGCTCGTGTTGCTGCGCGACCCGGCCGGCCACGAGGGAGGCACGTCGCGGGCGCTGCACCGCGATCTCGGCTTCCATGCCTTGCCGGGGAACGACCGGATCGACCCGGACAACGCCGACATTCTGGACAGCGTTCTCTTCAAGAACGGTATCCCGATCACGATGTACAAGCACGTCAAGCGAGCGGACTGGTGGGCATCCGCCGCGGACAGACCGCAGTGGCCGCTGGAAGAAATCACGGTGACGACCCGGGGCGGGCAGACCAGAACCCGCAAGGTGGCGGACTGGGCCCAAGTGCGCTGGTCCTGGGAGCCGATTCTCGTCCATCCGCTCACGGGAAAAACGTTCGACCTGAAGACCCTCGTCGAGACCGACATCGCCGACATCAAGCAACGGAGCTTCGACCATTTCTCGGGACTCGTCGTCAGGGATGAAGACGGTGATGCGGTGGATTGGGAAAAGACTCTCCTCGCCTGTTGGCGCTTCGGGCCGGAGTTGGCGGTAGAGGAGGACGACGGCAAGCTTGGAGTGCTCTGGCCGCTGCTGCCGGCCGATACCCGCGTACCCGACCACTCCATCTGGGATCATCTCGACCTGACCTCTGCCTTTGCCGGGGCCTTCGCCGCCGATCCGGAGGGCGAAGCCGCGCTGCTTGCCCTCTCCATCGGCCCGGTGCAGAGCTTCATCGCCGCGGCACGCACGACCTCGGATCTGTGGGCCGGCTCGCACTTGCTCTCGCGCTTGGCGTGGGAAGCCATGAAGGTCGTCTGCAAACGGCTGGGACCGGATGCGATTCTGTTCCCCCGGCTGCGCGATGTGCCCCAGGTGGACGTCTGGCTGCGCGACGAGATGGGACTACCGGGAGAGTGGTTCCAGGCTTGCGACTGGACGAGCTCGAACACCGACGCCAATCCGCTCTTCGCCGCGGCACTTCCCAATCGCTTCGTGGCGCTGGTCCCGCGAGCGGAGGTCCACGATCTCACGCAGACGATCGAGGACACCGTGCGCGGCTGGCTTCAGGAGCTCGGACAGACCGTGGTGAAGCGTCTTCTCGAAGCAGCGAAGCTGCCGGATAACGGAACCGCGTACTGTTACGACCAGATGCGGGACCAGCTCCAGGGCTTCCCCGAGGTGCATTGGGCCGCGGTGCCCTTCTCTCTGATCCAGGTTGGAGACAAGGACCGCGACACCGGTCTCGACACCACCTCCTTGTCCGAAGCCATGTCGCCGTTTTTCGGCGTCGAGGCCGACAATCCGGGCGACCCCGGCTTTCTGGGCTCTCCGGCCTGGGAGGTGCTTCGGAAGAATACGCGCCTGGCCGGCGGTGCCACGTTCTTCGCCCCCAATCCCGGCGTGCTCTATCCCGCTGTCCATGACCTCTCGGAGCGGGTGCTGGCCGCGGCCAAGGCGATTCGGCCCTTCAAGCAGACCGAGCAGAAGGGCTGGCGTTGCTCGCTGACGGGTGAGACCGAATGGCTCACTACCGATCCCGACCAGCTCGGAAGATCCTACCGTCAGCAGACGAACACCCTATGGAGCAGGGTCGCAACCGAAAAGCGGGCTTGGGCCAAGAATGGAGAGCACTTGGGCGCTCTCCCCGCCTTCAAGCGGCTCTGGCCGACCTTGTTCGCGGAGGAGGTCGCGCAGGCCACGGGGGCAGAGCAAGGAGCCGCGCACCGTTTCGTCGTCTCCACCCACACCATGGCGCTGGCCGGCAACCTCGTGCAGATCGACGAAGCCCTGTCGGAGCCGGCGGTCCGCGCCGATATCGAGACCCTCGTCACCATCGAGGATCGCGCTCCGGCGCTGCCTCGTGCCCTGGCACATCTGCGGGGTTCTCTCGCCGCGCGTGTTCCGGCCGCGCTGGATCGGCTGCGCGAGTCCGACGAAGACGAGAATGCTCTCTACAAGCTCGAGGACCGGCTCGCGGCCGAGGATCTGCTCGGACACAAGCCGGAAACCTACTACGCCTTGCTGATGCTCGACGGCGACCACATGGGCCGTATCCTGTCAGGTGAAGACGAGAACTCCACGATCAGCTACCGCGACAGCTTCCATCCCAAGGTACGGAGAGGCTTCGACAAACACGCGAAGAGCAACCCGTCGATCAAGGAGTACGGCGACCGGAGGCGGGCGGTGTCGCCCAACCGGCACCTCGCCGTCTCGGCGGCGCTCAACGACTTCGCCCTGCGTATCGTGCCCGAGGTCGTCGAACGAGAGCACAAGGGCCGGGTGATCTACGCCGGCGGAGACGACGTGCTGGCCATGCTGCCGGTGGCCGATCTCCTTCCCGTTATGCGGCGCCTGCGCGAGGCGTACAGCGGCGACGCTCCGAAGGACGGGCAGACCGATTGGAGCAGGGTGTGGAGCAGCCGCAAGCTGGTGTGCAAGGATGGGTTCGCCTACCTGCGGGGACAACTCATGCGCATGATGGGTGGCGCCACGGCGAGCTGCGGCGCCGTGATCGCCCATCATCAGGCGCCGCTCGGTGCGGTCCTGCGCGAGCTGCGCGAGGCGGAGCAGCGCGCAAAACAGGAGGGCGGGCGCGATGCGTTCAGCCTCGCCGTCCTCAAGCGCTCGGGCGGTGCGCTTCGCATCACCGCGAAGTGGGGCGAGTCGATCGAGTTGCTCGTGAAGCTTCGTGAATTCCTGGCGGATCCGGCGGTGTCGAGGCGGGCCGTCTATCACAGCCACGTGTGGCTCCGAGACCTCCCCGACGATGCGGACCCCGCGATGCTGGGCCGTCTCCTCGGGTACCAGCTCCGCCGGCAGACCGCCCGAAAGACCGTGCTGCATTATCAGGACGTGCCGGGGTTGGCGCAGCGCCTGGCGGGTCTCGCCGCCGAGCAGACGCGGCACCGACGATGGCTGACGGACTTTCTCTGCGTCGCCGAGTTCCTCGCTCGCGAGGTGCGTTCGCCTTCCGGGGAAGCCGACACCGGTCGCAATCCGACTGCCGTTGCGGCGGCCGAAATCGCGTAAGGAGGCGCGATGAACACCGAGCGACATTTCATCGAGCCGCTGGACATGCTCTTTCTCCGCGGCAACAAGCTGTTCGGCGACCCCGGCAGCTTCGGCGAGAGCCTGGTGCCGCCCTGGCCGTCGGTCGCGGCGGGTGCGTTGCGCTCCGCGCTTCTTGTGCACAAGGACATCGACCCCGCTCTCTTTGCCAAGGGCAAGATCGCCGACTCCGAGCTCGGGACGCCCGAACGGCCCGGCGCCTTCGCACTGACCGCGTTTCAGCTCGCCCGCCGTCACCGGCTGGATGCCGGCGACTCCGAGCACGTAGAGCCACTGTATGCGCCGCCGGCCGATCTCGTCGTGTATGCGCGCAGCGGCGGCGCTCCCCACATCCGGATGCTGCGTCCTCGACGCCTGCATGACGGCATCCACTGCTCGCAGGCAACGCCTCTGCTTGCGGTACTGGCCGAGGACAAGCGCGGCAAGCCGGAACATGGGCTGTGGCTGACCGCGGCAGGCTGGGAGCGGTACCTCGCGGGAGAGGCGATCGATCCATGCAAGCACCTCGTGTCGGGCGCCTGCCTCTGGCATGTGGAGACGCGCGTCGGCGTCGGGCTCGACCCCGCGAAACGCCGGGCGGCGGACGGCCAGCTTTTCAGCGCGCAGGCGGTGGCGTTGCGCAAAGCCGAGCATGGAGGAGACGGAGACCGGGGCTTCGACGTGGGGTTCTTCGCCGAGACGACGGGCGCGCGGCTTCCCAAATCCCTCACGCTGCGCCTTGGCGGCGACGGCCGCGGCGCGCTGTCCCGGCGCGTGAAGCTTCGAGTCCCCGAGCCGGACTACAACGCCCTCGTCCGCGACCGCCGTTGCCGGCTGATCCTCACCGCGCCGGGAATCTTCGCGCGCGGCTGGCTGCCCACCGGCATCACCGGCACGGGTCGGGATCTGCGCTTCGATCTGCATGGCGTCAGGGGCCGCCTGACCTGCGCGGCGGTCTCTCGCGCCGAGGTCGTCTCCGGGTTCGATGTCGCGAAGGGCGGACCGAAGCCTGCGCAACGCGCCGCGCCCACCGGCAGCGTGTATTGGATCGAGTGCCTCGAAGCCACGGCGGAGACCCTTCGCAGCCTTGCCGCGCACGGTCTGTGGTCCGTCCCCGTGGAGAATGCCGCGAGGCGCGCCGAAGGCTTCAACCGAATCACCCTTGCCGCCTGCTGAACGGAGAAGTCATGTTCGAGAAGAGATCCGCAGTCTTTCTGTACGCGGTCAGTCCCGTCCACATGGGAGCGGGCACGGCGGTGGGGCTCGTGGACAACCCCATCCAGCGCGAGCGTCACACGGGCCACCCATGCTTTGCCGGCTCCGGCATCAAGGGCGCGGTCCGGCACGGCTTCACTGCGATCGGAGGCGAGATGGCGCTGATCGAGAGGCTGTTCGGTCCGGAATCGGGGAGCGCCAACCTGCATGCCGGTGCGGTGAGCTTTGGAGACGGGCAACTCGTCGCCTTTCCGGTACGGAGCATGCGGGAGGGATTCGTCTATGCTACCTGTCCCCAGGCCCTGGCCCGCGCCCGGCGGCTGATGGCGATGACCGGAGTCGAGGTCGATTGGTCGATCCCATCGGTCGGCGAAGGGCGTTGCCGTGTATCCAATCCGTCGTTGTCGACGGACGGCAAGCTGTACCTCGAAGCGTTCGAGTACGAAGTGCTGGAGCCTGATGCCATCGGTACCGGCGATGCGTCCGCGGGGTTGAAGGCGCTCGCCGCCGACCTCGCCGATCGCGCGCTCCCGCCTGCGGAAGGATACGCCTTCTTCCGTGGCAAGCTCAAATCCGATCTGGTGGTGCTCTCGGATACGGATTTCGCCTGGTTCGCGGAGCACGCCACCCTGGTCGAGCCCCACGTGCGCATCGATGACGACACCGGCGCCGCCGACGGTGGTGGCCTGTTCTACACCGAGAACCTGCCGCCCGAATCGCTGCTGATCGCCCCGCTGCTCGTGAGCCGGACCCGGGCCGGCAACGGCGCCGATGGTGCGCTGTCGGCCGACGAGGCGTTCCTCAGTATCCGCCACGTCATCGACGGGACGCTGATGCAGATCGGCGGTGACGCCACGACCGGCCGCGGTCTGGTCGTCGCGAAGGTGCTGAGGTAATAGCAATGACGAAGCTGACGATGGAGCAACGGCGGGCGAAGGATACCTGGGAGAAGTCCGAGGGCTACCGGTCGGATCACGTCAATCTCGCGAAGGGTCTGCCCGCGCTCATCATGAACAGCGGCTTGATGCAGACGATGGCGTTCCTGCACGAGAAGGGCTCCAGGGATTCGCAGCGTCACTGCCGCGATCTGGCCAACCATCTTCGCGGCTGGCTGCACGAGAGATTTCCGGACGACGTGCCGAGAGACTTCGAGGGATTCATGACGGCGTTGATGGAGGCCGACACCCGCAAGTTCCAGGCCGTCACCACCGAGGCGTTCTCCTGGCTGCGCTGGATGCGGCAGATGGCCGCCGCCCGAGTCGGAGGGGACTGAGATGCCTGTTGCAGCCGCGCCCGACTACCTTCCTCAACAGTTGATGAAAGGGACTTCACCGGCACTACGTTTCGGGTTGCTGCTTCCCGTATGGACGACCCGCAAAGATCAGGAACGGGAGGTGCGGAGGCGTGCCGGGGCCAGTAGCCACGAAGGGAATGAAGTGAAGAAGATGCTCGATACCCGCGGAATGGACGACACCATTCAATCGCTCCGACAGCGGCGCTCGAATCCTTTGCCGGGAATTTGGGACAAGAACACCTCCGCTGCGCGGGACGCTTGGCGAGAGGTAACGAAGCTGGACGAGAGCCATCTTCGATGCATGCAGCAATTGAGCACGCGTCAGTGCGCAATGCGAAGTGTCGTGGGCGAGTCGAATATCCTGCTTCTGGAGGCCCAGTCCGTCGCGCCCTTCACCACCGGTCTCGGCAACGAGCATCCACTGGAGAACGGCTTCGCCTTCCTCAATCCCTATGGACTGGCGTATCTGCCCGGGAGTGGCGTCAAAGGCGTCGTGCGTCGCGCAGCGCAGGAGCTGGCCAGCGGCGAGTGGGGGGACACCGGCGGCTGGGACGGCGAGGATGTGTTCGACATCGAAGTGAGCGGTCAATCCTTGCCCCTCTCGACGATCGATGTGCTGTTCGGTCGCGAGCCCCCCTCCGGCGGCCAGCACCACATACGAGGAGCGCTCTCCTTCTGGGACGTGATTCCACAAATCAAGGGCCGGAGCCTGAGCGTCGAGATCATGACGCCGCATCAGGGGCACTACTACCAGCGGGGCGAATCGCCCCACGACTCCGGCCAGCCCAATCCGATCAGCTTCCTCACGGTTCCGCCCGGCTCCCGGTTCACCTTCCACGTCACGTGCAGCCGCGGACACCTGGGACGCCACGCCCCGGTGCTTCTCCGGGACGAACGCTGGAAGGCATTGATCGAGGCCGCATTCGCACACGCCTTCGAGTGGCTCGGCTTCGGCGCGAAGACGGCGGTCGGCTACGGAGCGATGGAGATCGATCCACACGTCGAGGAGGCGAAACGCCGGCAGGCGGCCGAGGAGGCGGACGCGGCTCGCCGACGAGCGGAGCAGGCTGCATTCGATGCTCTCCCGGAGAGTCGCCGCCTGCTTACCGGAGCCACGCGGACGCTTGATGCAATCTCGTCAAGCGATCGGATCGACGAAAATCTTCGGAACGAAGCGAAGACCCAGGCCAATCGTCTGGCAGACGAAGCTCTTGCATGGTCCGATGCAAGCGAACGGGAGGAGGCCACCACGCTGCTGGAACGGCTGTACGAGGTCATTGGTTGGAGCGACCCTGGCAAGAAGAAGAAGCAGCGCGAGAAGCAGATCAAGAAGAGACGCGATGCCATCGCCCGTATCCGTGACGTTTGAGATGCACCCCCTGATCGAACACCACCGCACCGAGATCCTCGCCCTCGCCGAGCGCCACGGCGTTCGTGACCTCCGGGTGTTCGGCTCCATGGCCAGGGGCGATGCGGGCGACGCGAGCGACGTCGACCTGCTGGTGTCGCTGCCGCCCGACAGGACCGGACTGGCACTCGGCGGATTGCTGATGGACCTCCAGGACCTCCTCCAGCGCCGGGTGGAGATGGTGACCGAACGCGGCCTGCATCCCGCACTTCGCGATCGCGTGCTGAGGGAGGCGGCACCGCTGTGATGTCGGACACGCGGACCGACCAGGTATTGCTGGAGCACCTCGGCGAGTGCATCGAACGCATCCGGGAGTACACCGGCGGCTACGACCGGACGAGGTTCGACGGCTCCCGTATGGTTCAGGATGCCGTGGTGCGCAATCTGCAAATCCTGGCTGAATCGACGCAACGGCTCGGTGAGCCACTCAAGGCAACCGAACCCGATATACCGTGGCGGGCCATTGCGGGCTTTCGCAACGTGCTGGCGCATGACTATCTCGGACTCGATACGGCGGTCATCTGGAGCGTGGTCGAAAGAGATCTGCCGGAGCTCGCTTCGGCGATCGAACGCATGTCGGCCGCTGCGGCCCGCCTTTCGGAATAGCATCCGGTGACCGTCCGTTTCGTCATCGTGGGGTCTCCTCCGGGGGAACCGACCTTCGCGAGCGGCGAGCGGCGGCGGAGAATCCGAAGGGTTACGCCTTCCAGCAAGAGCTC